>NZ_JASGDQ010000032.1:0-42052 GCF_047607185.1 Nocardioides sp. | reverse complement strand
TCTCCCGTGTACGTGGGCGAGGGTGAAGGCCGGGCAGGTAGATGGCTGGCGGGCCCGCCGGGTCGCCGACGCGACTATGACACTCCCCCAGGAGGCGGCCGCGTGGGTCGACGTCCACATTGCGCGCCGGGTGGAGCGAGTCGGGGTCAGGACCCTGGACCGGTTGATCGAGGAGGCATTGGCCCGGTTCGATCCCGAACAACTCGCCGAGGACGAAGCCAGTGACCTGGCCGAGCGCCGCGTCGAGATCGCCCGCAACCCCACCGGCCGGGCCGCCACCACGAGAGTGGAGGCGGTCCTGGACACCACCGACGCCCACGACCTCGATGCCGTGCTGGACGAGATCGCCGACCAGCTCGCCGCCTGTGACGGCCTCGCCGAGACCAAGGCCGTCCGCCGAGCCCGGGCCCTGGGCATGCTCGCCCGTGGCGAGGTCGACTTCGGCCCACGCGAGACCGACCAGGCGGCCCACCTCCAGCCACGTCGGATCGACCTCCGGGTGCGGGTGGCCGAGGGCGAGACCCACGCCGTGGTGCACTCCCTGACCGGCCAGCACCTGGGCATGGTGAGCGTCGACCGCCTCCAGGCCTGGTGCGCCCACAGCCACGTCACCGTCCGGCCCGTCCTCGACCTGACCGCCGAGGCAGTCACAGCAAGCCGATACGCATCGGACATCATCCGCGAGCAGGCCATCGAGACCGCCCGCAAATGCGTCTTCCCCTTCTGCGAGCGCCCCGCCGAAGCCTGCGACCTCGACCACGCCAAGAAATGGCAAGAACACGGCCCACCCGACCAAACCCGGACCAGCAATATCGCCCCGCTATGCCGACATCACCACCGCGTGAAAACCCACAGCGCAGGGTGGTCCTATTTTCAGCTCGCGCCGGGTGAATATCTCTGGACCAGCCCCCACGGCTACCGATTCCACACCACCCAATATGGCACCAGGGAAATCACGAATCCGGATTGACGAGGCGCGGATCTTGGCGAGGGGCACAGCCTGCCGATCGTGTGGACGAGGTCGACCTTCGCTGGAACTCGCCGCTCCACTCGACCGGCTCGAAGCCGAGCCGGTCGTTGACCTCGACCATGGGCGCGTTGGAGGCGGCGTTATAGGTGACGAGCAGCCGTAGGTCGGGGCGCAGCCGCTGCAGCTGGCGCAGGTTGGCGACCTTGACGGCCAGCCCGAGCCGATGGCCGCGGTGGTCGCCCCGGACCAGGGTGCCCCACTGGTAGGCGCGGTTGCCGGTGTCGGGGAGGGCGATGTCGGTGAACGCGACGACCCGGCCGGCGGCGTCGAGCGCGACGGTGTTGACCTTGGTACGGCCCTGTGCAGCGAGGAGCTCCTCGTTCTCCCGGACCACGGCCACCGCCGCCGTACGCGGCTCCAGGTCGAGGTCGCCCATCGGCGCCTCGGTCTCCAGACTGGCATTGAGCGCCGCCCAGTCCTCGACGATGCCGTCGGGCACCGGCCCCTGCCAGCTCCGCAGCGTGTACGCCGGATGCCTGGTCGCGGCCTCGGCGGCGAGCTCGTCCAGCAGCCGGTCGTCGACCGGCAGCCGTAGCCACCGTTGCAGGTCGACCAGCACACACTCGTAGCCGCGGGCTCGCAGGAACTCCACCCCCGGCTGGCCGTCGCCGGCCGGCCCGGCGTCGTGGCGCCAGTAGGACTCCGCCCCAGCCACGGTGCGACCCTCGGCGCGGGCCAGCGCCTCGACGTGGTCCAGCAGCGAGCCGCCGACGCTGCGCCGGCGGTGCTCCGGTCGCACCGCGACGTACAGCTCGGCGCGGTGGTGGTTGTCCGCCAGCGGCAGCGCCAGCCAGGCGCTGCCGACCACCCCGGTGTCGGTCTCGGCGACGAAGGCGTGCCGCCGGATCGAGGCAGCGTCCTGTCGCAGCTCGGCCCGCATCTCCTCGAGCGTCCAGGTGTCGGCGTACTCGCCCCGGTCGGCCTGGTCGGCGGCCACGAACACCTGGTGCCAGGCGGCCAGCCCGGCCTCGTCGTCGGGGTCGAGCGGCCGGATCCTCATCGGACTCGCTCTACGCGGCCCTCGTCCCAGACCGGCTCGGTGGACTCATAGACCGATCCGTCGGAGCCGTAGACCAGGAATCTGTCGAAGCCGCGGGCGAACCAGCGGTCGTGGGTGACCGCGAGGACGGTGCCCTCGAAGGCCTCCAGGCCGGCCTCCAATGCCTCGGCGGACTGCACGTCAAGGTTGTCGGTCGGCTCATCGAGCAGCAGCAGGGTGGCGCCGGAGAGCTCCAGCAGCAGGATCTGGAAGCGGGCCTGCTGGCCGCCGGAGAGCGACTCGAAGGTCTGCTCACCGCTCGCGGCGAGCTCGTAGCGGTCCAGCACCCGGGCGGCCTGCTCGCGACCCATCCCCGCCCGGCCCGTCCCGTCGGGCCGGCCGTCGCCGCGATGGAGGATCTCCAGCAGGGTGCGGCCGCGCAACTCCGGATGGGCATGGGTCTGCACGAACCAGCCCGGGCGCACCCGGGCGCCGAGCCGGGCCACGCCACGGTGCCGTACCGGCTCGATGACCAACTCCCCGACCGGCTCGTGCTCCTTGTCGGGTCGGGTGCCGCCGGCGGCGAGCAGCCGGAGGAAGTGCGACTTGCCCGAGCCGTTGGAGCCGAGCACAGCCACCCGCTCGCCGAACCAGGCCTCCAGGTCGAAGGGGCGCATCAACGCCCCAGCCCCGGAAGGGCCGGCGGTCCCACCGTTGGTCGAGAGCTCCAGCTGCTCGCAGACCACCGCCCGCTTCCCGGTGCGGCCTCCCTTGAGCCGCATCGTGACCTGCTGCTCGCGGGGCTGCTCGGTCGGCGGGCCGGCCTCCTCGAACTTGCGCAGCCGGGTCTGCGCGGCGCGATACTGCGAGGACATCCCGTCGTTGTACTCCGACTTGATCTTCAGTCGCAGCACCAGCGCCTTGAGCTTGGCGTGCTCCTCGTCCCACCGCCTGCGCTGCTCCTCGAAGCGGGCGAACCGGTCACGCCGGGCCTCGTGGTACGACGCGAAGCCACCCGGGTGGGTCCAGACCAGGTTGCCGCGCCCCTGAGAGCCGGCGGAGCCCAGCTCGACGGTCACGATCCGGGTCGCGGTGTTGTCGAGCAGCTCACGATCGTGGCTGACGAACAGGATCGTCTTCGACGACGCGGCGATCCGCTGCTCCAACCAGACCTTGCCGGGCACGTCGAGGTAGTTGTCGGGCTCGTCGAGCAGCAACACCTCCTCGGGGCCGAGCAGGAGGTACTCCAGCACCAGCCGCTTCTGCTCACCACCACTGAGGGTCTCGAGGGCGCGATAACGCGCCCGCTCGAACGGCAGCCCGAGGCCCGCGGTCGTGCACTTGTCCCAGGCGACCTCCAGGTCATAGCCACCAGCATCGGCGTACTCGGCCAACGCGACCGCATAGGCCATCTGAACGGACTCGGAGTCCTCGTCCATCAGAGCGAGCTCGGCGGCATCCACCCCGGCCGCCGCCCGGCGTACCCGCTCCGGGGCGACCGAAAGCAACAACTCGCCAACCGTCGTCGCCTCCGCCCCGACCTGCTGCCGCATCACCCCGAGACCGCCGGAACGCGTCACCACGCCAGCATGCGGCGTCAACTCACCGGTCACGATACGCAACAGCGTGGTCTTCCCCGCGCCATTCGCACCCACCAAGGCGACCTTGGCACCATCCCCCACCCGAAACGACACCTCATCGAGCAGCACCCGCCCGTCAGGCAACTCATAACGCACCCCGGAGACCTCAACATGACCCACAACGGGCAAGTCTCCCAGGCAGCGCGCTCAGGCGCATCCCAAATTGGAGCCTGCCACTCCGAGGTCGGACGACGATGAGGCCAGCGACCGGATGCCCAACGCACAGGCGCCAGAATACGGCCTGACGCCCGGCGCAACTCACGCGCCGGAAGCGCAAAGTTCTGGCGGCTAAAATCCTTCACCGGGCACGAGTCGCCTCACGCCAATGCAGATAACGCTTACCGCGAAGCGAGGCACTTACAGCGGCACAGAAATCACGACGGGCATACCATCCGGCGCTTGCAACTCGATGTTCAACCCGTGCACCTCGGCCGATGGCCACGGGCCGAAGGACTGTATTGCATTCCATTCCGTTCCGGTCCCGCCAAACTGACCACTCTGGTAACTGTAACTGGTGCCACTGTCGTCTCTGACCTGAATCCCGACTTGCATAAGGCGACTAGCCGGCTGTTCCGGAATATCATCGCGCTTGTCCTTGCCTGCGGCCACCCAATGCTCGAATGCGTCGTTGTACTCCCAGGAAAGCCGATCACGCTCACCGCCAGGAACGGCAGCCAATTCCACGTTCACGAAGTCATCTACCGTCACGCCAACGATCTCGGCTTCGACCCCGTCGACCCAGCCAATGCGTATCGGTTCCTCTGGCTTCCAGCGCCTTCGGGCCACTCGCTCAACTGTCACCCGGACGACGTGATCTTCGTCGCCGAAATCGAGCGCGACGACTCCACCTTCCAGTCGGCGAATGGACCTACTCCCACGAAACGATGCCTCAGAATTCAGGCCATCAGTGAGCGCAGCCACCACGGCGTCGATCTTCTCTTGCATTGATACTCGGGAACGCAGTGCCATCTCAGGCTCCCTCCCATCACATCTCATCTCAGGTCCGTCCAGGTGGCCAGTGATATCACTCTCACCGTCAAGCACCGACTTGGATGTGCGCCGGACGGGTGCGCTTTGTGGATGAGCCTCATCGTAGACAACTAGAGCACCACCATCCGCTTTCCGACATCCCCCACCCGAAACGACACCCCGTCGAGCAGCACCCGCCCATCAGGCAACTCGAAGCGCACCCCGGAGACCTCAACATGACCCACGACGCACCAGTCTCCCCGACCCCAGGCAGCGGCGCACATCCTTTTGAGGGCCGACACGGGGAGAACCCCGATGGCTCTACCGCGTATGCATCAGTCAGACTGGCGACATGAGTTCGATGACGTGGCTGCCGGCCGCTCTCCGCCGTCGAGTCCTGCGTCTCGCGATGCGGCTGGGCAGCCGCGGGGGCTCCTCACCGATGCCCGACATCACCACACTGCGGAAGGTGCCCGAGCACCTCACCTACCCACTGCGACGCGACGGCGTGGATCCAGTGCCGCAGCTCGCCGAGCAGCGCGCGATCGACCCGGTCCACAAACTCGGGGAGATCCTCGGGATCAAGATCTGGCTCGTCTCCGGCCACGAGGAGGCCAAGGCGGTGCTGGCCGACATGACGTCGTACTCCAACGACATCCGCCACCTGCTCGGCAACCGGAGGCAGGACAGCGCGGAGGGGGTGGGCGGCCTGGGCTTCACCGATCCGCCCGACCACACCCGGCTGCGCGGCGTACTGACACCGGAGTTCACGATGCGGCGGCTGCGGCGGCTGGAGGAGGGCATCGGGGCGATCGTCGAGCGGTCCCTCGACGAGATGGCCGCGGCCGCCGCGAGCGGCGACGGCACCGTCGACCTGGTGGACAAGTTCGGCTTCGAGATCCCCTTCCGGGTCATCTGCGACCTGCTCGGCATGCCCGACGACGTGCGCGAGGAGTTCCACGCGCTGGGCGTCGCACGGTTCGACATCAGCAAGGGCGGCACCGAGGTCTTCGGCGCCGCCACGGAGACCCGCACCTTCCTGATCGACACCGTCAAGGCGCAGCGCGACGCCCCCGGCGACGGCATGATCGGCGAGATCATCCGCACCCGCGGCGACGACTTCGACGACGTCGAGCTGGGCGGCCTCGCCGACGGCGTCTTCCTGGGCGGCTACGAGACCTCGGCGGCGATGCTGTCGATGGGTGCCTACGTCCTCACCCGCAACCCGGAGGCCTATCGGCTGCTGCGCGAGGGCACCCCGGCGGAGGTCAACCAGGTCGTGGACGAGTTGCTGCGCTACCTGTGCCCGGTGCAGATCGCTTTCCCGCGCTTCGCCAAGTCCGACCACGACCTCTTCGGCCACACGGTGAAGAAGGGCGACGTGGTCATCGTGTCGCTGGCCGGCGCCAACCGCGATCCTCGCGCCGTGCCCAACCCCGAGCAGTTCGACCTGCGCAACGCCGAGACGATGCACTTCGCCTTCGGCCACGGCCTGCACCGCTGCGTCGGCGCCGAGCTGGCCCGGATCGAGCTGCGTGCCGCGCTCACCGGCCTGGCCCGCCGGTTCCCCGACCTGGCCATGGCCACCGACGATCTCGGCGAGCTCGGTTTCCGCGATCTCTCGATCGTCTACGGCCTCGACCGGCTGCCGGTCACGCTGGGCTGAGCGTCTCCAGCACCCGGAAGCCCTTGGCACTGGCGAGCCGGGTCGTCGGGTAGCCCTGGTCGGTGAGCCAGGCCTGCAGCGAGTCGGCGCCGAGGTTCTTGCCGACCACCATCACCGCCCGGCCGCTAGGGCGCAGCCGGGGCAGCCAGGTGAGCAGCAGCTCGTGGAGCGCCTGCTTGCCGATCCGGATCGGCGGGTTGGACCAGATCTCGTCGTACTCCCCCTCGGCGCCGTCGGGCCTGGTCGCCCGAAAGTTGGCGAGCCGCAGGAGCGTGGCGTTCTCGTTGGCGAGCAGCACCGCTCGCTCGTTGACGTCGACGCCGATCACCTCCGCCTCCGGCACGAGCGCGGCGATGGCCAGCCCGATAACGCCGTACCCGCAACCGAGGTCGAGGATCCGGCCAGGCGCCGGCGGCTCGGCCTCGCGGAACAGCACCGCGGTGCCGTGGTCGAGGTGGCCGTGGGAGAAGACGCCCGCCCCGCTCTCCAGGGTCAGCTCCCGACCCCAGATCGTCGCGGTGAACCGGCTCCGGCCAAATGGCACCGACGGGTCGGCGGTGAAGTAGTGCTCCTCGCTCATTCCGCGAGCACCCGCCTCCCCCGGGTCTGCTCGGCCCGCTGCGCCAGCGCCTCGTCGGGCGGATAGCCGACCTCCTCGAGAGTGAGGCCCCGGGCAGCGGCGGCGTGGACGGAGGAGGTACGCCGGGCTTCGGCCAGGATCTGCTCGGCCCAGGCGACCTCCTTGCGACCGTCGCCGATCTCCAGCAGGCAGCCCACCAGCGAGCGGACCATGCCGTGGCAGAACGCGTCGGCGATCACCCGGGCGACCGCGACCCCGGCCTCGTCCCGCTCCCAGACCAGCTGCTGCACCTCACGGATCGTGGTGGCGCCGTCGCGGGCCTTGCAGAACGACCCGAAGTCGTGCAGGCCGAGCAGGTCGGTCGCGGCGGCGTTCATCCGGCTCAGGTCGAGCGGCCGCTGCCAGGGCAGCACCTCGTGTCGTCTCAACGGATCCACGAGTGCGGGCTGGTCGGCGACTCGGTAGGCGTAGCGCCGCCAGATCGCCGAGAAGCGGGCGTCGAAACCCGCCGGCGCCTCGATCGCACGGTGGATGCGCAGATCGGCGGGAAGCATCCCGTTGAGACGTCGTACCAGCGTCGCCAGAGGTGGCTCCTTCGCCCTGCCGGCGCTCTCGATGACCACCTCGTCCTCGACGTCGAGGTGGATCACCTGGCCGCGCGCGTGCACGCCGGTGTCGGTGCGGCCGGCGACCGTCACCCACGTCTCGGGGAGCCGCAGCGCGGTGGCCAGCGCCGCCTGCAGCTCGCCCTGCACGGTCCGCAGCCCCGGCTGGGTCGCCCAGCCGTGGAAGTCGGTGCCGTCGTAGGCCAGGTCGATCCGGATCCGCACGGCGGCCATCCTCCCATCCCCAAAGTGAGCCCGAGCCGGAGATGCGAAGGGGCTCGCCACCGGATGGTGGCGAGCCCCTTCGTGGGCCGGTCAGGCCTCGGGCTTCTCCTCGGCCTCCACGGCGGGAGCGTCCTCGGTGACCTCGGCGGTCTCCTCCGCAGCCTCGGGAGCCTC
Organism: Nocardioides sp.; assembly: GCF_047607185.1. GTDB lineage: Bacteria > Actinomycetota > Actinomycetes > Propionibacteriales > Nocardioidaceae > Nocardioides. Next base: position 34,184 of record NZ_JASGDQ010000032.1, on the reverse strand, counting down.
CTCGGCGACCTCAGCGGTCTCCTCGACGGCCTCGGCGGGCGTCTCCACAGCCTCCTCGACGACATCCTCGACGGCAGCGTCCTCGACGACCGGCTCGGCAGCCGGGGCGGGAGCGGCCTTCTTGGTGGCCGGCTTCGGGCTGTAGGCCTCGGTGACCAGCTCGATGACCGCCATCGGGGCATTGTCGCCCTTGCGGGGGCCGATCTTGGTGATCCGGGTGTAGCCGCCCGGACGCTCGGCGAAGGAGGGACCGATCTCGGTGAAGAGCTTGTGCACGACACCCTTGTCGCGGACGGTCTTGAGGACCTCACGACGGTTGGCGAGCGACTCCACGGTGCCGAGCTCGGCCTTCTTGGCCTTGGTGATGAGCTTCTCCGCGACCGGGCGCAGCGTACGCGCCTTGGCCTCGGTCGTGGTGATCCGGCCGTGCTCGAACAGCTGGGTCGCCAGGTTCGAGAGGATCAGCCGCTGGTGCGCGGGCGAACCGCCGAGGCGGGCACCCTTCTTGGGGGTAGGCATTGGTGCCTTCCTTTCCTCTCCGGCCGTGTCAGGTACCGGGGTAGGTGGGTGGGATCAGTAGGACTCGTCCTCGATGAACGCGTCGTCATCGTCGTCACCGTAGGCGGCGAGGGCGAGCGAGGGGTCGAAGCCCGGCGCGCTGTCCTTGAGGGAGAGGCCCATCTCGTGCAGCTTGGCCTTGACCTCGTCGATGGACTTGGCGCCGAAGTTGCGGATGTCGAGCAGGTCCTGCTCCGAGCGGCTGATGAGCTCACCCACGGCGTGGATGCCCTCGCGCTTGAGGCAGTTGTAGGACCGCACCGTCAGCTGCAGGTCCTCGACAGGCAGGGCCAGGTCCGCGGCAAGCTGCTCGTCCACCGGCGACGGGCCGATGTCGATGCCCTCGGCCTCGACGTTGAGCTCACGGGCCAGGCCGAAGAGCTCGACCAGGGTCTTGCCGGCCGAGGCGAGCGCGTCGCGCGGCTTGATCGATGGCTTGGTCTCGACGTCGATGACCAGCTTGTCGAAGTCGGTGCGCTGCTCGACACGGGTGGCCTCGACCTTGTAGGAGACCTTGAGGACGGGGCTGTAGATCGAGTCGACCGGGATCCGGCCGATCTCGTTGTCGGCGCCCTTGTTCTGCACCGCCGAGACGTAGCCGCGGCCACGCTCGACGACGAGCTCAAGCTCGAGCTTGCCCTTGTCGGACAGGGTCGCGATCTTCAGGTCGGGGTTGTGCACCTCGACGCCGGCCGGCGGCGCGATGTCGGCGGCGGTGACGTCGCCGGCGCCGGACTTGCGCAGGTACATGGTGACCGGCTCGTCGTGCTCGGAGGAGACGACCAGGCCCTTGAGGTTGAGGATGATCTCGGTGACGTCCTCCTTGACGCCCTCGACGGTCGAGAACTCGTGGAGGACGCCGTCGATCTTGATGCTGGTGACCGAGGCACCCGGGATCGACGAGAGCAGGGTACGACGCAGGGAGTTGCCCAGCGTGTATCCGAAGCCCGGCTCGAGGGGCTCGATGACGAACCGCGAACGGTATTCGTCGACGGTCTCTTCCGACAGGGTGGGACGCTGTGCGATCAGCACTGGTGATTCCTTCCCGGGCCTACCCGCTATTTGATGGGCCCGAACTTCAGGTGGTGACGGAAGTGGTGCGGTCCGCCGCCCGGTGAGGGCGGCGGACCAGGGTGGATCAGAGCTTCGAGTAGTACTCGACGATGAGCTGCTCCTGGACCGGGACGTCGATCTGGGCCCGGACCGGGAGCTGGTGGATGAGGATGCGCATCCGGTTGGGGAAGGCCTCCATCCAGGCCGGGACGACGCGCTCGCCGTGGGTCTCGCGAGCCACGATGAACGGGGTCATCTCCAGCGACTTCTCACGCACGTCGATGATGTCGTACTGAGCCACCTGGTAGGAGGGGATGTTGACCTTCTTGCCGTTGACCAGGAAGTGGCCGTGCGAGACCAGCTGGCGGGCGTGACGGCGGGTGCGGGCGAAGCCGGCGCGGTAGACGACGTTGTCCAGGCGGCCCTCGAGCAGCTGGAGCAGGTTGTCACCGGTCTTGCCGGGACGGCGGTGCGCCTCGGCGTAGTAGTTGGCGAACTGCCGCTCGAGGATGCCGTAGGTGTAGCGCGCCTTCTGCTTCTCCTGCAGCTGCGAGCGGTACTCGCTCTCCTTGATGCGGGCACGGCCGTGCTGGCCGGGGGCGTAGGGACGCTTCTCGAACGCGGCGTCGCCACCCACGAGGTCGACACCGAGACGGCGCGACTTGCGGGTCATGGGTCCGGTGTAACGGGCCATTTCTTACTCGTCTCCTTCTGTCTCGGTGGGCTCAGACGCGGCGGCGCTTGGGCGGGCGGCAGCCGTTGTGCGGCGTGGGCGTGACGTCCTGGATGGTGCCGACCTCGAGGCCGATGGCACCCAGCGAGCGGATCGCGGTCTCGCGGCCCGAGCCCGGGCCCTTGACGAAGACGTCGATCTTCTTCATGCCGTGCTCCATCGCGCGCCGGCCGGCGGCCTCGGCGGCCATCTGAGCGGCGAACGGGGTGGACTTGCGCGAGCCCTTGAAGCCGACGGTGCCGGCGCTGGCCCACGAGATCACCGCACCGGTCGGGTCGGTGATCGTGACGATGGTGTTGTTGAACGTGCTCTTGATGTGAGCCTCGCCCTGGGCGACGTTCTTCTTCTCCTTGCGGCGGACCTTGGTCTTCGCCGCGGCCTGACGGCTCTTGGGAGGCATTCAGTAACTCCTGGGGATAGCTGGTCTGGTCAGATCGCGAAGGCCTACTTGGCCTTCTTCTTGCCGGCGACGGTCCGCTTCGGACCCTTGCGGGTTCGGGCGTTGGTCTTGGTGCGCTGCCCGCGGACCGGAAGGCCCATGCGGTGACGGCGACCCTGGTAGCTGCCGATCTCGATCTTGCGGCGGATGTCGGCCTGCACCTCACGACGGAGGTCACCCTCGATCGTCAGGCCACGGGACTCGATCTCCTTGGCAAGGCTGACCAGCTCGTCCTCGGAGAGCGCGTGGACGCGGGTGTCGGGGCTGACACCGGTCGCGGCCAAGAGCTGCTTGGAGGTCGTACGGCCGATGCCGTAGATGTAGGTGAGAGCGATCTCCACGCGCTTCTCGCGCGGGAGGTCGACACCAACGAGGCGTGCCATGTGTCTTTCCTTCGGGTTGCAGCAAGGGTGTCGTTCGACGTACGTCCCAGGTGGCGCCTGAGCTCCGGCCCTTGCTCCGGAGGTGGTTCCCCGCGGCCGCGCCGCGGGTAGTACGTCGAGGTGGTTATGAAGTTGTCGGCTCCGCCGGGGCTCAGCCCTGGCGCTGCTTGTGGCGCGGGTTCTCGCAGATCACCATGACGCGGCCGTGGCGACGGATCACCTTGCACTTGTCACAGATCGGCTTGACGCTCGGGTTGACCTTCACGGCCAGCCCCTTTCTCTTCGTAAGCGGCTCTGACTTGTCCGTGAGCTCGCAAGCTCGCTCACTTGTAGCGGTAGACGATCCGACCCCGGGTGAGGTCATAGGGCGAGAGCTCCACCACCACGCGGTCCTCGGGGAGGATCCGGATGTAGTGCTGTCGCATCTTGCCGCTGATGTGGGCGAGAACCTTGTGCCCGTTGCTGAGCTCCACTCGGAACATCGCGTTGGGGAGGGCCTCCACGACGGTGCCCTCGATCTCGATCACGCCTTCTTTCTTCGGCATGTCCTCACTAACTGCTCGGGGTCTGGTCTACCGTTCCTGCATCGACCCGGGAACCTCTCGTTGCCGAGTGGACCTCGTGAAGCCGCCGGACATGCCTCAACCCTGGTTGACTCAGGGCAGCCGCGAGGCATGACAGGACAGACCCACGTTGGGCCGACACGCCAGTCTAGGTCGCGGCGGCGTCGAACCCTAATCCACGGCCCGGGGGTCAGTCGACCAGCAGCCGCAGCGTCTCCTCACGACCGGGCGCGGTGGCCGGGTCGGTGCCCTCGTGGGCCCCGGCGACCGGGTTGACCATCACCTCGTCGACGCCGAACTCGGCCGCCAGGTCCGCGATCCGCTTCCTCGCGTACGCCGGGTCGCCGATGATCCACTTGCTCCGCATCGCCTCCAGCAGCCCCTGGTGGGCCTCGGCGACCGGCGTCAGCTCGGCGTCCTCGACACTCTGCTGGGCGGTCAGCGGTGCCCCGGTGCGCAGCTTGAGCATGGCGAGCAGCTGCGGCAGCGCGAGCCGGTCCGCCTCGTCGGTGGTCTCGGCCACGACGGCGTTGACGGTGAGGAAGGTGCGCGGCTCTGCGAGGGTCTCCGAGGGCGTGAACCGCTCGCGGTAGAGCCGCAGCGCGGCCGCCGTACCCTCTCCGGAGCTCTGACCATTCCCGCCTCCGGCGAAGTGGTGGGCGAAGACGTAGGGCAGCCCCTTCTCGGCGGCCAGCCGGGCGGCGTAGTCGGAGGAGCCGAGCAGCCACAGCTCTGGGGCCGAGCCGGCGGAGGGGGTGGCGTGCAGGGCGTGTCGGCGGCCGGCGATCTGGACCGCCACGCCGCCGGGGGCCATCATCGCCTGCAGGTTGTCGAGGATCTGCGGGAACTGGTTGACGGTCTCGTCCGCGTCCGCGGGACCCTGGTGCCGCAGCGCCCAGGCGGTGACCGGGTCGGTGCCGGGGGCGCGGCCGACGCCGAGGTCGATGCGGCCCGGGAAGGCGGCCTCGAGCAGCGCGAACTGCTCGGCCACCACCAGCGGCGCGTGGTTGGGCAGCATCACCCCGCCGGAGCCGACCCGGATCCGCTCCGTCGCGCCCGCGACCAGGGAGATCAGGACGGGCGGGTTGGTGGCGGCGACCGCCGGCATGTTGTGGTGCTCGGCGAGCCAGTAACGCAGATAGCCCAGCTCGTCGGCGATCCGCGCCAGTCGCAGCGAGGCAGCGACCGCGTCGGCGCTGGTCTGGTCGGCGCGGACGGGTACGAGGTCGAGCACGGAGAGCGCAGGGGTCACGTCTGTTGCCAACCGCGCGATGTCCCACCTTGTTCCACCCGCCGAGTCGGCAGAAGTGCAGGTCCCATAACCGCCGAGTCGGCAGAAGTGCTGTCAGGGCGCCTGCACTTGTGCCGACTCGAGCCCTTTGAGACCTGCACTTCTGCCGACTCGAGCCTCCTGGCGCCTGCACTTCTGCCGACTCGCGGTCAGGTGAGCAGCCAGCGGAGCGCCTCGGGGACGGCGCCGCGCCACCAGGCGTAGTCGTGGCCGCCGTTGTGGACGCTGACCTCGAGGTCCACACCCGCCTCGCGCAGGTGGTCGGCCAGCGCGAGATGGGGCGGGGCGAGCACCCACTCCTGGGCGCCGTGAGCAAGGTGGACCCGCAGCGGTCCCGCCGGCACCAGCGAGAGCAGCGGGTCCTGCCACAGCGAGGCCGACTGGCTGGCGACATTGCCGACGACGTCGGGCCGGGTGAGCCCGAGCCGCAGCGCGGTCAGGCCGCCGAGGCTCTGCCCGAGCGCCGTCACGGCGGCGGGGCCGGGCAGCACCCCGCGACACGCCCGCACCCACGGGACCAGCTCCTCGGCGACGTACGTCGTGGCGCCGCCGGCGGCGGACAGGTCGGTCCAGCGTGCGTCCCGGCCGCCGGAGTCGAGGAAGACCGCCCGTACCGGGCCGACGCCGTCGGCGAGCAGGTTGTCCAGGGTGGTGGGCAGCGACTGGATGCCGGTCCACACCTCGCCGTCGAGCACCACGAGCAGCGGCAGCTCGGTCGCGGGGGCGACCTCGGGCGGGTCGTAGAGCCACACCCCCCGCTCACCCGGCCCGGAGTGCCACACCACGGTGCCGCGGGCGATGCCGCCGCGCTCGGCGAGCCAAGGCTGGGGCGGGGCCAGCGGCCCCTCGACCACCGACTGCAGCACCCCGGCGCGGTTGCGGCAGGTCACCGGGTTGAGCGGGTCGGGCCGGCCGTGGTCGAGCGCCTTGCGGATGGCGACGTGCCCGTCGACCAGCCACGGCGCGGGGTGGTCGGGGCGCTGGACGAGAAAGGAGTACGACGCCCGCCAGTCGGCTCCCATCCGGTACGACGCGTGCCACAGGTCGGTGCCCGGCAGCCGCTCCAGCAGGGTGTCGGCGAGGTGGGTCTCGTCGGTGAGCCGGTTGGCGAACAGCAGCACCGCCTCGGCCTCGGCGTCGCGCCAGCAGAAGGTCACCACCATCTCCTCGCCGTCCTGCTCGATCAGCGGGCAGGTACGGGCGATGTCCTCCCAGAACATGTCGAGGTCGTCGGCGCAGAGCCGGTCGACGAGCTCGCTGCGCACCCGCGGCACCGGTGCCGGGCGCGGGACCTTGGGAGGCTGCCGGTTCATTCCGGGATCACCAGCGGGGTGCCGCTGACCGGGTCGGCGATGATCCGGCAGGGCAGCTCGTAGACCTGCTCGATCAGCTCGGCGGTGACCACCGCGGTGGGCGTGCCGGTGGCGACGACCTGGCCGCGGCACATCACGATCAGGTGCTCGGCGTAGCGGAAGGCCAGGTTGAGCTCGTGCAGCACCGCGACCACGGTCCTGCCGCCCTCGGCGACCAGCCGGCGGGCCAGCTCGAGCACCTCGATCTGGTGGGCGATGTCGAGGTAGGTGGTGGGCTCGTCGAGCAGCAGCAGCGGGGTCTCCTGGGCCAGCGCCATGGCCAGCCAGACTCGCTGACGCTGGCCGCCGGAGAGCTCCTCGACGGTGCGGTCGCGCAGCTCGGCGACATGGGCGGCGGTCATCGCGGACTCGACCGCGGCCTCGTCGGCCGGCGACCACTGCCGGAACAGGCTCTGATGGGGATAGCGGCCACGACCGACCAGGTCGGCGACGGTCATCCCGTCAGGCGCGGTCGGGGACTGGGGCAGCAGCCCGAGCCGGCGGGCGAGCTCCTTGCCGCCGTACTCCCCCAGCGGCCGGCCGTCGAGCCGGACCGTGCCGGTGGCGGGGACCAGCCGGGCGAGCGCCCGCAGCAAGGTCGACTTGCCGCAGGCGTTGGGGCCGACGATCACCGTCATGGCGCCCTCGGGGATCTCGACGCCGAGGTCGGCGATCACGGCGCGGCCGCCGTAGCCGACGCCCAGCCCCTGCGCGGAAAGGCTCATCGCTTCCTCCAGTCGGTGGCGAGCAGGACGATCAGGTAGACGCCGCCGAGCGCGCCGGTGACGACGCCGACGGCGAGCTCGGTCGGGGCAAACAGTCGCTGCGCCAGGATGTCACTACCGAGCACCAGGAAGGCGCCGGTCAGCGCCGGGCCCGCGAGCCCGGGCAGCGGATTGCCGGCCAGCCGGCGGGAGACCTGGGGGGCGGCGAGAGCGACGAAGGCGATCGGCCCGGTGGCTGCGGTGGCCACGCTGACCAGCGCGACGCCGACCAGGACCGCGGCGGTGCGGACCCGCCGCGCCGGCACGCCGGTTGCATAGGCGAGGTCGTCGCCCAGCGCCAGCTGGTGCAGCGGCCTGATCAGCGCGGTGGCGACCGCCACCAGGGCCACGGCGGCACCGGTGGTGAGCAGCACCCGGGGCCAGAGCATCGCGTTGAGCGAGCCCGCCAGCCATTGCGCGGCGGTCTGCGCGGCCACCAGACTGGCGCGAACCACGAGCAGCGTGTTGACGGCGGCGAGGGTGGCGCCGACGCCGATGCCGACCAAGACCAGCCGCTGACCGGTGAGCTGACCGACCAGCAGGTGGACCAGCGCCGCGGTGCCGAGCCCGCCGACCAGGGCGCCGACGGCGACGGCCCGGGTGTCGCCGCCGAGCACGATGATCTGCAGCAGCGCGCCGGTCGCCGCGCCGGTGGTGAAGCCGATGATGTCCGGGCTGCCGAGGGGGTTGCCGGTGACGTTCTGGAACAGCGAGCCGGCCACACCGAGGGCGGCGCCCACCACGATCGCCGCAACCACGCGAGGCGCGCGCAGCTCGGTGACGAAGTACGACGCCAGCCGGTCCTCGCCGCGGCCGAGCACCGCCTCGACGACCTGGCGCGGGCTGAGGCCGTAGTCGCCGATCATCATGCCGACCACGGCCAGCACGATCACGGCCAGCACCGTGATGCCGAGCACCGCGGCGGTGCGCACCCGGAACCGGAACGGCCCCAGCGTGCTGGCGGATCCGGTCATAGCGACGGCACCTTCCGCCGGCGTACGACGGCCACGAAGAAGGGCGCGCCCAGCAGCGCGGCGATCACCCCGGCCTGCACCTCCTGCGGCGCGATGATCACCCGGCCGAGCACGTCGGCGATCAGCAGCCAGGCGGCGCCGAGGACGAGGCTGAGCGCGCCCACCCAGCGCTGGTCGTGACCGACCAGGGCACGGGCCAGGATGGGCACGGCCAGGCCGACGAAGCCGATCGGCCCGACGGCGGCGGTGGCGGCGCCACACAGCAGCGTGACCGCCAGCATGGCGAGGCCGCGGGCCCTGACCAGATTGACGCCGAGGGCGCGACCGGCCTCGTCGCCGAGCGCGAGCGCGTTGAGTGCCGGACCGAGGGCGAGCGCGACCACCGCGCCGACGGCGAGCAGCGGCGCGACGGTCGCCAGGATCGACCAGCCGCGACCCTCCAGCGAGCCGGCCACCCAGTAGCGGAACTCGTTGAACGCCTCCTGGTCGGCCAGGATCACCGTCTGGCTGATCGCGCTCAGCGCGGCACTGACGGCGACGCCGGCAAGGGCGAGCCGGGCCGGTGTCGCGGTGGAGCGGCCGGTGCCGGCCAGCAGGTAGACCCCGACGCTGGCCGCCGCCGCCCCGGCGAGCGCGAACCAGAGGTAGAAGCCGATGCCGCTCACGCCGGTGACGGCGACGGCGAGCACGACGAGCAGGGTGGCGCCGGCGTTGATACCGAGGATGCCCGGGTCGGCGAGCGGGTTGCGGGTCAGGCTCTGCATCAGCGAGCCGGCCAGCCCGAGCGCCGCCCCGACCGCCGCCGCGACCACGGTCCGGGGCAGCCGCAGCTCACGTACCACCGCCGCGTCGGCGGAGCCGTCGGAGTGGAGCAGCAGCTCCCAGGTGCGCGTCAGGCCGAGATCGTTGGAGCCCAGGCTGAGGCTGAGCAACAACGCGATCAGGAGGATGCCCACGGCTGCCGCGAGCACGGCCGGCCTGGACGGCCGGCTAGGCACGACGACGGAAGCGGAAGGCCAGGAAGGCCGAGAGTGCGAGGAGTACGACGAGGCCGACGGTGCCGACGATCGGGAACCGGGACGCCGGCTCGGCGGAGACCGGCCCCGCGTCGGTCGAGTCGGTCGCCGTCTGCGGGGAGACGGTCGCGGACGGGGTCGGCTCCGGGCTCTCGGCAGGTGCTTGCGGCGGGGTCCCGGCCGGGGTCGCGGTGGGTCGCACCGTCAGCACCTCGCCGGCGGCGAGCGCCTGGGCGCCGGAGTCGCCGGAGCCAGTGGCGCCACCCGAGCCCGTCGAGCCCGTCGACCCGGTCGTTTCGGAGCCGCCGGTGTCGCCCGTCGTACCCGAGGAACGGACCACCGTGAAGTCGGCGCCCTTGCGGGTGGTGTAGCCCTTGACACCCAGGTAGTTGCCCTGCGCGTCGGTCATCTCCTCGCTGGCCAGGAAGCGCAGCCAGTGGGCGCCGGCAGCCAGGTCGCCGGGCAGCGTGAACGAGCCGGACGCCGAGCCGCTGCCGGAGAGTCGCTGCTGATGGACGACGCAGGCGCCGTGGACGCCCTTCTGGCTGCAGAAGTTGCCGTCGTCGATCTTGATGTAGACGACCTCGCCGGCGGGGAAGCCGCTGATGGTGAAGTGGATCGTCTGGCCTGCGGACAGCGAGCGCGGGCTCACCGAAGCGTTGGCGCCGGGGGTGTTGGCACCGGCGCCGCCGTCCGGGATGGCCGAGGCGGGCGCGGCGGTCAGCAGCAGCGCGGCGAGGGCGAGCAGGACCTTTCTCACGAGCGCCTCCTGCGCAGTAGCAGGCCGGTGCCGGCCAGCACCACCGCGCCGAGACCGAGCAGCCAGCCGTCGGCGGCACCGACCAGCGGGGCGGAGGCGGCGGTCAGCCGCACCGGCTCGGGCTCGGGGGTCGGCTCGGGGGTGGGCGTGATGGCCGGGATGTCCGACTCCTCGGCCGCCGGGGCCACCGGCTCGTCGACGGCGACGGTGGCGCCGGCGTACCCGAGGAGTCGTCCGGCGGTGTCCTGGACCGCGAGCCGGAAGTCGCCGGTGCCGAGCAGCCGCAGGTCGACGCGGGCGCGGCCGGCGTCGTCGAGCGTCACCCAGCCGGCCGGCAGCACCCCGATGGGGCCGTAGACGGTCACGAAGACCTTCGCGCCCGCGTTGCCGGGCACGGTGAGCGTGGCGACGGTGCCCTTGAGCTTGGCGCTGACCTCGCCGGCCGGGAGAGCGCCCAGGGCGTCGTACGACGCGGCAGGCGGCTGCGGCGCCACCAGCGAGACGACCGGGGTCACCACGGCCGGCACGACCAGGACAGTCTCGGCGGTCGTCGTGGTCACCGAGGTGGCGGTGGTGGGGACGGCACGGAGGGTGACCGGCGCCCAGCCGAGCAGCTCGCCGAGGTGACCCTGCGCGCCGCTCTGGGCGACCAGCTTCACCTCGCCGGTGGGGGCCTTCTTGCGGACGGGCACGGTGACCCGGCCGTGGCCGTCGGCGCGGAACCAGCGGTCGTCCCAGGGGTAGCTCGGCGAGCCGTCCTCGTCGTAGGTGGACAGGAAGATCCAGTCGCCCTTCGCGGCGCCGGGCACGGTGACCCGGACCTTCGCTCCCCCGGCCACGAGCTTGGCGGTGACGCCGTGGCGGTCCTTCTTGCGCAGGTCGTGCTTGGCGAGCGGGTCGGGTGTGCCGTTGGGGCGGTAGGCGCCGATGACGAAGTCGGCCGACAGCGTGCGGACCTTGTCGTCGGTGCGCAGCGACCCGGAGAGGAAGCGCAGCGTGTGGGCGCCCTCGGTCAGTGCCGGGGTGGAGGTGTTGGTGGTGCCGTCGGGCAGCTGGATGGAGGCGGTGAAGGTGCCGTTGTGGTGGTCGGCCTGGACGATCGCCCAGATGGTGCGGTTGGTGTGCACCGAGTCGTCGAGGTGGCTGATCGCGCCGTCGTCGATCTTGACGCCGATCTTCGAGCCGCCGCCGGTCGGGTGGCACCAGCCGGCGCCGCTGACCACGACGGTGCCGCCGAGCGACACGGTCGGAGTGTCGACGGTGACGGTGGTCGTGGTGCTGGTGGGGACGCAGGTGATGTCGGCACCGTCCTCGGGCTCGTCCCAGGCGACGCCGTCGACGGCGATGGTGGGGCTGACCAGGGAGCGCTGCACGTCGCCGGCGCCGAACTTGCCGGAGGTCAGCCGCACCGCGAGATAGCTGCCGCTCGACAGCCCGGGCGGGAGGTCGAGCTCGACGTCGAAGCTGCCGTCTGGGCCGACCTCGAACTCGTGGACCGCCGCTGGGCTGGCCTTCAGCATCGCCCAGATCGTGGCGTCGCCCTCCAGGACGCCACTGTCGCGGCTGAACTGCGTGGTAGCGCTGGCGTCGAGCTTGACGGCGATGGTGGACGGCGTGCCTGCCGTGGTGAGCCAGCCGGTGCCGGCGATCCGCAGCGTCCCCTCGGTGGTGGAGACGCTGCGCTGGACCCAGGCCTTGGTGGTCCCGCTGGTGAGCTCGGTGCCCCACACCTGGGGGTCGTTCTCGTCGGTGCCGGCGGGCAGCACGGTGAAGTCGGCCGACTCCACCGTGCGGGTCTCGTCGCCGGTCTTGAGGCTGCCGCTGAGCAGCCGAAGGCTGTGGCTGCCCGCGGTCAGCGCCGGGGCGGAGCCGCCGGGCGCGTCGCCGGTGCCGTCGGGCATGGTGATGTCGGCGGTGAAGGTGCCGTCGGCGTCGGCCGAGACGATCGCCCAGATGGTCTTGTTGGCGTGGACGGCGGTGTCGAGGTGGCTGATCGCGCCGTCGTCGATCTTGACGCCGATCACCGAGCCGCCGCCGGCCGGGTGGCACCAGCCGGCGCCGGTGATCCGCAGGGTTCCGCCGAGCGCCACGCTCGACGCGGCCAGGGCGACACTCGCCGTCGGGCAGTCCGTGACGGCCGTCGCGGCAGCTCCGTCGGGCCTGCCGGTGCCCTTCTGCTCATCGGCGCTCTGGCTGGTCTTCGTGGCGTCGCCGGTCGACTCCTTGGCGGACGTCGTACTCGGCTCCTGGCTCGGCACCGCCGTCGACGGCTCGGGCTCGACGGCGGCCGACGGCGTGGGTGTGGCCGACGGCTCGGGCTCGACGGAGTCGCTCGGGGCAGTCGAGGGCGTGGGCTCGCTCGGGGCGGTGGTGGTCGTCGAGGAGTCGCCCGCCGGCGTACCGGCGTCCTCGGCGAACGCCGGCGGCACCATCAGCAGCATCGCCACCACGGCCGCCACCAGCAGCCGAGTCGGCAGAAGTGCAGCTCTCAGGAGCCGCGAGTCGGCACAAGTGCTGCTCTCAGGAGCCGCGAGTCGGCAGAAGTGCTGACGTCCAACCTGCATTTCTGCCGACTCGGCGGCGTAGGGACCTGCACTTCTGCCGACTCGGCGGCGTAGGGACCTGCACTTCTGCCGACTCGGCGGCGTAGGGACCTGCACTTCTGCCGACTCGGTCATGACAGCGCCTCCAGGATCGAGTCGATGAGTCCGCTCATCAGCAACGGACCGCCGGTGGAGGTCCACAGCGAGCCGTCGACGGGGATGATGTGGCCCTCCTGGTAGGCGGTGAGGCTGGTGAAGCCGGCCACCTTCTCCGCCGCGGCGAGGGCCTTCTCGGCACCCTGCTCGTCGCTGCTGCCGCCGGCGGCCGGATTGTCGTTGGAGGAGCCGCCGAGGGTGCCGAAGAAGATGTAGTCGGCGTCGATCTGGGCGAGGTTCTCCAGCGACACCGGCTCGGAGTGGCCGCGACCACGGCGGTCCTGCGCCGGCGGCCGGGCCAGCCCGACGTCGGCGAGCGCCATCCCGGCCGGCAGCTCCTTGAGGATCAGCGAGGCCGAGCCGCCCTGCCAGCGCACGATCGAGAAGGTCTTCGCGCCGTACGTCGCCGCAAGCTGCTCCTTGGCCGCCGCCGCCTTGGCCTCGTAGTCGGCGACGACCTGCTTGGCCTGGTCGGCCAGGTTGAGCGCATCGGCGACGAAGCCGAAGTTGACCTTCCAGTCGCCGCCGGCGTAGCCGGTGTAGACCGTCGGGGCGATCTCCCGCAGGATCGCCATCGCGTCGGGGTTGTTGTTGAGGCTGGTGCCGTCGACCAGGATCAGGTCGGGCTCGGCGGCGGCGATGGCCTCGTAGCTGGGCTGGGCGACGCCGCCCAGGATCGGGATGTCACCAGCCTGGCCGATCAGATAATGCGGCACCGTCGACTGTCCCCGACCGGTGATGGTGCCGACCGGGGTCACGCCCAGCGCGAGCACGCCGTCCAGGGTCGGCTCGCTCAGCGCGACCACTCGTTGGGGCGAGGCAGGCACCTCGACGTCGGTGCCCTCGACGTCGGTGACGGTGCGGGTGCCGGACTGGCTCGCCGCGCCGGACGACCCGCCAGACCCGCCGGCCTCACCGGAGTCGGAGGATCCGTCACAGCCGGCGATGACGAGCAGCAGCAGGGTGGCCAACAGTGCACCAGCGGAGCGGCGCAGCAGAGCAGACATGAGGAAGCACCAACATCGATCGACAACTGACGACGTCAGAGATCCCGCAGCGAGACCGCACCCCGGGTGCCGGGCGGTTGGCGATACCCACCAACGGAACCTCTAAGGTGAGGTTACCCTCATCACCGTCTGATCAATCAGTCGCCACCAGGTCGTGGTCGGCATGGGCCGCCGCCGCGGCCGCCGCTCCGGCCGGGTCGCCCGCCGCGATGGCGGCCAGCAGGGTGGCATGGTCGGCCTGCCGGCCGGCGGCGTCCTGGCCGCTGACGATGGTGCCGCGCGAGCGGCCGGCGCGGATGGCGGCGCCGAGCCCGGCGTACAGCTCGGCGAGCAGCTTGTTGCCGGACAGCTCGATGAGCAGGGCATGGAACTGCCCCGGCGCCCGGCCGCGCTCGGTGTCGCCGCCACCCTCGACGTCGGCCCGGTGGGCCAGCCGCAGCCGCTCGACGCCGTCCTCGTCGGCGTTCCGGGCGGCGAGCTCGGCGGCCTGCACCTCGAGCGCCTTGCGGACCGCGAGGATGTCCGACCAGGAGTGCGCCTCGACGAAGTCGGAGAGCACGCCGCGCACCGGGTTGAGCGAGCGCACGAAGGTGCCGCGACCGGGGGCGGGCTCCACCATACCGAGATGGGCGAGGCTGCGCACCGCCTCCCGGATGGTGCTGCGGCCGACGCCGAACTCGGCGGCCAGCTCGGCCTCGGTCGGGATCCGACCGTTGACCGGCCAGCGCCCCGAGGTGATGTCGGCCTGCAGCCGCCTCACGGTCTCGCGCGCACGGTCGCTGCCCATGCTGCGAGCACCCGTCGTCATGGCGCCGGAGTATCGCATCGTGAGCCCCCAGTCGACAGTTTGTCCTACCTAAGTTAGCGTCGACTTACCTGATTCGGTCACAAGCGAGAGAAGATTCGGGAGTTGTCGTCTTGAACATCACCCAGCATCGCGGTCGCCGCCAGGGCAACGGCTTCCTACCGGCAGACGACGGCAGCTGGCAGACCGTCTACGTCAAGATCGACGCCCTCGACAACACCCACATGTACAAGGGCTCGGCCGTCAACCCCGGCAACGACGCCGGGCCACAGCGGCAGCAGGGCTAGTGGTCAGCCGTGGCGCGCCATCCCCGCTGGCTGCTGACCGGTCGGGTCGTAGCCGACGCCGTCGTGCAGCCGGGAGCGCCGGGTGCCGGCAGCGGGCCTGTTGGGCACCCGTTCGGCGTGGGCCTCGGCGGGGTCGAAGGTGGCGCCGGTGACGATGCCCTCGGCCATGCCGTAGAGCAGCGGCAGCGCGCCGGCGACCACGCCGCCGACCTGGTTGATGTGGACCACGCCGGGGATGATCGGCTGGGCGTCGGCGACGATCTCCTCGACGATGTCGCGGGACTCCTCCAGCAGCCCGGCGACCCGGGTCAGCTGGCTGCCGACGATGTAGAGGTAGATCGCCAGTCCGGCGATGAGCAGGACGATGTCGACCACCGACAGGATCACCAGAAGCGTCATGACCGCACCTTCTCCAGGACTCGGCCGAGGAAGAGGTGGTGCTCAAGGCCCTCGGCCAGGACCGCGTCGACACCGGCAGCGGTCTCCCCGATCAGTGCGGTGTCGGTGGTATTCGCCTTCGCCGCGGCCAGGGTGGCCTTCACGTTCGTGACGCGCCTCTCGATGGTGTTGACCAGCATCACCAGGACGGTGAGCAGCGCCGCCACGGCGAGCACGACCACGAAGCCGGCGACGATCGCGATCCACCACAGGGTCTCCTGGGTGTCGGTCAGCAGCACAGTCATGGTCAGCCTCCCAGCCGGTGACGGCCGCGCTCGAGGCCGGCGACGATGACGCCGGCCGCTTCGATGGTGGTGTTGAGCTCGGCGAGTGCGGCGGTGTGCCGCACCGAGTCCTGCAGCGAGTCGTCGATCGCCAGCGCCTGGCCGCCGATCCGGCGGGCCAGCAGCAGGATGGGTACGACGAGGGCGACGACCGCCAGGACCACCACGATCCCGGCGACGTACCCGATGGTCCATCCCATGACTAGATCCCTTCGCAGAAGTCGCGGACCGGCGCCAGGCTGGCGTTGACCGACGGCAGCACGGTCGGGACGGTGGCGGTGCGGTCGGCGACCACGCCGACTCCGCCGATCACCCCGTCGAGAGTGCGGGAGACCGCCATCAGGTGGCCGATGACGCGGATCAGGCCCAGCGCTGCGGCGGCGATGATCAGCACGGCGAGCACGACCGTGACCCAGGCGACGACAGGCATCAGCAGCTCACCCCAGCAGCTTCGCGACGGAGCCGGCATAGCGCACCGCGCCCGCCGAGACGTCCTTGATGGTCTGGTCGGTGACGGCAAGCCCCTCGGGCGCGCCGTCGAGGGCGGCGGCGAGCCGGCCACCACCGTCGAGGATCTCGTCGGACGCCTTCCGGATCCGCTCGAGGGCGGCCAGCACCCGGTTGACCAGTGCGACCAGCACCGGCACCACCACGACCAGCAGCAGGATGTTTCCGATCCACCACAGCATCTCAATCACACCTTCGCGGCGTCGTAGGGCAGGAAGAACCGGCGCAGCACCCGCGAGATCGCGAGCTTGGCTGCCTGCAGCGCGATGGCGATCCCGCTGGCCGGGGCCGCGCCGCCCAGCGAGTCGAGCGACTCCCCGCGCTCGATGGCGTCGATGCGTCGCTGCATATTGGTCGCGAACTGGCCCATCAGGACCTTCGTGACGTCCTGGACCATGCCACGGCCGTATTGTGCGGCGGCGCCGGAGAGCTGCAGGTCCATGTCGAGGTTGACCTTGGTGCCGGCCGGGGCGGGGGCGAGCCGAGCGGTGAGCTGCATCGCCGCGTTGCCACGGCCGCCCTCGGCGGCTCCGGCGCCGTCGATGACCATGGTCTTGTTGGCCTCGTCGCGGGAGAGGATGCTGGCCTTGCCGTCGAACTGCAGCTTGACCGGCCCCATCCGGATGCCGACCAAGCCGGCGTACTGATCGTTGCCGAGATCCTCGGTGAGCTCCGCGCCGGGCAGGCAGGACGCGACCTGGGGCACGTCGCCGAAGAAGGCCCAGACCTTCTCGATCGGCTGCTCGACGTCGATGGTGTTGGAGATGAGCACTCAGACCCCCTGGTCGGCGAGGTAGGCGGCCGGGTCGGTCGCGAAGCGGTCGTGGCAGGGCAGGCAGCAGAACCAGTACGTCGCCCCGTCGACCTGGTGCGGCCAGTGCCCGTCGTCGGCGGGCACGGTCATGTGGCAGACCGGGTCGATCGCCTCAGGAGCAGCCTCGGCGGACAGCATCGGCAGCAGCGGTCGGGCCGTCGTGGCGAACGCGCCGGCGGCCCGCAGCTGGACGAGCTCGGCGAGCACGGCGACGCCGATCTCCTGATGGGAGGTGTGGCCCAGGTCGAGCCCGACCGGGGTGTGGACCCGGCCGAGCAGCTGCTTCGGGACGCCCCGGTCGGCCAGATAGCCGAGCACGTTGTGGCCTCGCTTGCGCGAGGCCACCAGGCCGACGAACGCCGGCGTGGCGCGGACCGCCCACTCGACCGCCTCCTCGTCGCCGTGGCCCTGGGTGGCTACCACGACCACGGAGCGCGGACCGATGACGACATCGGCGAGGTCGGTCCTGCCGACCTGGCGGGTGCGCCAGCCGAGGGTGTCGGCCAGCGCCACCAGGGTGGTGGCGGCCGGGGAGTCGCCGATCACGACCAGGTCGACGACCGGGACGACCGGCTCGAGGAAGATCTGCAGCGCGCCCTCGCTCTGACAGGACATGGCGACGAACCGGGCGCCGTCGGGAAGCGGGAGGTCCCCCTCGGTGGCGGTGCCCAGGAAGAGCAGCTGTGGCTCGGCGCTGGCGATGACCTCCTTGGCCTCCCGGAGCACCACCGGCTCGGCGCAGGCGCCGCCGATCCAGCCCTCCATCCGGCCGTCGGCGGTGACGATGGCCCGGGAGCCGACGTGTCCCGAGGAGGGCGCCTGCCGCCACACCACGGTGGCGAGCGCGAACGGCTCGCCGGCCTCGCTGAGCTCGCGGGCGCGGCCCAGCACGTCCCAGCCGTCCGGGTCCCACTGAGTCATGACGAGGCCTCGCTCATCTGTCGGTCCTCACCGGCGGCGCGCCGGAGACGTCGCTCCGGGTGGTGATCGCCTCGTAGACCCGGTCCGGCAGCATCGGCATGTCGATATTGCGGACGCCGTACGGCTTGAGCGCGTCGACCACCGCGTTGACGAAGGCGGCCGGCCCCGCGACGGTGGCGCACTCGCCGACGCCCTTGGCGCCGATCGGGTGGTGCGGGCACGGGGTGACCACCTCGTGGAGCTCCCAGCCCGGGGTCTCCCAGGCGGTGGGGAGCAGGAAGTCCATGAAGTTCGAGCCGATGCAGTTGCCGTCGACGTCGAAGGTGATGAACTGCATGTTGGCCATGGCGTAGGCCTCGGTGAGGCCGCCCATGATCTGGCCCTCGATCACCAGCGGGTTGATCCGCACCCCGCAGTCGTCGACCGCGACGAAGCGCAGCACGTCCCACACCCCGGTCGCCGGATCGATCTCGACGGTGCAGAAGTAGGCGGCGAAGGGCCAGGTCAGGTTGGGCGGGTCGTAGTAGGAGGTGGCCTCCAGGCCCGGCTCCATGCCGTCGGGCATATTGGCGTAGGCGGCCATCGCGCACTCCTGGATGGTCACCCCGCGCTCGGGCGCGCTGCGGACGTGGAAGCGGCCGAGCTCCCACTCGACGTCCTCCTCGGAGACCTCCAGCAGGTGGGCGGCGATCTTGCGGGCCTTGGCCCGCACCTTGCGGGCGGCCATCGCCACCGCCGCGCCGGCGACCGGCGTGCTGCGGGAGGCGTAGGTGCCCATGCCGAAGGGCGCGGTGTCGGTGTCACCCTCCTCGACCACGATGTCCTCGGCCGGGATGCCGAGCTCGTGGGCGACGATCTGCGGCCAGGTCGTCTCGTGGCCCTGGCCCTGCGTCTTGGCGCCGGTGCGCAGGATCGCCTTGCCGGTCATGTGGACCCGCAGCTCGGCGGAGTCGAACATCTTGATGCCCAGGATGTCGTACTCCCGGCTGTTGCCGGCGCCCAGCGGCTCGGTCATCGTCGAGATGCCCAGCCCGAGCAGCCGGCCGCGCTTGCGGGCCTCCTCCTGGTCGCGGCGGAACTGGTCGTAGCCGATCGCCTCCATGCCGACCCGCAGGCACTTCTCGTACTGCCCGGAGTCGGTCAGGAAGCCGTACGGCGTCCGGTGCGGGAAGTCGTCGTCCTTGACCAGGTTGATGCGGCGGAACTCCGCCTGGTCGATGCCGACGTCGTCGGCGGCGGCGTGGATCATCCGCTCCTGGAAGAACATCGCCTCGGTCACCCGGAACGAGCACCGGTAGGCGACGCCGCCCGGCGCCTTGTTGGTGTAGTAGCCGATCGAGTCGAGGTAGGCGTAGGGGATGTCGTAGGCGGCGAAGGCCGAGTGCATCAGCCCGATCTTGAACTTGCTCGGCTGGGCGTCGGCGTAGAAGGCGCCGTGGTCGGAGACGGTGTTCATCTTGACCGCGAGGATCTTGCCGTCGTTGCGCATCGCCACCTCGCCGTGGAGGTAGACGTCGCGGCCGAAGCCGGTCGAGATCAGGTTGCCGGTGCGGTCCTCGATCCACTTCACCGGCCTCTCGGTGAGGATCGAGGCCAGGATGGAGACGACATAGCCCGGGTAGACCGGCACCTTGTTGCCGAAGCCGCCGCCGAGGTCGGGGGAGATGATCCGGATCATGTGCTCGGGCAGCTCGGCGATCAGCGCCACGGCGGCGCGCACGATGTGCGGCGCCTGGCTCGTCATGTAGACGGTGAGCTTGCCGGTGGCGCGGTCGAAGTCGGCGACCGAGCCGCAGCACTCCAGCGGCGAGGGGTGGGTGCGCGGGTAGTGCAGGTCGATCTTGGAGACCACGTCGGCCTGTGCGAACGCCTTCTCGGTGTTCTCCTTGTCGCCGACCTGCCAGGTGAAGCAGACGTTGTCGGCCTGGCTCTCCTTGTCGTCGCGGATCAGCGGCGCGTCGGCGGCCTGGGCCTGGGTCGGGTTGACGATGGGCGGCAGCTGCTCGTAGTCGACGACGATGGCCTCGCAGCCGTCCTTGGCGATGTAGGGGTCGTCGGCGATGACGGCGGCGACCTCCTGGCCCTGGAAGCGGACCTTGTCGGTGGCCAGCACCGCCTGGGTGTCATAGGACAGCGTCGGCATCCAGGCGAGGTTGCGGGTCGCCATCATCTCGCCGGTGATGACCAGCCGTACGCCGGGGATGGCATAGGCCTTGGACACGTCGATGCTCTTGATGCGGCCGTGCGCGATCGGGCTGCGCAGGATCTCCATGTGGAGCATCCCGGGCAGCACCACGTCGTCGATGTAGTTGCCCCGGCCGCGGATGAAGCGGTTGTCCTCGACCCGGCGGCGGCTGCTGCCGAGGCCGCCGATCTTGATCTCGTCGAGCGGTGCCGGGCGGTCTTGTGTCGTCGTCATCGCCTCACTCCTCCTCCGACGCCGGAGCCGCGCCGCGCTTCTTGGCGGCGGCCCACAGCACGGCCTTGACGATGTTCTGGTAGCCGGTGCAGCGGCACAGGTTGCCGGAGAGCGCGAACCTGACCTCGTCCTCGGTGGGGTCGTCGTTCTCCTCCAGCAGGGCGGTGGCGGCCATCATCATGCCGGGCGTGCAGAAGCCGCACTGGAGGCCGTGCTCCTGCTTGAAGCCCTCCTGCACCGGGCTGAGCTGCTGGCTGCTGGCCAGGCCCTCGACGGTGCGCACCTCGTGGCCGTCGGCCTGCACCGCGAGCATGGTGCAGCTCTTGACCGGGTGTCCGTCGAAGAGCACCGTGCAGGCGCCGCAGTTGGTGGTGTCGCAGCCGGTATGGGTGCCGGTCAGCTTGAAGCCCTGCCGCAGCAGGTGGGCCAGCAGCAGCCGGGGCTCGATCTCGGCGGCGCGACGCTGGCCGTTGACGGTGATGGTCACCCGGCGGGTGGGCACCTCGCCGACCGAGTCGACCGGGATCTCCTCGAAGAGACTGCTCATGAGCTGGCCTCTCGCTGCGCTCGTGGCCGGCATGCTGCCGATGATTCGCTCGCAAGCTCGCTCATGCCGCGCTGCGCTCCTCGGTCTCGGCGATCCGGGTCAGGATCCGGGTCACGAAGGTGTGGATGACGTGCTTCTTGTACGCCGCGCTGCCGCGGTGGTCCGAGCCCGGCTCGGCGACCTCAGCGGCGAGCTCGGCAGCCCGGGCGACGGAGGCGCCGTCCAGGGTGCCGCCCACCAGGACGCTCGCCGCGTCGACGGCGTTGATGGTGCGGCTGCCGACGCCGGTCAGCGCGATGCCGGCGCGGATCACGGTGGCGCCGTCGAGCTCCAGGCCGATGGCGGTGCCGGCGGTGGCGAAGTCGCCGACCCGGCGCTCCAGCTTGAGGAAGCCGCCCTCGACCTTGCCCTTGGCCGCCGGGATGACCGCCTCGACCGCCAGCTCGTCGTACCGGAGGGTGTTCTGGAAGGGGCCGGTGACGAAGTCGGCGATCGGGATCTGCCGGCTGCCGCCCAGGCCCTGGGCGATGACATAGCCGCCCAGCGCGGTCACCACCGCCGACCAGTCCCCCTGCGGGTCGGCATGGCACAGCGAGCCGACCAGGGTGCCGCGGGAGCGCACGATCGGGTCGGCGATCAGCGGCACCGCCGCGGCTGCGACCGGCTGCACCGCGGCCAGCTCGGCCCAGCGCTCGAGCTGGCCGTGCCGGGCCAGCGCCCCGAACCGGAGGGTGCCGTCGGGCTCGGCGCGGTAGTAGGAGAGCTCGGGGATGTTGTTGATGTCGACGAGCAGCTCGGGCGCGGCGAACCGGAGCTTGAGCAGTGGCACCAGGCTCTGGCCGCCGGCCAGCACCTTGGCCTCGCCGGCGCCCTCGTGGAGGAACGCGATGGCCTCCTCGACGCTGCGCGGCGCCTCGTAGCGGAAGCGGGAGGGATACATCACTGGCCTTCCGTGCCGGCGGACTCGGTGCTGTGCCTGGGCTGGGACTGCGGGTCGGGCACCGCGATCGGGCCGGCCTCGACGTCGTCGGGATCGGGACGCGGCTGCTGGTGCGGCGGCCACGGCCCCTGCACCGGCTGGCCGGAGACCTTCAGGAAGTCGATGACCTGCGGGAAGGCCCGGATGGTCGGGGACTTGCCGCTGCCCTTCGGCGGGTTCGGCGGCGCGCTCTCGAAGAGCTCATACATCCGGGGGTTGCCGCGGCTGTGCCCGTCGGACTCGACTGCCACGTCCGTCTCCTCTCCGGCGAGCAGGGGAGGACAGGCTCGTCCATCCCCTGACGAGGCTGACTGTGCCCCGGGTCACAGCCGTTTTCAACGGAGGATCAATAGATGTCTTAGCCTCCGCCGCCCGCCGCCAGTCCTCACGACCACAGCGTCACGTGGACCGCCGGCTTGAACCGGCCATGGGCGATGGCACGGCCCCGGAGCATGGCCTGGGTGGCCCGTGGCGTGGTGACGAAGCGTGCCATCTCCTCGGCGGCCGGGGTGGCCCGCCCGCCGCCGAGGATGGAGACGTTCCAGGACCCCTGAGCCTGGGTGAGCCGGCCGGGCAGCTGCACCAATGCGCCCCGGGCGATGTCAGGCTGGGCGACGAAGGAGAGCGCCAGCGCGATGCCGCGTCCCCGCTTGGCCTCGTCCAGCGCGGCGGCGTGACTCTGGAAGATCTGCTGCTTGCTCTCGGGGACGCCGAGCCGGTGCAGCATCGCGGGTACGACGCCGGAGTCCTCGGCCGCGGCGGGGCCGAGCACCCACACCTGGTCGCGGAGCACGTTCGGCGCCGGGGTCGCCCGGTTGATCGGGTGGGTGGGCGCGGCCACCGCCCAGATCTGGTAGTTGAGGAAGAGTGTCGACCTGACGACGCCCTCGGTCGTGGCGGGCCGGGGGCCGATGGTGGCGTCGACGGTGCGGGTGACCAGCAGTTGCTCGAAGTCGGCGGCGCGGTGCACCGACAGCTCCACGTCGAGGTCCCGGGCCCGGTCGGCGAACCTCCCGATCAGCCCGGGCGCGGCGTGCTCGGCGAACAGGCTGGAGGCGGCCAGCCGCAGCAGCCGACGCCCGGCGCCGGCCTCGCGGACCTCCAGCACGGTGCGGTCCTGCAGGCCGAGCAGCTCCACGGCCCGGCTCGCCAGTCGCAGCCCGCCGGGGGTGAAGGCGAGCCCGGAGCCGGTGCGGCTGAAGAGCTGGTCACCGAGCTCCTTGCGGAGCTGGCCGACGTGGAGCGAGACCGCCGCCTCGGTGACGTCGAGGCTCTCCGCGGCGGCCTTGACCGAGCCCAGCCTGACGACGGTGGCGAAGGCACGGAGCTGGGTGGGAGTCACTCGTGTCCTTTCCGGGTGGCTTCCTGGATCGCCTCCCACACCCGCGAGGGCGTGAGCGGCATGTCGGCGTGCCGGACGCCGAGCGGCGCCAGCGCGTCCATCACCGCGTTGACGACAGCGGGTGGCGAGCCGACGGTAGCCGACTCCCCCACTCCCTTGGCGCCGATCGGGTGATGGGGCGAGGGCGTGTAGGTGGCGCCGGTCTCCCAGTCGGGCACCTCCAGCGCGGTGGGGATGAGGTAGTCCATCAGCGAGGCGTTGAGGCAGGTGCCGTGCTCGTCGAAGCCGATGAACTCCATCAGCGCCATCCCGACGCCGTCGGTGAGGCCGCCGTGGATCTGTCCCTCCACGATCATCTCGTTGATCCGGGTGCCGCAGTCGTCGACGGCGACGAAGCGGCGCACCTTGACCTGGGCGGTGCCGGGGTCGACGTCGACGACGCAGATGTAGGCGCCGAACGGATAGGTGAGGTTGTCGGGGCTGTAGGTGACCTCGGCCTCCAGCGACCCGTCCACCCCCTCGGGCAGGTCGCCGGGCCCGTAGGCGCGCCGGGCGATCTCGGCGATGGTGACGCTGGTGCCGGGCACGCCGCGGACGTGGAACTCCCCCTTCTGCCACTCCAGATCCTCCGGCGCGACCTCCAGCAGGTGCGCGGCGATCAGCCGGGCCTTCTCGCGCACCTTGCGGGTCGCCAGCACCGCCGCCGCGCCGGAGACGGGCGTGGAACGGCTGCCGTAGGTGCCGAGCCCGAACGGGGTGGTGTCGGTGTCGCCGTGCACGACCTCGATGTCGTCGGGGCTGATGCCGATCTCCTCGGCGACCAGCTGGGCGAAGGTGGTCTCGTGGCCCTGTCCCTGCGTCTGCACGGAGAGACGTACGACGGCCTTGCCGGTGGGATGGATCCGCACCTCACAGCCGTCGGCCATCGCCAGGCCGAGCATGTCCATGTCGCGGCGTGGGCCGGCGCCGACCGCCTCGGTGAAGAACGAGACGCCGATGCCCATGAGCTCCCCGCGCGAGCGCTTCTCGGCCTGCTCGGCCCGCAGGTCGTCGTACCCGGCGATCCGCATCGCCTCGCGGATGGCCCGCTCGTAGTCGCCGGAGTCGTAGACCCAGCCGGTGCGGGAGGTGTAGGGGAACTGGTCGGGCTGGATGAAGTTCCTCAGCCGCAGCTCGACCGGGTCCAGGTCGAGCTCGCGGGCAAGCAGGTCGACCATCCGCTCGACGAGGTAGACCGCCTCCGCGATCCGGAACGAGCAGGAGTAGGCGACGCCGCCGGGGGCCTTGTTGGTGTGGACCGCGGTCATCGAGCAGTAGGCGGCCTGCAGGTCGTAGGAGCCGGTGAAGACGCCGAAGAAGCCGCCCGGGAAGCGCAGCGGAGCGGCGGTGCCGTTGAAGGCGCCGTGGTCGGCGAGCACGTGGCTGCGGATCGCCTGGATCCGCCCCGATCGGGTGGCGGCGATCTCGCCGGTCATGACGTAGTCGCGGGCGAAGGCGCCGGCGGTCAGGCTCTCGGTGCGGTCCTCGGCCCACTTGACCGGTTGCGAGGTGATCATCGAGGCGGCGATGGCGCAGACGTAGCCCGGGTAGATCGGCACCTTGTTGCCGAAGCCGCCACCCACGTCGGGGCTGACCACGCGGATCTTGTGCTCGGGAATGCCGGAGAACATGGCGTAGACGACCCGGTGGGCGTGCGGCGCCTGGCTGGTGCACCACAGCGTCAGCTTCTCCTCGACCCGGTCCCAGTCGGCGACGGCGGCGCAGGTCTCCAGCGGCGCCGGATGGACCCGGGGGAACAGGATCTCCTGGCTGATCGTCACCTCGGCGGCGCGGAAGGCCGCCTCGGTGGCGATCGGATCGCCGGTCTCCCAGTCGAAGATGTGGTTGCTCTGCTTGCCGGCGATGTCGTCGCGGATGATCGGGGCGTCGGGGTCGAGGGCGTGCCGGGCGTCGACGACCGGCGGCAGCACGTCGTACTCGATGTCGATGAGCTCGAGCGCGTCACGAGCGCTGTAGCGGTCCTCGGCCACCACGAAGGCGATCTCCTGGCCCTGGAAGCGGACCTTGTCGGTGGCCAGCACCGCCTGCCGGTCGCCGGCCAGGGTGGGCATCCAGGCGATGCCACGGGCCTCGAGGTCGGCCCCGGTCACGACGGCCCTGACCTTCGGGTGCATCTGCGCGGCGGTGGTGTCGAGGTGGGCGATGCGGGCGTGGGCGACCGGGCTGCGCAGGATGGCGAGGTGGAGCATCCCGGGGAGTCGTACGTCGTCGGTGAACCGGCCCAGGCCGCGCACGAAGCGGCGGTCCTCCTTGCGGAGCATCCGGCCGTGGCCCATCGGGGCGGTGGCGGTCACAGCACTCCCCTCTCGGTGTCGGCCGCCCACCGGATCGACTTGACGATGCTGGCATAGCCGGTGCACCGGCAGATCTGCCCGGAGATCGCCTCGCGGATCTCGTGGTCGGTGGGATCGGGGCTGCGGTCGAGCAGCGCCCGGGCGCTCATCAGCATCCCGGGCGTGCAGAACCCGCACTGCAGGCCGTGACACTCCATGAACCCCTGCTGCACCGGGTCGAGGGTGCCGTCGACCTCCAGGCTCTCCACGGTGCGCACGTCGTGACCGCCGGCCATCGCGGTGAGCACGGTGCAGGACTTGACCGGCTCGTCGTCGTAGAGCACCACGCAGGCGCCGCAATTGGTGGTGTCGCAGCCCCAGTGGGTGCCGGTCAGGCCGAGCTCGTCGCGCAGGAAGTGCACCAGCAGCAGCCGCGCCTCGACCTCGCGGATGACGTACTCGCCGTTGACGAAGAGCGAGACCTCCATCTAGATCGCTCTCTCGGCGGCGACGCGGAGGGTACGACGGGTGAGCTCGGCGGCGAGATGGCGCTTGTAGTCGGCGCTGCCGCGGCCGTCGGTGACCGGGTGGCAGGACCGCGCGGCGATCTCCCCGGCAGCGGTGAAGGCGGCCTCGTCGGGCGGTCGGCCGGTGAGCGTTGCGGAGATCTCCGGGATGCCGGTGGTGTTGGGGCCGACCGCGGCCAGCCCGACGCGGGCGTCGGTGATCAGGCCGTCCCGGATCCAGATGGCGGCGCCGGCCGCGACCACTGCCCAGTCGCCGGCCCGCCGGTCGACCTTGGCGTAGGCGCTGCCGCCGCCCGGTCGCAGCGGGACACGGACCTCGGTGAGCAGCTCGGCGGGGCCGACGGCGGTCTGGTAGGGACCCCGGTGGAACTCCTCCATGCTGACCACCCGCTCCCCCGCCGCGCCCCGGATCACGCAGCTGGCACCGAGGGTGGTGCAGACGCTGGAGAGGTCCTCCGAGGGGTCGGCCTGGCACAGCGAGCCGCCCAGGGTGCCACGGTTGCGCACCGGCGGGTCGGCGATCACCGACTCGGCGTCGTGGAAGATCGGGAACAGCTCGCGCAGCAGCTCGGACTCCAGCAGCTCGCGGTGGCGGGTCATCGCGCCGATCCTGACCTCGCCGCGCCCTCGCCGGATGTAGCCGAGCTCGGCGTGCAGGTCGTTGATGTCGACGAGGTACTCCGGGTTGGCGAGCCGCAGCTTCATCATCGGCAGCAGGCTGTGCCCGCCGGCGATGACGCGAGCCTCCTCGCCCAGCCGCTCGAGGAGCCCGATCGCGTGCTGGACACTCGTCGCCCGCTCGTATTCGACCGGGGCCGGAACCTGCACACGACCTCCTCGACTGTGGCCCCCAGCACGGCACTCTAGGCCGCGGCGCGGCCTGACGTCATCCTTTCGCCGATCCTCTTAAGAGAGTGCTTAAAGAAGTGACCACTCAGCTCCACCAGCCGAGCAGCTCGCCGCCGATCCGGACGATGAAGCCGGCGACGACCACGATGAAGAACGCCCGCACGAAGCCGGCGCCGCGGGCGACCGCGGTACGGGCGCCGAGGTAGCCGCCGACCAGGTTGCAGACGCCCATCACCAGGCCGACCCGCCAGAGGATCGCGCCCTGCGGCAGGAAGACGGCGAGGGCGGCGAGATTGGTGGCCCAGTTGGCGAGCTTGGCCTTGGCCGAACCCTCCAGGAACGAGTAGCCCAGCAGCCCGACCAGGCCGATGACGAAGAAGGAGCCGGTGCCCGGCCCGAGCGCGCCGTCGTAGCAGCCCACCACGGCGCCGATGCCGATGGCGCCCGCGGTGTGGTGGCGGCCGGTGAAGCGCAGTTCGGTGATCTCGCCCAGTGAGGGCTTGAACAGCACATAGGCGCCCACCACGATCAGCGCGACCAGCACGATCGGCGAGAACGCGTCCCTGGGGATGTGGGAGCCGATCACCGCGCCGGCGGCCGAGCCGAGGAAGGCGAACAGCATCAGCGGCCCGAACGTCCTCGGGTCGGGCCTGATCCGGCGGTAGTAGGTCGCCGAGCTGACCGTCGTACCGCAGATGGAGCCGAGCTTGTTGGTCGCCAGGATCTCGACCGGCGCGGCGTGCGGCATCCCGAGCAGCAGCGCGGGGAGCTGGATCAGCCCACCGCCACCCACCACCGAGTCGACGAACCCGGCCGCCAGCGCCGCCACCCCGAGCAGCACCAGGACGGCGAGGCTGGGATCGGACATGGACCCTAGGGTTCCACGGAAGGGACCACGAGCCTGCTCAGGGCTCCCGGGACCGCCTGCCCAGCAGTCGCAGCCGGCGATTGGCGAGGAAGGCGTAGAGCAGCGCGAGGGCGAGGACGCCGACCCCGGCCGCGATCAGCGCCTGTTCGGGGACGAAGACGCCGTCGCGGTCCGGGTCGTCGGCGGCACTGGCCCGGAAGGCCTCGACGGTCGGGTCCAGGGTCGGCTCCGGGCTGGCCGCCGCGGTGACCGTCACCGTCGCCACCGGTGCGGAAGCACCGTCGGGGGCCGGTCCGGTCGACCCGGCGTCGGTCGGTACGGCGGTCGCTGAGGCCGACGAGGTGGCCGACGAGGTGGCCGAAGCGGTCGCCGCTGGAGTGGTGGCCGAGGTGGCAGCGACCGGGATCCGGGCGATCACCCGGTCGATGTCGGTCTTGTAGTAGCAGAACAGCCCGATCGACTGCGAGCCCCCCTCGCCGTACACCGTCGACATCGCGGTGAAGGCGACCTTGGCCGGCGAGCCGCCGTCCTTGGGGTTGGCGACGGTGCCATTGCGCGGCAGCTCGATGACCACGTCGCCGCTGGCGTCGTCGGGGATCGTGAAGGCGGGCACGCTGAGCGGGGCCGAGACCGTGAAGGGCTTGCCGATCGCGACCTTCGGGGTCTGGATCCGCGAGGTCCGCACCAGCGTCGTCTTGCCGCCGATGGTGACCGGCAGCGTCACGGTGTCGGAGTAGCCCTGCACGTGGGTCAGCTCGGCGGCGTCGGCGGCGGCCTTGACGTTCTCCGGGAGACGCAGGGTGATCCGGCCCTTGATCGACACCTTCTGCCCGGGGGTGAGGCTCTCGGGAAGCTCGACCCGCAGCAGGATGCCCACGGTGCTCTCACCGGGCACGCCGGCGATCTGGCAGGTGTACGACGCCTGCTTGACGACCTGCTCGGCGTGGGCCGGCGCCAGCGCGACGAGGGGCGCGGTGAGGGCGGCGGCGAAGGCTCCGGCCAGCAGGGACCGGGGGTGACGGCGGGTGCGGGGCATCGGTTCTCCCAATGGTGCGGACGACGGGCTCATCAGGCGGCCAGTCCACGGGCGGGGGTGAGGCGGGCGGCGCGGGCGGCGGGCAGGGCGGTGGCGCTTCGTCCGGCGGTGACCATGACGACGACGCCGAGCGCCAGGACCAGCACCGGCATCGCGACCACGGCGGTGAGGGCGAAGGCGTCGGCGGCGAGGTGGACGGCGAACAGGCCGAGCCCGACTCCCCCGGCGACCCCGAGCACCGCGCCGAGCAGGGTCAGCAGCGTCGCCTCGCCCACCAGCAGGCCGCCGAGCTGCTCGCGGTCCAGGCCGAGCGCCCGGAGCAGCGCGTTCTCCTGCCGTCGCTCGACCACCGAGAGGGCGAGCGCGTTGGCGACGCCGATCAGCGAGATGGCGACGGCCACGCCGAGCAGCGCGGTGACGACGGCCGCGACGAGGTCGACGGCGCCGTCGATGCGCAGGGCGACCGGCAGCGTCCCGGTGACGGCCTGGTCGGCGTCGAGCACCGCCTGGGCACGGACCAGGCCGAGCAGCGCGGCCCGGTCGGCGCCTGCATCGGTCCTGACCCAGGCGGCGCGGAGCACGCTGGTGGCGGCGAGCCGCTCGAAGAGCGCCGGGGTCACCATGGCCGGCACCGGGAGGTTGGCGACGTAGACGACCCGGACGTCCCTCACCTGACCGAGCGGGCCGGCGAGAGCGACCGGCCGGGAGTCGTCGAACGGCGGGTAGGCGCTGGCCTCGAGGTAGACGGTCCGGTCGTCCATGGTCCCCGTCAGGTCGTAGGGGACGTGGCTGACCGCGTCGAGCCAGCTCTGGGTCAGTGCGGCGACGGAGACCGCCCAGCTGGCGGTGCCGTCGTCGCGGCTCACGCCGAGCCCCTCGCCGGCCAGGTCGTCGAGCTCGTCGATGTCCTGGTTGGTGTCGGCGATGACGGCGGCGGTGCCGGTCATGGTGATCTCGTCGCTGACCCGGACCGGCTGCACCGCCTCGACTCCCGCGATGGCGGCCAGCCGGGTCGGGGTGTCGGCCGAGAGCGTGCCGGACCCGGCGGCGTCGCCGACGATGACGTCGATCGACGGCTTGTCGGAGACGCGCTGCAGCGCGGTGGCCCGCAGCGAGTCCAGCGCGACCCAGGAGGCGCTGCACAGCAGGCAGCCGACCAGGACGGTTAGGGCGATGGCGCCGCTGCGGCGCGGGTTGCGGGCCACATTGGCGGCCACCAGGATGCCGGTCGGCCAGCGCAGCAGCCGGCCCAGCAGTCCGGCGAGCGCAGCACCGGCGCGGACCAGCAGCGGCATCGCCGCGACCAGGCCGACGGCGAGCAGGGCGACCCCGAGCCCGGCGCGGGGAAGGGCGCCGGCACCGGTGAGCAGCAGCGCGATCCCGGCCGCGGCCGCCACGACGACGCCGACCAGCCGCGACCTCGGCACCCGCCGGGGTGCCGCGTGGCCGACGTCGACGCCGAGCGCGGCGACGGCCGGGACCCGGGCCCCGCGCCAGGCGGGCAGCAGGCCGGCGAGCACGGTCAGCACCGCGGCGGCCAGGACGGGCAGCAGGATCGCGCCGCTCGGCGAGACCGTGACCACCTCGGCGGAGATGCCCGAGAGCCGCCGGTGCAGCAGAGGTACGGCGCCGTAGCCGATCAGCACCGCGACCAGGACGCCGGCCGCGCCGGCCGCCAGCCCGACCAGGAGGGTCTCGACCACGACCGAGCCGAAGACCTGGGCGCGGGTGGCGCCCACGCAGCGCAGCAGCGCGAGCGCGCGGCTGCGGGCGCTCAGGGTGATGGTGTAGGTCGTGGCGAGGACCAGCGCGGTCACCAGGAAGGAGACCCCGACCAGCACGCGTACCGCCTGGGCGATGGCGTCCAGGCCGGATTCGAACAGGTCGGCGGTGCTGCCGGCGGCCTCGGCGACGGTCATCGGCCAGCCGCCCGGGGAGAGGGCGTTGACGGCGTCGACGACCTGCTCGGGACTGGTTCCGGCGGTGACGGCGACCCTGACCTCGCTGATCCCCTCGATCCCGGCCAGCCGACGGGCGCCTGCCTCGCCGACGATGCCGTAGGCGACGCCGTCGTGACGCACCGAGCCGCGGGTGTCGACCAGGCCGGTGACGGTCATCGTGCCCGGCTCGACGCCGCGCTTGCCCACCAGCAGCTCCTCGCCGATGCCGACGCCCAGCGCGGCGGCGGTCTGCGCCGAGAGCGCGATCTGGGTGTCGGTGGCAGGCCAGGAGCCGCTCTCCAGTCGCTGCCAGCGCAGCCCGGGGTCGAGCAGACTCTCCACGCTGATGCCGCGCACCTCCTCGGCACCCTCGCCGGTACGGACCACGGCACTGGCCCGCACCAGCCCGCTGGCCTGGCTCACCCCGGGAAGTGCCGCGATCCTGGCGACCTGGCCGGTCTCGAGCTGTGCGCCCGCGGTGTCGTCGAGGGTGCCGGCGCCCTCGTCGCGGACCCCCGCCTGGACGACCACGTCGGCGGCGCCGTACTCGGAGTAGAGCCCCCGGGAGACCGCCTCGCCGGCGGTGTCGCCGAGGATGCTGGTCAGGCTCAGCAGGCAGGCGCCGACACCGACCGCGACGCCGACTGCGACGGTGCGCGCCAGGCTGGCGCGCAGCGACTCCCAGGCGAGCTTGAGCGCGATCATGGGAGCGCCGCGACGTCGGCCGGGCTGGTGGCCCGGCCGTCGGCGATCCGGACGATCCGGTCGGCCCAGCGGGCGGCGTCCTGGTCGTGGGTGACCAGCACGACCGACTGGCCCTCGGTGTCGACGGCGCGCCGCAGGAAGCCGAGCAGTTCGGCGCTGCTCTGGGAGTCGAGCGCGCCGGTCGGCTCGTCGGCGAAGACGATGTCGGGCCGGGGCAACAGCGCCCGGGCGACGGCCACTCGCTGCTGTTGGCCGCCCGACAGCTCGCCGGGCCGGTGCTCGAGGCGGTCGCCGAGGCCGAGTACGGCGACCAGCTCGTCGAGTCGCGCGGTGTCGGCCCGGCGGCGGGCCAGCTCCAGGGGCAGCACGATGTTCTGCCGGGCGGTCAGCTGCGGCAGCAGGTTGAAGCCCTGGAAGACGAACCCGACCCGGGTACGACGCAGCCGGGTCAGCCGGCGGTCGGAGAGCCGGGTGATGTCGGTGCCGCCGATCAGGATGCGGCCCTGGTCGGCGCGGTCGAGTCCGGCGAGCACGTTGAGCAGCGTCGACTTGCCCGACCCGGACGGGCCCATGATGGCGACCATCTCGCCGCGCGCGACGGTCAGGTCGACGCCGTCGAGGGCGACGACCCGCTCGCCGAGGGCACTCAGGTAGGACTTGCGCACTTCGGCTGCCTCGACCGCGAGCGCAGCGTCAGAGCTCATCCGTCGGCCTGCTCCCGCAGTCGTCGTACCGCGGTGACGTGCTGGCCCACGATCACCCGGACGCCCACCGCGACCACGGCCGCGATCCCCCACAGCCACGGCGCGAGCGGGGGTTCGCCCCCCTCCTCCCCGGCCCCGGCCAACGGCGCGGCGACCACGGCCAGATCGGCAGCAGCCGGCACCACGACCGGCACCGTGCCGCTCGTCTCCACCGGCACGGTGGCGACCTCGGGCGCAGCGGCGGCCTCGGCGAAGGCGTCCCCGCCCAGATCTCCGGCCAGGTCCCCGGCCGGCAGCGAGCTCGAGATCGTCGTGGTCAAGGAGGAGGAGGTGCTGCCGCCCGCCAGCCGGCCATCGGCCACCGTGAACCGGACCTTGCCGGTGCGCTGGGTCAGCGGCTCGGTGACGACCAGGGTGTGCTTGCCGTCGGCCAGCTTCAGCTTCGCGAGGTCGACCTTGACCTTCGCGGTGCCCGCCGCGGTCGAGGTCACCGAGGCGATCTTCCCGCTCGAGCCCTTGACCGCGCTGGTCAGCATCACCTGCTTGGCGGCGTTGCTGACCCGGGCCGTGAAACGCGACGCGCCGGAGTTGAGCGACGCGGTGGAGACCTCCACCCACAGATCACCGCTCGGGGTGTCCTGGGTGAGGACCTCGACCTCCTCGTTGTCGATCACGACCTCCTCGTCGGTGACCACCTCGACATCGGGGTCGATGGTCATGCTGCCCAGGCTCAGGTCGGCCCCGGCCGGAGCGGTGCAGACCAAGATCGCGTACAACGGGGTCGCATAGGCAGGGCTGTAGAGCTGGGCGTTCATCGTGAAGGAGATCCGGCCCCCGATGTCGGTGCGCGGGTGCTCGATCTGCTCGGCCGTGGGCAGCGAGAGATCCACCGTCCCCGAGGTGACCTCGGAGGGCACCTCGACACGGACAGCGGTGGAGCTGGCCTCGGCGGTGAAGGCGCCACTGGCCGGCAGGGTCCCGGTCGCGGAGACCCGTGGGAAGCGGTAGGCCGTGGTCGTGGCGGCGACGGTGGCATTGAGTTCGAGATTGTCGCTATAGCCCCAGTACGTCTCGAACTCGCCGTACGCCGACGCGACGTCGATGAGCAGGGCCGGCAGCCCGATCGAGAACTGCACCGGCACCCGCACCTTCGAGCCCGGCGCGACCCGCTCCGGGACGGTCGCCGCGGCGGTGATGCTCACCGCGGTGGTGACCGAGGAACCGGAGAGATAGCAACTGTAGGAGACCGTCTTGGTCAGCGTCTTCGTCGCCACCTCGGTCGCCGAGGTGGTCTGCGGGGTCACCGTCGCGGTGCCGAAGGTGGCACTGGTCGCGGTGCAGCCCTGGAACTCCGCCTCCTCGGCGTCCCGGTCCGGAAGATCCATGGAGACCCAGTCGTAGTAGAGCTTGACCGGGGCACCGAGGGCGAGCTCGATCGAGGTCTCGGCGTTCTCGGGGACCACGAAGGCGGGCAGGGTCGTCTCGGTAGTCGCGATCAGTTCGTCGTCGAGGTCGTCGCGACGCTCGGTGAGGTCGATCCACTCGGACAGGAAGGTCTCGCCCTTGACGGCATCGGCGCTGACCCCGTCGACCAGGAGTTCGAGATAGGGGTCCGAGAGTCCGAGCCGCACGCTGTTCATGGTCCACGCCGTCCCCCGCGCCGCGGCGACGCTGAAGACGTTGCCGACGTTGATCGCATAGGTGACCGGACGCGCCGCGACGGTCTCGCCCGGCGTCAGGGAGGCGGGGAGCTCGGTCTGGACGTCGATGCTGGCCGTCCACGCCGCTGCGTTGATGAACGAGGTGCACGACAGCTCGACGGTGCCGCTCACCTCGACGGTGTCCGTGTCGGTGTCGGCAGCCCGGGCCGGCCCCGTCGGCAGCAGGAAGAGCATGGCAGCGGCGAGCAGCACCAGGACCGCCGGCACCAGCACGCGGCCAGAGCGGCGCGAGTCATGCGGGTGGATCGAATGTGGCATGGGACCTTCTCTGTTGCTCGAACGCCGTACGGCCCGGGCACCCGCCCCGTCGAGGCAGGGTGCCCGGACCGCCGGTGGCGTGCGGTGCTGCTACTTCTTCTTGACCTTGATCGTCACGACCTTCGAGGTGGCCGACTCGAAAGCGGTGTCACCCGCGTAGGCGACACTCGCCTTCCACTTGCCCTTGGCCAGCCGGGGCAGCTTCACCACGGCCTTGCCGGCCGTCAGCGTGGCGGTGACCGACTTGGCCTTCTTCCCCTTCGTCAAGGTCACCGTGACCTCACCGGAGACACTCGCCCCCGAGGCCG
>NZ_JASGDQ010000031.1:0-18501 GCF_047607185.1 Nocardioides sp. | reverse complement strand
GCTCGGCGTTGTCCAGCGTGCGTCATGGCAAGGCGGAGGAGGGAGCCATGCCGGAGGCATGGCGACCGACGACAACGCAGCCAGGGCGTGCGATGGGCGGCGCGGAGCCGGCGCCTCCGAGTTCTCAAACGCGCTCTGAGTCATTCGACCCGCCAGGCGACCGACCTGGTCTCCAGGAACTGCTCGAAGCCCTCGACGCCGTTCTGCCTGCCGATGCCGCTGGCTCCGAACCCACCGTAGGGCATGTCGGATCCGTAGTAGGTGCCACCGTTGATCCCGATCGCGCCGGTACGGATCCGCCGGGCGACCGCGGTCGCCCGAGCCGGGTCGGCCGAGGACACGGCCCCGGACAGGCCGTAGGCGCTGTCGTTGGCGATCCTCACCGCGTCGTCGTCGTCCTCGAACGCGATCACGGACAAGACCGGCCCGAAGATCTCCTCCTGCGCGATCGTCATGGAGTTGTCCACGTCGACGAAGAGGGTGGGCTCCACGAACCAGCCGCGCTCCAGATGAGCCGGCCGGCCACCGCCCACAGCCAATGTCGCGCCCTCCTCGATCCCCTTCGCGATGTAGCCGAGCACCCGCTCGTGCTGTCGAGCGCTGATCAGCGGGCCCATCAGGTTCGCGGGATCCTGCGGGTCGCCGTAGGCGACGCCCTGCATCGCCGCGGTGATGAGCTCCACGCCCTCGGCGTAGCGAGAGCGGGGCAACAGCAGCCGGGTGCGCATCGCGCATCCCTGGCCCGCATGCATGCACATGCCGGCCGCGGCGGGCACCACCGTGGCGAAGTCCGCGTCGTCGAGCACCACGGAGGCGGACTTGCCGCCGAGCTCGAGGAAGACCCGCTTGAGGGTGGCGGCGCCCTTCTCCATGATCCGCTTTCCGGTCGCGGTCGAGCCGACGAAGGCGATCATGTCGACCTGCGGCGAGAGGGTGAGCTCCTCGCCGACGAGGTGATCGGAAGAGGTGACGACGTTGACGACCCCTGGCGGAATGTCGGTCTGCTCGGTGAGCAGGCGCCCGAACCGGGTCGCGCTCCACGGGGTGTCCGGCGCCGGCTTCAGCACCATCGTGTTGCCGGTGGCGAGGACCTGCCCGATCTTGTTGAGGATGATCTCGAACGGGTAGTTCCACGGCGTGATGACGCCGACCACTCCGACCGGCTCCTTCCAGACCGCGCGACGGTTGTGGATCCCGAAGGCGTGGCTCTCACCCATGTCCCGCTCCCACGGGAACTCGTCGATCATCCGAGCCGGCCACAGCAGGCCGTCCTCGAGCGGTGCGTCGAGCTGGGCCAGCCGAGTGACGGCCCGCGGCGCGCCCGCCTCGGCGATGAGCTCCTCGCGGACCTCCTCGAGGTCGGCGAGGATCGCCTCGTGCAGTTGCTCCAGGACTCGGCGGCGCAGCGAGCGGTTGCGCGACCAGTCGGTCTCGTCGAAAGCCCGCCGGGCAGCGGCTATCGCTCGGCGCATCTCGGCGACGGAGGCGTCGGCAGCCTGGCCGAGCACCTCCTCGGTCGCCGGGTTCAGGTTGTCGAAGGTCCTGCCGTCGTCGGCATCGATCAGCTTGCCGTCGACCAGCATCCGCGGCTCGGGGGTGAACGCGAGGTCGGCCATTCTCACTGTCCTCCTCGGGAGGGCGCCGGCGACTTGAGGAAGGAGCCCGCGTCGATCCGCAGATTGACGCCAGTCACCGTGCGCGCCTGGTCCGAGGCGAGCCAGAGCACGGCCTCGGAGATGTCGCGCGGCTCGACGTAGGGCATGGGCAGGGCGTGGTAGGCCGTGAACGAGCCGAGGACGTCCTGCGAGGTCGGGCTCTCGAGGTCCGGGCGGAACACCTGGTAGAGCTCGTCGTTGTGGAGCAGGTTGGTGTTGACATTGGTCGGATGGATCGCGTTGACCCGGATCGAGTCGGGCGCGAGCTGCATCGCGAGCGTCTCGGTGTAGCCGACGAGGAAGCGCTTCGCCATCCCGTAGCCCACGCCACCGGGGCCGAGCACCGGGTTGTCGACGGCCCCGGGGACGAGGCCTGCCGTCGACCCCGTGATCACGATGGCGCTGCCCGCGGTCAGGTGCGGCAGGCCGACCGCGACGGTGTTGAGCACCCCGACGAGGTCGACGTCGAGGGCGTCGACGAATGCCTGCACCGAGGCTGGCTTGCGCAACGGCAGGATGCCCGCGTTGGCCACCACGACGTCGAGGCGTCCGAGCTCTTCGAGCGCCTCGCCGACCACGGTGGCGAGTTGCTCGCGAACCCGGACGTCGGCCTTCTTGGCGATGATGGTGGCGCCGAGGGCCTCCACCTGGGCCACGGTATCGGCGAGATCCGCCTCGGACCCGAGCGGATAGCGCACCGTCTCGATCTGCTCGAGGATGTCGACGGCGACGACGGCCGCCCCCTCCTCGGCGAACCTGACGCAGTGGCTCTTGCCCTGCCCTCGTGCCGCGCCGGTGACCAGCACGACCTTGCCTTCGAACCGCCCTGCCATTGGTTGCTCCGCTCCGTCTACTTCAGTTGGTGATTCAGGCTCCGGCGACCTGCGAGCGCACCAAGCGCGTGACCGTCGCCACACAGCATAGGGGGTTATTCAGCACATTCATATACCTGTTAGAGGGTCCGCCGTGGCTACCGCAACGCGGAGTGTCCGAGGAGCGCCTTGCCGAGATGCAGGATCTGAATCTGACTGGTGCCCTCGGGGATGGTCGCCTCCCGCGCGTCCCGGAAGTAGCGCTCCACGGGCGACTCCTCCATGAGCCCAGCTCCGCCGTGGAGCTGGAGCGCCAGGGTGGCTGCGCGGCCGGCCGACTCACCGCAGTAGAGCTTGGCCATGGAGCACTCGTAGCGACCGGGCTCGCCTGCGTCGAGGGTGCGGGCCGCGTGATAGCCGAGCAGGCGAGAGGTCTCGGTCAGGCTGGCTATCTCGACGACCATCTGCTGAACGAGTTGGAAGGCTGCGATCGTCTTCCCGAACTGCTCGCGCTGCTTGCAGAACCTGATCGACTCCTCCAGGCAGGCCTGGGCGAGCCCGACGGCGCCCATCGCCATATTGAGCCGGCCCGCGTTGACCGCCTTCATGCCCAGCGAGAGACCGCCGCCGATCTCCCCCAGGACGTTCTCCGCCGGGACATAGGTGTTGTCGAAGGTCAGCTCACAGCTGGTCGTGGAGCGCAGCGGCATGTGCGGGATGTCGCGGACCTGGAAACTCGATTCGGCGGGGTCGACGAGGAGCGCCGTGACACCTCGGTCGACCTCGTCCTCGATCACCCGGACGAAGAGGATGCCGAAGTCGCAGCCGAGTGCGTTGGTGATGTAGATCTTGCTGCCGTTGACGACGTATCCGTCCCCCTCGCGGCGCGCGCGAGTGCGCAACGAACCGGCATCGGATCCGGCGTCCGGCTCGGTGAGCCCGAACCAGCCGAACCGCTGTCCCGCCATCACCGGGTCGAGGAAGGTATCGCGCTGCGCCTGCGTGCCCGCCGCGGCGAGCGTGCGCGCCACCATGCCCTGGACATTCAGGGTCGTCCGCAGCGACCCCCAGCAGCGGCCCGCCTCCTCCATCAAGATGGCCTGCATCATCATGGGAAGCTCGTCGCCGCCCAACGACTCCGGCACGCCCCCCCGGACATAGCCGAACTGGTAGAGCTCGGCCAGCAGGTCCCACGGGAAGGTACGCGCCTGCTCGTGATCCGACACCAGGGGGGCGATCTTCTTGTCCAAGAACGACCTGACCGTGTCGCGCAGTGCGCGCTCCTCTTCGCTCAGGAGCACAGACATCCGTCCACCTACTTCACATCAGCGCGGATCCACCCGCGGGGCTTATCAGTTATCTCATCATACTTATATAATCGACACAGCGGCGTACGTCGAAGCCGAGGAAGCCCGGGCGGCGGTCACCGGCTTGACCATCGGCCTGAACGGAGGCCGCGTTCGCACGAATCGGACCTGTCGAACCGGTGCGACAGGTCTTACCATGGAATCATGAAGACAGTGACCACTACTGAGGCGAAGGCGAAACTGAATTCGCTGCTCACCGAGGTCGATGCTGGTGAGACGATCACGATTACGAGTCACGGGCGCCCGATCGCGGTGCTCTCGAAGGCGACGCCACCGCCCCGGAAACTGGACCAGTTTGCTGGAGTGATCACGGTCCCTGAGGACTTTAACGAGCCGATGAGCGACGAGGACCTGGCCCTCTGGGGTGAGGGCGCGTGACGGTGAACTGGGAGAGCCTGTCTGGCCGGACGGTCCTGCTCGACACGTGCGCGCTCCTTGACCTGAGCGTCGAGTCGGCGAAGATTGCGCCCTCCGTCCGTGAGGATCTGGTTGACCCGTCCACCCGCCTGATCGTGTCGGCGGCTTCTGCCTGGGAGGTGGCGGTCAAGGCGCGGCAGGGGAAACTTCCTGGCGGCGAGCGCCTCGTGGCGTCGTGGGATAAGAGTCTGCTCGACCTCCAGGCCGCGCCGCTCGTGATGGATGCGGTAGATGCCATTCGTGCGGGCAGCCTCGGGTGGGCGCACAAAGATCCGTTCGACCGGATGCTCGTCGCTCAGGCAACGAGGTACAACCTGCCTCTGGCTACCAGTGACAGGGTGATCGTCGCGGCTGGCATTGTCAGCACGATCGACACGCGGGCTCTGAACTAGCGGATCTCGCAGGCATGGCCAAGGTCCAGCGTTTCCTACCTCGTCGGGATCGCATCGCCGGCGGCGAAGCGCCGTCGAGTACGTGGACCCGCAGCGCGCCACCGGCATGCCGCCCTCGACGCGACGGCGGAGCGCACCGGCGTCGCATGGATGTGAGGGACGGGGCTATGCTTGGAGCACAAAGCGCATAAGGCGCATAGCCTGCGAGGTAACCATGGCAAGAAGCAAGGGGACGGCCACCACCACCGATGGCGCGCGCTGGCACAAAGTCACGGTTTCGGGGTCTAGCGCGGTCAACGGGCGCGGGGCCGAAGCGGGCTCACTGGACTCGCCGCTCGCCGATGCGCTTCGCCTGTCCGGAGGCGGGACCGCCGATCGCATCGCCTATGTCCCGAAGGACGGTTACACCGTCATCGTGGTCAGCGATGGCGTCGTCGAGCACGACGCCAACGCCGAGGCAGCGCTGCGACTCATCGGGAGCACCTCCGATGGGCTCCTCCTGCCACTGACGGAGGCCGTCGAGAGCGAGGCGGGCGCAGCGGCCGCTGCCGGCGACCCCTTCGATGAGTTCTGGGGCCCGGCGCCCACACGTACGCAGAGTCTTCTTGACCGTGTTGGCGGACTCGCGGCCACCCAGCGGCTCCGGAACGAGGTCCTGAGCGTCTCCCTCACCCGCTCTGAAGCCGCCGAAGCGCTGGGAATCTCGCCTCAGGCCGTCAGCGAGCGCATTGAATCGCGGAGCCTCCTCGCGCTGAAGAGCGGACGGGAGTGGCGCATGCCCGCTTGGCAGTTCGACCTC
Source organism: Nocardioides sp. (assembly GCF_047607185.1). Classification (GTDB taxonomy): domain Bacteria; phylum Actinomycetota; class Actinomycetes; order Propionibacteriales; family Nocardioidaceae; genus Nocardioides. The sequence goes on along the minus strand of NZ_JASGDQ010000031.1, from coordinate 13,059 downwards.
GATAGCCCGACCGGCGTCATCGAGCGGCTCGATGAACTGGTGGATGCGTTCCCGGCGGGAGTCGTCTCGCTGTCGGACTGGATGACGAGCCCCAGTCAGGACCTCGACGGGATCACTCCGGAGCAGGCGATGAAGCGAGGCGGAAGTGAACGTGTCCTCGCTGTCGTCCGCTCATTGACCGCTGCAGCGTGGTAGAAGAACTCCCCCGGCCGTCCCGGCCGCTCCCGAGCACCGGGATGCGGTGGTCGTGGAAGCCACGACGGCCGGACAGGAGGTGGGAATGGTGTCGGATCTACCACCATGGCGCGCAGGTTCCGACAGCCATCACATTCCGGCCGTACGGGCCCCTCTACCGGTTCGACCACCACACTCCGCCTTTCACCGCTCCCGACATCTGTCCAGACGGAAGGCAGATCCTGTACGTGGCGTCGAACCTGCGGTGTGCTCTGGCCGAAGTGTTCGGTGACATCAAACAGCCGCAGATCTGTCCGAACTACCGCGTCGCAATCATCGAGCCTAACCTCGAGATCCCCCTCCTGAATCTCAAGTCAGCCGCTGTCGCGATGAAGGTCAAGGCACTGCCGGCTATCGCGACCCACACCAGCCGCACCCTGACGCAGGAGTGGGCAAAGGCGATCTACGAAGATCAACCAGTGAGACGCGGGAGAGTGGAAGGTGTCTACTACGGGGCCGCCCACACCAACGATGCCGCATTGGCGTTGTGGCGCGAGCCGTCGTGGCTAGGGGTGTCTCGAAGCAACACAGGACAGGCCGCCGACGGCCGCCTGGTCGACATGCAGGCCCGCGTCGAGCAGGTGTTCCGGCGGCTTCACATGCCACCACCCGAGTGGACGTCCACCTGCACCTGCTGAACCTGTCGCGAGGCCCCCGGACACCCAGGGGGTCATGGCGAAGGCATCAGACGGCAACGCGAACCAGCCGAGGCTCTCCGACGGCCTACACGTTCAAGACGAACCCTGAGTTCGATCTTGCGTCCAACCCGGAGATGCTGGGCGCGTTCGCCCACATCAAGGGCCTCGCCGCCAACGGCCACTCCCAGGCCCGCCGGCTCCAGGCGCTGTTGACGGGCGGCTACGCCGAGCAGACTGTCGTCGCCTCCAGTGTGTCCACGTCGACGACCGAGCAGTTCCCTGAGTTCCGGCTGTTCGCGGGGGAGACCCTGAACGTGCTGGAGAGGGAGCACTCCACCAGCCTTGGCGCCAACAAGGAGAGCCAAGACAAGGTCCACCACGCGTATCAAGAAGTCCGCAGCATCCTTGCGGATGAACTCAAGCGAGAGGATCTGCCGGCCGAAGACCGAAAGATCATCATCGACAAGATCATGGAGACCGCCAACCGGGAGTTCGCGAAGGACTCGGAGAACAAGCGGTTCCTCGACACGCTCTTCGGCAAAGCTGCCCTCGCCGGCGGCGCTGCTATCGCGCTCGGGATGGTTGTCCTCGGCGGTCGAGTCCTCCGCGACACCAACGAGGATGAGGATCAGCCGCAACAAGGCCGAAGCTGATTGCGCCTATGCCCAAGCCGGAGAGATCCATCGAAGACATGGCGAACGGCTACAGCCCGATCTCGGCGACGATCACCTGCGCGGTCAGGCGGCCGATGCCAGTGATCATCGCCAAGGCGGTCGAGGCAGGTGGCACCGGACTCCGGCCATTCGAGGACGGTATCGATCACTTCGTCGACGGAGGCTTCGAAGCGGTCGCCGAGCCCGGCACCGCGTGCTTCGTACCACGCCGCGTCAGCGCGAAGCTCGGCGAGGGCCTCGGGGTGATATCGGACATCGAGCGTCACTGCTGCCTCGCGGCACGGTCTGCCGCGAGTAGAGCTCTGGCCTCGTCCCGGGAGATGGTCTGCACACGACCGCTGGTGATGTCGTCGACCCGAGACTTGATCTCTGCGGTCCATGCCTCGTGCACCTCGGCCGAATCCGCCGGGTCGTCGAGGCTGGCCAACAGCGCGTTGGCGACCTGGGCACGCTGATCCACCGGGAGCGTCAACGCCAACTGCGTGATCTCGTCTATTCCAGCGGTCATGTGTTCCAGTCTATGCGACGGACACGCCGCGCTTCATGACAGAGTCCGCAAACCCCTCGGGTGAGGAGCGCTGGCGGGCCGGGCGCGAGGAAGCGGCGAAGCTCGGCGGAGAGCCACAGGCCGAGGAACCCGGTGGGCATCGCCTCCTGGGCAGGCCCGATCAGGTCACGACACTCGTCCGTCACACCGGCCCGCTCGGCAAACGTGTCACAAACATGTCAATCGCCGGATTTCGGCCGAAATCGACGGTGGCCCTGATCAGCGTCTTCGCTGGTCAGGGCCACATTTCCGGAGCCGTCTGTCGGAATCGAACCGACGACCTGCTCATTACGAGTGAGCTGCTCTACCGACTGAGCTAAGACGGCCTGTCACCTGGCGAGCCAGACAACCTGCGGAAGCATACCGACGACCCCGCCGCGCGACGAAACCGGCGGGGTCGTCGGGGTCCCGAACGGTGCGACCCGTGCCACCCGCAGGGGCGGCGGTGGGAGGGTTAGGCCGCGACGGTGTCGGGAGTACGGGTCCGGCGGAGCGGCCGGAGACTGCGGTCTGGTCGGCGCCGCACCAGCAGGTAAAGCGGACCTCGATGCCGTGGTCGGTGTTGGAGAGGCCGGTGATCTGGCTGCCGAAGATCAGGTAGGTGTCCTCACAGGCGGCGCAGTGGTGGGCGAGCATGTCCCAAGGGTGACACCCACAGATCCATAGAGGTAGGCGATCTTTCCGAAAGAGATCATAGGCTTTCCCTATGCTTTCGCTGCACCAGCTCCGCTGCTTCCTCACCGTCTACGAGATGGGCTCGCTCACCGCCGCCGCCGAGGAGCTCGGCTACGCCCAGCCGTCGGTCTCCGAGCAGGTTCGCACCCTCGAGAAGAGCCTGGGCGTGCAGCTCTTCCGCAGGGTCGGTCGCGGCGTCGTGCCGACCACCGTCGCCGACGAGCTGCGGCCCCACGCGGAGCGGACCCTGGCGGCGGCCGAGGAGGCCCGCCGGGCGGTGCAGGCCGTGAAGCAGTTCGAGACCGGCACGATCCGGTTCGGCATGTTCGGGTCGGCCCGGCTCTACTTCGGCGCCGAGCTGGTGGCCGACGTACTGACCCGCTATCCGGGAGTGCGGGTGGAGCTGATCGGGCAGAACTCCATCGAGGTGCAGGAGCAGCTACGGCGGGGACGGCTGGAGGCGGCGATGATCGCGGTCTCCAGCCTGGAGAGCGAGGGCATGACCGTGACGCCGGTGGCTCGCGACGAGCTGGTCTACATCAGCGCCGACCCGGCCCGGCTCGCGCAGCCGATCACTCCTCACCGGCTCTCGCTCGCCTCGCTGGTGATGCCGGAGACCACCTGGCGCGGCGTGGACTCGGTACGGCTGCGGCTGCGTCAGATGCTGCACGAGACCGGCCGCAACCCGTCGACCCGGATCGAGGTCGAGGACATCGAGACGGCGGTACAGCTGGTCGGCATGGGGCTGGCCGACTCGGTGGTCCCCAAGGGCGCGGCGGACCAGCTGCTGCCGAGGCTGGCGCCGAAGGCCGGCTGGGTGCCGTTGCGGCCCCGGCTCTACGACACCTTCGCCGTCGTACATCGTGCCGACGCCACCCTCTCCCCCGCGGCCCGGCTGATGATCGAGCTGGCCACCCGGCGGATCCAGGAGATCGCCGAGCCGATCAGGTGATCAGCGACCTCTCGGCAGGCGAAGAGGGACCCCTCGAGGGGCAGATTGCGACCTCTCGAGGGGCAATCCGGGACCTCTCGGCGGGCAATCAGGGACCTCTCGGCGGGCTAGCAGGAGGTGCCGTCGTCGGGTACGACGTCCTTGACGAGGAAGTCCTCGACGGTCTGGTCGATGCAGTCGTTGTCGGCGTTGTAGGCGGTGTGGCCGTCGCCGTCACGGGTGACCAGGACGCCGGAGTCGAGCTGGTCGGCCAGCGACTTCGCCCAGGCCAGCGGCGTCGCGGGGTCGCGAGTGGTGCCCAGCACCAGGATCGGCGCCGCGCCGGTGGCGTGCACCTCGTGCGGGCCGTGGTCCGAGGGCACCGCCAGGCCGGAGCAGGTGGCGTTCATCCAGGCGAAGGTGCGGCCGAAGGTCGGCGAGGCCTGCTCGAAGGCCGAGACGTCGGCCTCCACCTCGGCCGGGGTCTTCTCCGCCCACGGGTCGTCGAGGCAATTGATGGCGTAGATCGCCTCGGAGGAGTTGTTGTCGTAGCGCCCGTTCGTGCGGCTGTTGTAGGCGTCGGAGAGCGTCATCAGCGTGCTGCCGTCTCCGTTGAGAGCCTGCCGCAGCGCGGTCGAGAGCAGCATCCAGTAGTCGCGGGAGTAGAGCGGCAGCGCGATGCCGAGGGTGGCATCGCCCTCCGTCACGGTGCGGTCGTCGGCGGTGGGCAGCGGGTGGGCGTCGATGTCGGCGAGGAGCTGCTGGATCTTCGCGACCCCCTCGTCGACCGTCTCGCCCAGGAAGCAGGAGTCGCTGGTGTCGACGCAGTTGCCGACATAGGCGCGCAGCGCGGTCTCGAAGCCGCCGGCCTGCGCCAGGTTGAGCTCGCGGCTGGGCAGCGCCGGGTCGACGGCGCCGTCGAGCACCATCCGGCCGACGCGATCGGGGAAGAGGTCGGCGTACGTCGCGCCGAGCTTGGTGCCGTAGGAGGCGCCGAAGTAGCTCAGCGAGCGCTGACCGAGCGCCGCCCGAAGCACGTCCATGTCGCGGGCCGCCTCCTCGGTGGAGACGTGGGCGGCGACGGCGCCGGACCGCTCGGCGCAGCCCTGGCCGAATGTCGCGGCCGCGGCGAAGTAGTCGGCCTCCTCCTCGGGAGTGTCGGGTGAGGGATCGCCGGCGATATAGGCCGTCAGCTCCTCGTCGCTCAGGCAGTCGACCGGGCTGCTGCCGCCGGTGCCGCGCGGGTCGAAGCCGACGATGTCGTAGTGCTCGCGCAGCGCCTGGCCGAAGACCACGCTCGCCATCGCGGCGTAGTCGGTGCCGGGCGCGCCGGGGCCGCCGGGGTTGACGACCAGCGAGCCGATCCGGTCGCCGGTGGCGGGGACCACCAGCAGCGCCAGGTCGATGGTCTCCCCGGTGGGGTCGGCATAGTCGAGCGGCACCGTCAGCGATGCGCAGGAGAACTTCTCGCGGCACGGCTGCCAGTCGAGCTGCTGGGTGTAGAACCGCTCCAGGGACGGGTCGGGAGCCTCCTGGGAGCCCTCCTCGGGGGCGGTCGTCGCGGGCGTGGCCGGACCGGTGCCGGAGTCGTCGGAGCCGCCTAGCAGCGACAGCGCCACGACCGCGCCGCCGCCGAGCACCAGGGCAAGGACGATGACGATGGCGACGATCCGGCTCACGACGCCTCCCCCTTGAGCGCCACCATCAGGGACTCCAGGGCGAGCGCCGGCTGGACGTTGAACTCGAGCATCTGCTCCCTCGCCTGGAAGATGGCGCTGATCCGCTGCAGGTTCAGCTCGGGGGTGGAGGTGCCGGCGAGCCGCTCGACGTCGCCGCGGATCTCCTCGTTGACCAGCGTTGCGCGGGCACCGGTGGCCACCGCGATGGCGTCGCGGTAGACGCTGACCAGGTCCATCAGCCCGCGGTCGACGACGTCGAGGTGGCGCCGCTTGGCGCGGGTCTTCTGGCCGTCCTCCAGCCGCTTGAGAGCGGGGCCGTACTCGCGGGGCCGGCGGCCGCGCTCGACCACGCCGTACGCCGTGTCGAGGTCGGCCTTCTCCTTCGCGTCCAGCTCGCTGGTGATCGCGTCGGCCTCCTGCTTGGCGACCTCGACCAGCTCGGCCGCAGCGCGCAGGCAGGCGCCGAGGCTGCCCAGCTTCGCCGGGATCGCGACCACGTCGCGGCGCCGGTTGCGGGTGGCCTCGTCGCGGGCCAGCGCGCGGGCGCGGCCGATGTGGCCCTGGCTGGCCCGGGCGGCGTAGTCCGCCAGCGCCTCGTCGACGCCGTCGCGGGCCTGGAGGAAGCCGGCGACCTCCTCGATCGTCGGCGTGGTGAGGGTGACCAGCCGACAGCGCGACCGGATGGTCGGAAGCAGGTCCTCGACGGTCGGCGCGCAGAGGATCCACGCGGTGTGCGGGCTGGGCTCCTCGATCGCCTTGAGCAGGGCATTGTTGGCCTGCTCGGTGAGCCGGTCGGCGTCCTCGACGATCATGATCTGCCAACGGCCGCCGACCGGGGAAAGCGCGGAGCGGCGGACCAGGTCGCGGACCTCGTCGACGCCGATGGAGAGCTTCTCGGTGCGCATCACGCTGATGTCGGCGTGGGAGCCGGCCAGCGCGGTGTGGCACTCGTGGCAGCTGCCGCAGCCCTGGTCCGGGCACTGGAGCGCCGCGGCGAAGGCGACGGCAGCGTTGGAGCGGCCGGAGCCGGGCGGGCCGGTGAAGAGCCAGGCGTGGGTCATGCCGTGGCCGGCCACCGCCTGGCGCAGCGTCTCGACGACGCGTCGCTGCCCGACCAGGCTCTCCCACACCGTCATCGGCGGGCCGCCCGGGTCAGCAGCGGCGCGAGCCGCTCGCGCACCTGCGCGGCGATCGACTCGACCGGTGCCCGAGCGTCGAGCACGAGGTAGTGGTCGGGGTCGGCCTTGGCCATCTCGACGAACGCCTCGCGGACTCGCTCGTGGAACTCCGGCGACTCGCCCTCGATCCGGTCTCGGCCCTCGAAGCGGGTGAAGCCGGCGGCCGGGTCCAGGTCGAGCACGACCGTCAGGTGCGGCCGCAGGTCGCCGGTGGCCCAGCGGGCCACCTGCTCGACCTCGGCCACGTCGAGCGAGCGGCCGGCGCCCTGGTAGGCGAGCGTGGAGTCGACGTACCTGTCGGTGATGACCACCTCGCCGCGCACCAGCGCGGGCAGCACCACCGTCTCGACGTGCTCGGCCTTGTCGGCGGCGTAGAGCAGCGCCTCGGTCCTGTCGGCGAGCGCGCCGGTCTCGGGCGAGAGCACGATCCGGCGCAGCTCCTTGCCGACGAGCGTGTCGCCCGGCTCGAAGGTGAGCAGCACGGTGTAGCCCTCGGCGGTCAGCGCGTCGTGCAGCACCCGGGACTGGGTCGACTTCCCCGATCCCTCGCCGCCCTCGAAGCAGACGAAGACTCCCCGGCTGGTGTACACGGACGCAAACCTAGTCGACGGCGCCGACGATCCACTCGTGGATCCGGGGGACGACGACCTCGGGCCGGCGGACCCACTTGAAGTGGTCGATGCCCTCGATGTCGAGGTGCTCGCGCTCGACGGTGGCGTTGGGGATCTTGGCGACGAGCGCGTCGACGGCCCTGGCCGGGCCGAGCCGGTCTCCCTCGACGGAGATGGCCAGCACCGGAAGGCGTACGTCGGCCAGGCCGTCCTCTCCCACCACGAACCGGCCGGTTCGGGCCAGGTGTCCCCAGTCGCGGATCGTGCCGCGCGACTCGCGCCCCGCGAACCTGAACCGCTGGCCGGGGAAGTGGCCCAGCACGGTCGCGAGCGCCGGGAAGAGCCGCCCGCCGACCAGCAGCGCGGGGCTCCAGTGCCGCCAGTACGGCGTGCTGGAGGCCACCAGCGCCAGCCCGGCGAGCGTGTCGGGCTGCCGGGCGGCGTACATCATGGCGATCTGGCCGCCCATGCTGTGCCCCAGCAGCACGACCGGGGCGCCCGGGAAGCGCTCGCGGGTGGCCTCGACCGCGGTGGCGAGGTCCTCGACCATGTCGGCGTACCCGAAGTCGTAGTCGCGTCCGGGGACGCGGCCGCCGGACTCCTCGTGGCCGCGCAGCTCGGGCAGCGCGGCGTTGATCCCGGCGGCCGCGAGCGCCGCGCCGAAGCGGTGGTAGTAGCCGGCCGGCATCCCCATCGCGGCGGCGATCACCACGACCGGGGCGGCCGGTGCGTCGGTCGGCCAGGTGGTCAGCGTGTAGCTGGTCCCCTCGGCGCGGGCCAGGACGGTCGTGGTGGTCACTTCTTCGCGGCGGCCTTCTTGGCCGTGGTCTTCCTCGCAGCGGTCCTCTTGGCGGCGGTCTTCTTGGGGCTAGCCTTCTTGGCCGGACCCTTGGCGCGCTTCTCGGCGAGCAGCTCGGCGGCCCGCTCCAGCGTGATCGTCTCGACGCTGTCGGCGACCCGCAGCGTCGCGTTGTACTCGCCGTCGGTGACATAGGCGCCGAAGCGGCCGTCCCGCACGACAACCGGCTGGCCGGAGACCGGGTCGTTGCCGAGCTCCTTGAGCGGCCCGGCGGCTGCGGCCCGGCCGCGGGTCTTGGGCTGGGCGTAGATCGCCAGCGCCTCGGGCAGCGTGATCGTCAGCAGCTGGTCCTCGGCGGTCAGCGAGCGGGAGTCGGTGCCCTTCTTGAGGTAGGGGCCGTAGCGGCCGTTCTGGGCGGTGATCTCCTCGCCGTCCTCGGCCTTGCCCACCACGCGCGGCAGGGTGAGCAGCTTGACGGCGTCCTCCAGCGTGACGCTCTCCAGGCTCATCGACTTGAAGAGCGAGGCGGTGCGCGGCTTGGCACCCTTCGGGGCGTCCTCCGCCAACACCTCGGTGACATAGGGCCCGTAGCGGCCGCTCTTGGCGACGATCTCCAGGCCGGTCTCGGGGTGGGCGCCGAGCCGGACCTCCTCGCCGGCCGGGTTGGCGAACAGCTCCTTGGCCTTCTCCAGGGTGAGCTCGTCGGGCGGCAGGTCGTCGGGCACGTTGGCGCGGCGGGCGAACGGCGTGCCGTCGTCGTCCGGTCCCTCCAGGTAGGGCCCGTAGCGGCCGACCCGCAGGTGGATGCCGGAGTCGGGGCCACCGACCGGGAAGGTCGCCAGCTCACGGGCGTCGATGTCGCCGAGCTCGTCGACGAGCTGCTTGAGGCCCTCGTAGCGATCCGAGCCGTAGTAGAACTCGCCGAGCTCGCGCTGCCGGTCGCTGCGGCCCCCGGCGATCTCGTCGAGGGCGCGCTCCATGTGGGCGGTGAAGTCGTAGTCGATCTGGCGCGGGAAGTGGTCCTCCAGCAGCCGGACCACGCTGAAGGCGATCCAGGCTGGGACCAGCGCGGTGCCCTTCTTGTAGACATAGCCGCGGTTGAGGATGGTGCCGATGATCGAGGCGTACGTCGACGGGCGGCCGATCTCGCGGTCCTCGAGCTCCTTGATGAGCGTGGCCTCGGTGTAGCGCGCCGGCGGCTTGGTCTCGTGGCCCTGGGCCCGCATCGCGGCGGCCGTGACGGTGTCGCCCTGGCGCAGGTTGGGGAGCCGGGTCTGCTCGTCGTCGCTGCTCTGCTCGGCGGAGTCGGTGCCCTCGACGTAGGCCTTGAGGAAGCCGTGGAAGGTGATGACCCGACCGCTCGCCGAGAACACCGCGTCCTCGCTCGGCCCTCCGTTCGGGTGCAGCGCCGCGCCGCCGAGCCGGATCGTCACCGACTGGCCGGTGGCGTCCTTCATCTGCGAGGCGACGGTGCGCATCCAGATCAGCTCGTAGAGCCGGAACTGGTCGCCGGTCAGCCCGGTCTGCGCGGGGGTCCGGAACACGTCGCCGGCGGGGCGGATGGCCTCGTGCGCCTCCTGGGCGTTCTTGACCTTGCTGGCGTAGACGCGGGGGGCGTCGGGAAGGTACTCGGCGCCGTACAGCTCGCGGACCTGGCTGCGCGCGGCGCCGACCGCGGCGTCGCTGAGCGTGGTGGAGTCGGTCCTCATATAGGTGATGAAGCCGTTCTCGTAGAGCCGCTGCGCGACGCTCATGGTCACGCCGGCGCTCATGCCCAGCTTGCGGCTGGCCTCCTGCTGCAGGGTGGTGGTGCGGAAGGGGGCGTAGGGCGAGCGGCGGTAGGGCTTGGACTCGACCGAGCGGACGTCGTACGTCGTCTCGGCGAGGGCCTGCACGAGCGCCTCGGCTCTGGTGCGGTCGAGGTGGACGACCTCGCTGCTCTTCAGGGCGCCGTCGGGGCCGAAGCTGGCGCCGGTGGCGACCCGCTTGCCGTCGAGGGAGTGGAGCCGGGCCGGGAACATCCGCTGGTCCTGGCCGTTGCCCGCGTCGAAGGTGCCGTCGAGGTCCCAGTAGGAGGCGACCTTGAAGGCGATCCGCTCCCGCTCGCGGTCGACGACCAGCCTGGTGGCGACGCTCTGGACCCGGCCGGCGGAGAGTCCCGACATGACCTTCTTCCACAGCACCGGGGAGACCTCGTAGCCGTAGAGCCGATCCAGGATGCGGCGGGCCTCCTGCGCCTCGACCAGGTCCATGTCGAGGTCGCGGGGGTTCTCGACGGCGGCCAGGATCGCCGGCTCGGTGATCTCGTGGAAGACCATCCGCTTGACCGGGATGTTCTTCGGCTTCAGCTCGTCGAGCAGATGCCAGGCGATGGCCTCGCCCTCGCGGTCCTCGTCGGTGGCGAGGAAGAGCTCGTCGGCGTCCTTGAGGAGCGTCTTGAGCTTCTTGATCTGGTCCTTCTTGTTGCGCGGCACGACGTAGTGGGGCTCGAAGCCGTGGTCGACGTCGACGGCCAGCCGGCCCCACGGCTTGTCCTTGATGCTGGCCGGAGTGTCGGCAGCGCTCTGCGGCAGGTCGCGGATGTGGCCGACGGAGGACTCCACGACGTAGCCCCGACCGAGGTAGCCCCCGATCTTCTGGGCCTTCGTCGGCGACTCGACGATCACCAGCTTGTGCGCCACTGCTCTTTTTCCTACTCGCTCATGGTGGGCCGCTCAGGGCCTTACGGCCGATCACGGTAGCGCGTGCTGTCCAGCCCCTATTCCGCCGGGAGTGTCGGTGGGGGCTGGGATCGTGGTTCACACCGCCCCGAAAACCGTAAAGGAGATCCGTCCGATGAGCCCTACAGTTGAAGCCATGCGCACGCTCAGTATCAAGGACCCCGAGGTCCGAAATCTCGCGGAGGAGCTGGCGCGCCGCTTGGACACCTCGATGACGGACGCGGTGAGACAGGCCCTGCTCGAGGCGGTCGAGCGCGAGAGACGGGTCCGTGACGACTACGTCGTGCGCATGACTCAGCTCGCCCGACTGACCAGGGAGGCCAGCGCGGTGCCCTTCCTCACCGACGACGATCTCTACGACCACAACGGCCTGCCGCGATGATCGTCGACACCTCGGCCATGGTGGCGATCATTCAGGCGGAGCCGGAGGCTGAGCGATTCCTGGAGACCATGCGAGACGCTCCGAGCCTCCGGATGTCGACCCCGACCATGCTTGAGTTGAGTCTGGTGCTCGGTCCCGAGCGGATCGCGCGGGCCACCGACCTCGTTCAGGAGTCCGGGACAGGTCTGGAAGCCTTCACGAAGGATCACCTTCTCGTCGCTCAGCAAGCCCACGCCCGCTATGGCCGTGGCTCCGGCTCGCCGGCCAAGCTCAACTTCGGCGACTGCATGTCCTACGCCCTGGCCAAGGTGCGCGACGAGCCGCTGCTGTTCAAGGGCGACGACTTCCGGCACACCGACGTCACGTCGGCGCTCTGACTCACCCGCCAACGGAGAGGAAGCCCTGCGCCACCAGGGCGCTGGCGCTGTCCAGACAGGCCGCCAGCGTCTGCTCGGAGTCGGCGTCGGTGAGCCGGGCGATGGCGTCGGCGATCTGGCCGAGCGACAAGTCGCCGTCGCAGGCGCCGACCATCGCGGCGACGACGGTGTCGGCGCGGAAGGCGCGGCGGAAGCCGCGCTGCTGGCGCAGCACGATCTCGGTGGGATCCTCGGCGCCGGGAGCGCCGATCGTCTCCTGGACGACGTCGTCCCGAACGACCAGGCGGTCCTCGGCGACGGCCCGGTGGCCGGCCGCCGCTCCCCAAGCCGCGATGGCCGGCGCGATCGGTTGTTCGACGGCGTAGGGCCAGTCCAGCGTCTCGATGACGCCGCCGGTCGTCTTGTGGAGGTTGATCCAGCCGAAGCCGACGCCCTCGATGCCCTGCTCCTGCATCCAGGACAGCCAGGTGTCGTAGCGCCGCAGGTAGTCCTCGGCGCCGTGGTGGCCGGAGTCCTTGAGCCACAGCTCGACGTACTCCGCCGGGTCGAGGATCTCTCGTTGCACGATCAGCGCGTCGACGTCGCCGCTGAGCCAGGAGCCGAGCCGCTCGCCCCAGGGCACGCCCTCGGCGATGACCCAGTTCGCGAGGATCTGACACCAGCCGCCGTCGTTGAGCAGGCTGGGGGCGGCCTTGACGATGTCCTCGACGACGCGGTCTCCAGGCAGGCCGGAGTCGCGGTAGACCAGCCGCTCCCCGGTGCCGGGCGAGATGACGAACGGCGGGTTGGTGGCGATCAGGTCGAAGGTCTCGCCCCGCACCGGCTCGAAGAAGGAGCCGTCGCGTACGTCGACCACGTCGGCGACGTCGTTGAGCGCGGCGTTGAAGCGGGTGAGCACGAGCGCCCGCGGGTTGACGTCGGTGGCGACCACGGTGTCGCTGTGGGTGGCCAGGTGCAGCGCCTGGACGCCGCAGCCGGTGCCGAGGTCGAGGCTGCTGCCGACCGGCTCGCGGATGGTGAGCTGGGCCAGGCTGGTGGAGGCCGGGCTGATGCCGAGGACGTAGTCGTTGCCGACCCGCTGCGGTCCACCGTCGAGGCCGGGGGTGAGGTCGCTGACGACCCAGAGATGTTGCTCCTCGGTGGCGTAGGGCCGCACGTCCATCCTGGCCGCGACTTCGCTCACTGACTGCTCGAGGAGGCCCTCCACGGCCAGCCGGTCGACGAGTCCGGGCAGCGCCGCCTCGGCCTCCGCTGCGGGCACCGGCGTCTGCAGCAGGAACAGCCGCACCAGGGTCTCCAGCGGCGTACCTCCTCGGGTGCGGCGGCGGCCGGGGATGGTCTCGTTGCGGCTCAGCGCGTTGTGGGCGAGCGGCCCGAGCAGCTCCGCGACGGCGTCGTAGGTGAAGCCGGCGTCCTGGAGTGCGTCGCGGAGCCGGTGGGGAAGGTCACTCACGCCGCCGAGCCTATTAGCCCCCGGACCGCGAGTCGGCAGAAGTGCAGGCCTGACAGGGCTCGAGTCGGCAGAAGTGCAGGGCCGAGAGGGCTCGAGTCGGCAGAAGTGCAGGGCCGAGAGGGCTCGAGTCGGCAGAAGTGCAGGCGCGGGGCCTGCACTTC
>NZ_JASGDQ010000030.1:0-25417 GCF_047607185.1 Nocardioides sp. | reverse complement strand
GCAACGCGTGAGCCACGTTCTGAGAGCGTGTTTGAGAACTCGGCGTCGAGCTCGGCGTTGTCCAGCGTGCGTCATGGCAAGGCGGAGGAGGGAGCCATGCCGGAGGCATGGCGACCGACGACAACGCAGCCAGGGCGTGCGCTGGGCGGCGCGGAGCCGGCGCCTCCGAGTTCTCAAACGCGCTCTGAGTCGATGAGCCAGCTGCTGCAGCGCTCGGTGGCCGAGCCCGCCGACTCGCGGGAGCGGCCGAGGCGCACGGCCTGGCTACTGGTCTGGCTGGTGGTGCTGCTGGGCTGCGTGGTGCTCAGCCTGACGGTCGGCGCCCAACTCGTGGCACCCGGCGTGGTGTGGGACGCGCTGGCCCACCATCGTGGCGAGGCCGAGCTGATCGTGTGGCAGCTGCGGGTGCCGCGCACCGTCGCCGGCGTCGCGCTGGGGGCGGCGCTCGGACTGGCCGGCGCGCTGATGCAGTCGCTGACCCGCAACCCGCTGGCCGACCCGGGGCTGCTGGGCGTCAACGCCGGGGCGGCGTGCGCCGTCGCGGCCGGCGTCGCCTTCGCTCACGTCACCCAGCCGGGGCAGTACGTCTGGTTCGCCCTGCTCGGCGCCGGAGTGGCCACGGCCGTGGTCTACCTGCTCGGCTCCACGGGACGCGGCGCGGCCTCCCCGGTCCGGCTGGTGCTGGCCGGCGCCGCTGTCACCAGCGTGCTGACCGGCATCATCTCGGCGATCGTGCTCACCCACGGCATCGCCTTCAACGGCTACCGGGCCTGGACCGTCGGGTCGCTGGAGAACGTCTCGTCCACCGTGGTGTGGCAGGTCGCGCCGGTGCTGGTCGTCGGCTTCGCGCTGACCCTCGGCCTCGGCTCCGCGCTCAACGCGATCGCGCTGGGCGACCAGCTCGCCTCGGCCCTGGGAGCCCACGTCACCCGGGTCCGCGTCGTCGGCCTGGTCGCGACCACGCTGCTGTGCGGCGGCGCCACGGCGCTGGCCGGCCCGGTCGCGTTCACGGGCCTGGTGGTCCCGCACGCGGTCCGGGCCTTCACCGGGCCGGACAACCGCTGGGTGCTGCCGATGTCCGCACTCGTGGGCGCCGTGCTCGTGCTCGCCTCGGACGTCGTCGGCCGGGTGGTGCTCTGGCCCTCCGAGCTGCAGGTCTCGGTGGTGACTGCCGTGCTGGGCGCGCCGGTCTTCATCGGCATCGTCCGACGCCGCCGGCTGGCGCAGCTGTGAACGAGCTTGCGAGCCCGATGACGCCGGGGACGCTCCGGCTGGCCCTGGGCGGTGTCCGGATCACGACCCGTCGCCGGTCGGTGGTCGCCACCGGCGCGGTGCTGCTGCTGACCATCGGGCTGGTGCTCCTGCAGCTGACGACCGGGTCGTTCCCGATGCCGCTCTCGCGGGTGCTGGCGACGCTGGGCGGCCACGGCACGGCTGTGGAGGAGTTGGCGATCTACGACCTGCGGCTGCCCCGCGCGCTGACCGCGGTGCTCGCCGGCGCGGCGTTCGGGGCCAGCGGCGCGGTCTACCAAAGCGTGACCCGCAACCCGCTGGGCAGCCCCGACATCATCGGCTTCACCTACGGCGCGGCCTTCGGCGCCGTCTTCGCGATCGCCGTGCTCGGCGCGAGCGACGCCGCCGTGACGCTGGCCGCGCTGGCCGGCGGGCTGGGCGTGGCGCTGGTGGTCTACGTGCTCGCGTTCCGGGGCGGCGTGCAGGGCTACCGCCTCATCCTCGTCGGGATCGGCATCAGCGCCGTGCTGGAGTCGTTCGTCTCCTACCTCCTGCTCAAGGCCAGCATCATCGACGCCCAGGAGGCCTACACCTGGCTCACCGGCAGCCTCAACGGCAGCGACTGGACCGACGTACGCGTGGGCCTGGTGGGGCTGGTCGTGCTGGCACCCGTGGTCGTCGGGCTCGGCCCCGGCCTGCGGACGGCGGAGCTGGGCGAGGACACCGCCCGCGCGCTGGGGGTCTCGGTGGGCCGGGACCGGATGCTCGCGCTGCTGGTCGGCGCGGTGCTGTGCGCGGTCGCCGTGATCTGCGCGGGGCCGATCACCTTCGTGTCGCTGGCCGCCCCGCAGATCGCTCGCCGGCTCGGCGGCTCCCCCACGGTGGCCGTGATCCCGTCGATGGCCCTGGGCGCGCTGCTGATGGTCCTCAGCGACCTCCTCGCCCAGCACGTCTACCCCGACTCCCAGCTGCCGGTGGGCGTCACCACGCTCGCGCTGGGCGGGGCCTACCTCGCCTGGCTGATCGCCCGAGAAGGAAGGAACCGGATCGGATGAGCGACGACCTCCCTCGTCCCGGCCACGCCCTGGTCGGCCAGGGGCTGCGGCTGTGCTACGACGACGCCGTCGTCGCCGACGACCTCCACGTGCAGGTGCCGCGCGGCGCGCTGACGATGATCGTCGGCCCCAACGGCTGCGGCAAGTCCACGCTGCTCAAGGCGCTGGCCCGGATGATGCGCCCCGAGCGCGGCACCGTGCTGCTCGACGGCGAGGACATCCACCGCGCCCCCACCAAGGCGATCGCCCGCCGGCTCGGGCTGCTGCCACAGACCTCCGTCGCCCCCGACGGCATCACCGTCGGCGACCTCGTCTCGCGCGGCCGGTTCCCCTACCAGCGGCTGCTGCGGCAGTGGTCGCGCGACGACGAGGTCATCGTCAACGAGGCGATGGCCGCCACCGGCGTCGCCCAGTTCGCCCGGCGCGCCGTCGACGAGCTCTCCGGCGGGGAGCGGCAGCGGGTCTGGCTCGCGATGGTCCTGGCCCAGCAGACCCAGACCCTGCTGCTCGACGAGCCCACCACCTACCTCGACCTCGCCCACCAGATCGACGTGCTCGAGTTGTGCGCGTCGGTCATGGCCGAGCGCGACATGACGATCGTGGTGGTCATCCACGAGCTCAACCTCGCGGTGCGGTACGCCGACCACCTCATCGTCATGAAGGCCGGGGCCGTGCAGGCGGTCGGCGCCCCGGAGGAGATCGTCACCGCCGAGCTGATCGAGGACACCTTCGGCCTGCCCTGCCGGATCATCCCGGACCCCGAGACCGGGAAGCCGCTGATCGTGCCGCGGCGCCGTGCTCCTGCCCGTCATACGGGCCCGACGCCCGTCGACCGCTCCCCCGCGTGAGCGCACCTCCCGGACCGCTCGCTGACCGGCAGTCCTGAAGCCCGTGTTTTCCCGTCTGTTGATGAGTCCGTTGTTGATGGGTCCACTGCGATCGGACCTATCTGGAATGGACTCATCAACAGAGGGCCCGGATGAGTGCCTCCCGAAGACGACCCGGCGGCCGCTGTCGTATCCCACAACCGGAAAGCATGAGGTCCTGTCGTCACGACAGTGGTTGGCAGGCCTGGTTTCCCTAGCCTCGGGGTCATGCTCCACCAGCCCGAACACGCCTGGCCCGGTGGCCGCGAGGACCTCGCCCGGCTCGTCGGCGCGCACCCCTGGGTGACGCTCGTCAGCGCGACGCCGGCGCTCGTCGTCTCCCACCTGCCGGTCGTCCTCGACCCGGCGGCCGACCAGTCCGCCGGCCCCGTCCTGCTGGGCCACCTGCCCCTCGCCGACGCCCGGGCGCATCGGCTCGGCGAGGCCGAGACGGTGGTCGTGGTCTACGGCCCGCACGGCTACGTCAGCGCGGGCTGGTACGCCGGCGGGCCCTACGTCTCGACCTGGAACTACGTCGTCGCCCACCTCCACGGCACCCTCACCCGGCTCGACGCCGCCGAGACGTTCGGCGTGCTGGAGCTGACCCAGGAGCGCTTCGAGTCCGTCCGGCCCGAGCCGTTCGTCGTCGACCGGGCCTACGCCGAGCGGCTGGCGCCCCACGTCGTCGGCTTCCGGCTGACCCCCGCCCGCGTCGAAGCGAAGGCCAAGCTGAGCCAGGACAAGCCGGCCGAGGACGTCGCCGGGGTGCTGCGCGGCCTCGAGGACTCCGCGGACGTGCACGCCAACCCCGCCCTGGCTGCGGCCATGCGCGAGCTCGGCGGGGTCGCCCGATGACGCCGTCGCTGCTGGTGCGCGGCGGTCGCCTCGGGCTGGGCGGGCCGCGCTCCGACGTACTGCTGGCGCAGGGGCGCGTCGCCGCGATCGCCCCCGCCGGCACCCTGGACGCCGACGCCCCGACCCTCCAGCTCGCCGACGCCACCGTGCTCCCCGGGCTGGTCGACGGGCACGTCCACGTCGAACAGTGGGCCCGGCGGGCGCGCCGCGTCGACGTCGCCGGCACGCGGCGCGCCGAGGAGGTCGTCGAGCGGGTACGACGCCGGCTGACCGCCGCCCCGCCCCGGCCCGGCCGGGTGGTGTTCGCCCACGGCTTCGTCGACGGGCTGTGGCCCTCCCCGGCCCATAAGGACCTCCTCGACGCCGCCTTCGGCGACCTGCCGGTGGCGGCCGTGAGCGGCGACCTGCACTGCGCCTGGCTCAACACCGCCGCGCTGGCGGTCGTCGGCCACGCCGGGCACCCCACCGGGGTGCTGCGGGAGCGCGACGCCATGGACGCGGTCGTCCGCCTCGACGCCGCCACGCCCGTCGCCGAGCTCGACAGCTGGGTCGGCGAGGCGCTCGCCACCCTCACCCCTCGCGGCGTGACCGGCCTGATCGACTTCGAGTTCGCCGACAACCTGACCGCCTGGCGGCGCCGGTCCCGGGCCGGCGCGCCGCCGGTGCGGATCCACGCCGCGCTATGGGCGCCCTGGCTCGACGCGGCCCTCGACGCCGGGCTGCGCACCGGCGAGGAGCTGCCGGGAACCGGGGGCCGGGTCCACGTCGGCCCCTACAAGGTCGTCGCGGACGGCTCGCTCAACACCCGCACGGCCTGGTGCTGCGACCCCTACCCGACCATGCCGGAGTCGGCCGGGCTGTGCCTGGTCGAGCCCGAGGACCTCGTCGTGCAGATGAAGCGGGCCTGGGCGGGCGGGCTGGAGCCGGCGGTGCACGCCATCGGCGACCGGGCCAACCAGATGGTCCTCGACGCCTTCGAGCAGGTCGGCTGCCCGGGCCGCATCGAGCACGCCCAGCTGGTCCGCGACGCGGACCTGCCCCGGTTCGCCCGGCGTGGCCTGGTCACCTCGGTGCAGCCGCAGCACGCCACCGCCGACCGCGACGTCGCCGACCGGCACTGGGCCGGCTGGACCCACCGCGCGTTCGCCTACCGCTCGCTGCACGACGCCGGCGCGACGCTCGCGCTCGGCTCGGACGCCCCGGTCAGCCCGCTCGACCCCTGGCTCGCCATCGCCGACGCCGTCCACCGCACCGACGACGGCCGCGCGCCCTGGCACCCCGAGCAGTCGCTCCCCCTCGAGGCCGCCCTCACCGCCGCGGCCGGGGGCCGCCGGGAGGTGAGCGTCGGAAGCCTCGCCGACCTCACCGTCGTCGCCGGCGACCCCCGCGAGTACGACGCCGTCGAGCTGCGGTCGCCGCGCGTGCTCGCCACCGTCGTCGGCGGTCACTGCACCCACCGCGCCGACTTCTGACTCCTGGCCGGCCCACCCGGGAGCCGGATCAGCGGATCAGCGGATCGAGGCGAGGAACTCCCCGAGGAGGGTGACGACCAGCTCCGTGCGCTCCGACATCAGCATGTGGCCGGTGCCGGGGACGATGCCGAGCTGCGCGCCCGGCACGGTCTGCGACATCTCGACGGTGTGCTCGGTGCGGATGACGTCGCGGTCGCCGGCGAGGAACAGGGCCGGAGCGGTGATCCCGGCCAGCTCGGCGAGGGCGATGTCGGGCGAGGTGGTCCAGAGCCTGATCAGCTTCTCCCAGATGACGGCGGCGTGGTCGGGCCCGTCGGGCGAGAGCGAGGAGTAGTCGTGCTCGAGCTGACGGGTGACCGGGTCCTCGCCGCCCTCCTCCTCCGCCTCGACGTACCCGGCCGGGTTGCGGTTGCCGCTGATCGCGACCAGCGAGCGCACCCGCTCGGGGTGCCGGATCGCCAGCATCATGCCGATGACGGCGCCGTCGCTGAACCCGGCGACGTGGGCGCGGGCCAGCCCGAGGGCGTCCATCACGGCGAGCGTGTCCGCCACGCCCAGGTCGTAGGACATCTCGCCGGCGCGATCCGCGGTGCGGCCGTGTCCGGGCCGCTCCGGGGCGTGGACGGCGAAGCCGCGCGCGGCCAGGGCGACCAGCTGGGGGCGGTGGTACTCCAGCGAGCAGAACCCGCCGTGCAGGAAGACGACCGGATCGCCGGTGCCGATGCTCTCGTAGTAGGCGTCGATGCCGTCGACCGGCATCCGCCCCGCGACGACGCCGCTCATGTGCCGCGGGTGTCGAGGGCGAGGCTGATCGCGAAGGCGGCGACCAGCAGCGCGCCGCCGGCGACCGCGACCAGGCCGTCGGCGGCTCCCGCCAGCAGGATCGCCAGGGCGATCGCGAGCGCGAGGACCACCGCGACGGCGATCTTCCAGTCGTCGCCGACGACCAGGTCGTAGCAGAACCGGCCCAGTGCCCTGAGCGCCCTCACCTCGCCACCTCCTGTGCTGTGGGGGTCGTCGCGGGCGCCCGGCCCGCACCGCCGGGTCGCCGCAGGGCGGCGATGAACACCCGGCTGAGGCCGAACCACGCCAGCAGGATCACCGGGATCGCCAGGTCGGCGCCCGGCCATGCGACGGCCTCCTTGCCGTCGCGGAACAGGCCCAGGCCCTCCACCGCCCAGAACGTGCCGAAGGTGGCGAGCAGCAGGCCCACGCCGTACTTCAGCAGGTTCTCGGGGATCTGCGCCAGTGGCCGGCGCAACACGATCGCCAGCCCGAGCACGATCAGCCCCGCCGCCGCCGCGCCGCCGGCGGCGGTGAGCACGCCGTGGTCGCCGTCGGCGTTGAGCCCGAAGGTGATGACGATGAAGACCACCTCGACGCCTTCGAGGAAGACGCCCTTGAAGGAGACCAGGAACGAGAACAGGTCCAGGCCCGCCCTCACCTCGCCGGCGGCCCGCGCGGCGGCGACCTCGTCGGCGTAGATCTGGTCCTCGTCGTGCATCGCCTTGCGGCCCGAGCCGCGCAGGATCGCCTTGCGCAGCCACTGCAGGCCGAAGACGAGCAGCAGCGTCCCCACGACGAGCTGGAGCGCCGTCTCGGGCAGCCAGGAGGTGATCGCGTAGCCGGCGACGACCGTGACGACCGCCAGCGCCCCCAGCGCGACGGCGACGCCGAACAGTGTCGAGCGCCAGCTGCGGCTGAAGCCCATCGCCATCACGATCGTGGCAGCCTCGACCATCTCCACGAAGCAGGCCAGGAAGGCAGCGGCCAGCAGACCCCAGGTTGCGGCTGTCATGCGGTCCATCCTTCCCGTCGTACGCCGCCCGGGGGTTGTGGTCTCGCACAAAGCTGGCCGGCGCCGTCCATGCCGACCGCCAAGGCCGGCCGCCGCGCGTCGCGGCACGAGATGCACGAGATGTTCGTCGCCAACCGCTGCCGCGGCGGGCGGGCGGCGGCTATGTTGCGTGCATGGCCCTCATCCCCACTCCGAAGCGGGTGCTCGGGACCGTGCGCGGAGTGGCCGCGACGGGACTCGGCGCCGCGCAGGCGATCGTCGCTCGCCCGGCCGGCGGCGCGCCGAAGATCGAGACCCCGACGATCGGCTCCAACCCGAAGCGACGCCACACCTCGAAGGCGTCCCGCGCGCTCGCGCGTTGACGACCGGCCGATGATGGGCACGCCGAGCGGCGACCCGGCGACGCCGGCCGCGGCCCTGCCGCGCCGTGGCAGCTCGGCGTCCTCGCGCGGGCTGCGGACCAGGCGATGACGCTGCCGCGCTCGGTCCGGGCCGGCTACGGCTCGGGCTCGGTGGCGACCGGCGCGTTCGGGACCGTGCCCGGACTGATGCTGCTCCCCTATCTCACCGACACCCTCGGCGTGGCCGCGCTGACGGCGGGCGCGATCGTGCTGCTGCCCAAGGCCTGGGACGTGATCCTCAACCCGGTCGCCGGCCGGATCTCGGACCGCACCGTCGACCCGCGCGGACCGCGCCGGCCCTGGCTGCTGCGCGGCGGCATCGGGCTGGCGGTCGGCTTCGCGCTGCTGTTCGCGGCGCCGGCGCTGCCGCTCGCGGCCGAGGCGGCCTGGGTGCTCGTCGTCTTCCTGGCCACCGCCACGGCGTACGCTTTCTTCCAGGTGCCCTATGTCGCGATGCCCGCCGAGCTCACCGACGACTACGACGAGCGCACCCACCTGATGACCTGGCGGGTCGCCATCCTGGCGCTGGCGATCCTGGTCGCCGGCGGCACCGCGCCGCTGATTCGCGACGCGATCGGCGGCCGGGACGGCTACCGGGCGATGGGCTTGGCGATGGCGCTGCTGATGCTGGTCGGCGTGCTCAGCGCGTACGCCGGCACCCGGCGCGCGCCGATCGGCGCGGTCGCTCCCGGCGCCGGCGGGCTGCGCGATCAGCTCCGGGTGGTGGCCGAGACCCGCGACTTCCGGCTGCTGCTGACGGCGTTCGTGGTGCAGGCGCTGGCCTTCGGCGCGATGCTGGCCGGCGTCGACTATCTGGCGACGTGGGTGCTCGACGGCGGCGCGACCATCTTGTTCGTCTGTTTCGTCGCGCCGGCGCTGGTCTTCACCCCGGCCTGGACCCGGGCCGGCGTCCGGCTCGGGAAGAAGCAGGGCTATGTCCTCGCGACACTGCTGGTGGTGCTCGGCGCGGTGCTGTTGATCGGCGCCCGCTCGCTGCCCACCTGGTCGGTCTACGTCGCGACCGCCCTGGTCGGCATCGGGTACGCCGGCGCGCAGGTCTTCCCGATGGCGATGCTGCCCGATGTGGCGGCCGCCGACGCGGCCCGGACCGGCGAGAGCCGGGTAGGGGTGTTCACCGGCATCTGGACCGCCGGCGAGACCCTCGGCCTGGCGATCGGACCGGGCCTGTTCGCGCTGATGCTCGCGCTGGGCGGCTATGTCTCCTCCTCCGGCGACGACGTCACCCAGCCGTCGAGCGCGCTGACCGCCATCGTGCTCGGCTTCTCGCTGGTCCCGGCGGCGCTCGCGCTGCTCAGCCTCGTCTGGCTGCGCGGCTACGCCCGCCCACCCCGGCCGAGAGGTCCCTGATCGCCCCCCGAGAGGTCCCTGATCGCCCTCCGAGAGGTCTCCGATTGCCCCCCGAGGAGTCCCTGATTGCCCTCCGAGAGGTCCCTGATCGCCCCCCGAGGAGTCCCTGATCGCCCTCCGAGAAGTCCCTGATCGCCCTCCGGCTGACATGATCGGGGCGTGACCGACGCGCTCACTCGGCTGCGACAGCTCCAGGCCGCCGACCTGCCCGTACACGGCGGCCGGACGCTGGCCTACGTCTACGACTCCGGGCTACCCGACGTGGACCGGGTCGGCCGAGAGGCGGTAGCGGCCTATGCCGGCTCCAACGGCCTGGACCCGACGGCGTTCCCGAGTCTGCTGCAGATGGAGAACGAGCTGGTCGGCTACGCCCTCGACCTGCTCCACGGTCCCGACACCGCCGTCGGGACGGTCACCAGCGGCGGCACCGAGTCGGTGCTGCTGGCGGTGCAGACGGCGCGCGACGCCGCGGCCGTCGAGCGGCCCCGCATGGTGATCCCGTCGACCGCCCACGCCGCGTTCCACAAGGCCGGCCACTACTTCGGCGTCGAGCCGGTGGTGGTGCCGGTGCGGGAGGACTTCCGGGTCGACCCGGCCGCGATGGCGGCGGCCGTCGACGACCACACGGTGCTGGTGGTGGCCAGCGCGCCGTCGTACGCGCATGGGGTGATCGACCCGGTGGCCGAGATCGCGGCCATCGCCCGGCAACGCGGCGTCAGATGTCACGTGGACGCTTGCATCGGCGGCTGGGTGCTGCCCTTCAAGGCCCGGCTGGGCCGGGAGGTGCCGCCGTGGACGTTCGCTGTCGAGGGCGTCACGTCGATCTCGGTGGACACCCACAAGTACGGCTACGCACCCAAGGGCACCTCGCTGCTGCTCCATCGCACCCCGGCGCTACGGCGACCGCAGCTGTTCGCCTCCGCGGCGTGGCCGGGCTACACGATGCTCAACTCGACGATGCAGTCCACCAAGTCCGGCGGTCCGCTGGCCGGTGCCTGGGCGGTGATGCGGACGTTGGGCGACGACGGCTACCTGGACCTGACCGAGCAGGTCCTCGCGGCGGTCGACGACCTCGTCGCCGCGATCGAGGCTCAGCCGGCGCTGCGACTGGTGGCCCGGCCCGACTCGACGCTGATCGCGCTCACCACCGACGAGAGCCTCGACGTGTTCACGCTGGTCGACGAGCTGGGCCTGCGGGGGTGGTACGTCCAGCCGCAGCTCTCCCACGCCGACCAGCCGGCCACCGTCCACCTGTCGGTGTCGGCGGCGACCCGGCCCCACGTGCCCGCCTTCGCCGCCGCACTGGCCGAGTCGGTGGCCGCGGCGCAGGCGGCCGGACCGGTGGCCGTCGACCCCGGCGTCGCGGAGCTCGTCAGGTCGCTGGACGCGACGGCGCTGACCGACGAGGAGTTCGACGGGCTGCTGGCCTTCGCCGGGCTGGCGGGCGGGTCCTCGCTCGTCCCCGACCGGATGGCACCCGTCAACGCCCTGCTCGACCTCGCCTCGTCAGCCACCCGTGAGGCGGTGCTGATCGCCTTCCTCGACCGGCTCTCCCGGCCGGTCCGCTGACGCCGCGGCGACGGTTTCGGTCTACCGTGCCCGGCTCTCGGTCCCCGCGCGAGAGAGCCACTAGCATGGCCGCTCGCCCCCACCCCGATCCCGAAAGGCCGTTCGTGCTCTACCGCCGCGCCCTTCCGGGGCTGTTGGGTGCCCTGCTCGTCACCCTCGTCGTCACACTGGCGGGTCAGGCCGCGGCAGCGCCCCTCCTGCCCGACCTCGCCTCCGAGCCGGCCGCAGACCAGCCCACAGAGCAGCCGGTCGAGCAGCCCACGGCGCCGGTGCCACCGCCGGACGCGGCCAGCCTGATCCCGTCACCCACCACGGCTCGGTCGCAGGGGGTCTTCTTCTGGGCGAACGTCGCCGCCGACAACGGCCGCCAGATCAAGCGGCGCTTCACCGGCCCGCAGCGGGTGCGGATGATGCTCGACGTGATCGAGCAGGAGCACGTCAGCCTCGGCGCGCTCGCCGAGCTCGGCGAGCAGCAGGCCCGCGCCTTCCGGGCAGTCGGGTCGCCGTACGCGCTGCTGCCGGGGCGGGTCGGGCTGACCAACGCGGTCTTCTACGACACCCGCGTCTACGACGTGGAGCGCACCTATCGATTCCGGTCGTTCTTCTACGACGGCAGCCGGGCGCCGGTGCCGGTCGCGGTGCTGCACGAGCGCGCCACCGGGGCCCGGATCGCGGCCATGGCGGTGCGTCACCCGGCCAACACCCGGGCCCAGGGCAACCAGCGCCGCTGGCGTGCCGCGGCGACACGGCGGGAGCTGAGGGAGATCCGCCGACTGCGCAGTCAGTACGACGGCCGGGTCACGGTCTTCATCGCCGGCGACTTCAACCAGCGCGGCACCTGCGCGCTGGCGGCCCGTACCGGGCTGGCCTCGCCGCTGGTCTCCGACTCCGGCTGCCACGCCGCCCGCAGCCGGATCGACCAGCTCTTCGCCGACCGGTCCGTGACCTTCACCTCCTACCGGGTGCTCCGCCAGCCGGCCCGGCACCTCACCAACCATGCCGGGGTCTACACCGCCGCGTTCGACGCCACCCAGCCGCTCTAGCCCATTAGTCTCTATTCGCGTGAGCGCGCTGGCTGGACTCGTCGACAAAGGGCTGATGGCACCGGACTGGGCGGAGGCGCTCGCTCCCGTCGACGACAACATCGCGGCGATGGGGCAGTTCCTCCGCGCCGAGCTTGCCCAGGGCCGCCCGTATCTGCCTGCCGGCGACAACATCTTCCGTGCCTTCCAGCGGCCGCTGGCCGACGTACGCGTGCTGATCGTCGGGCAGGACCCCTACCCCACGCCCGGTCATCCGATCGGGCTGTCCTTCGCGGTCGAGGCGCACGTCCGGCCGCTGCCGGCGTCGCTGCAGAACATCTACCGCGAGCTGTCCACCGACCTGGGTCTGCCGATGCCCGAGCACGGCGACCTGTCGGCCTGGGCCGATCGCGGCGTGATGCTGCTCAACAGGTCGCTCAGCGTGCGGCCGGGCGCGCCTGCCTCGCACGCCGGCAAAGGCTGGGAGCCGATCACCACCCGGGCCATCGAGGCGCTGGCCGGCCGGGGCGGCCCGCTCGCCGCGATCCTGTGGGGCCGGCAGGCCCAGTCGCTGCGGCCGATGCTGGATCCGGTGCCATGCGTGGAGTCGCCGCACCCCTCACCGCTCTCCGCGAGCCGGGGCTTCTTCGGCTCCCGGCCGTTCTCCCGGGTCAACGCACTGCTCGTCGAGCAGGGTGGCCAGCCGATGGACTGGTCCCTCGCGTCGTGAACCTCGACCGGCCCGTCGACCGCCCGTCGAGGTGGCTACGAGCGGCGGCGCTCTCCGCCGGCTTCGTCGCCGTGCTCTGGCTCAGCGAGACGATCGACTCCTTCGACCACAACCGGCTCGATGCCTACGGCGTCAGGCCGCGCTCCGCCGACGGGCTGTGGGGCATCCTGTTCGCGCCGCTGCTACACGGCGGCTGGCGTCATCTGGAGGCGAACACCGTTCCGGTACTGCTGCTCGGCTTCCTGGTGCTCGCTACTGGCATCGGCCGTGGGCTGGCGGCGACCGCGATCGTCTGGCTGGTCGCCGGGGTCGGCGTCTGGTTGACCGCACCGGCGAACACCGTGCACGTGGGCGCCTCGGGCCTGGTCTTCGGCTGGCTGGTCTACCTCGTCCTACGCGGCTTCTTCACCCACCGCGCCGGCGAGGTCATCCTCGGCCTGACCCTGTTCTTCCTCTACGGCGGACTGCTGCTCGGCGTGCTGCCCGGGCAGCCGGGGATCTCCTGGCAGGGGCACCTGTTCGGCGCGATCGGCGGCGGGCTGGCCGCGGCGCTGCTCGGCCGCCGCGACCCGGCCTGACCCGCCGAGTCGGCAGAAGTGCGGGTCTCAAAGCCGCCGAGTCGGCAGAAGTGCGGGTGCCGACACCTGCACTTCTGCCGACTCGCGCCCTCTCAGAGCTGCACTTCTGCCGACTCGCGCCCTCTCAGAGCCGCACTTCTGCCGACTCGCGTGATCAGCCGGTGATCTCGTCCAGCTCGACGAGGTCGGCCTCGGTCGGCTCCCAGCGGACCGCCGCCGCGTTGGCGCGCACCTGATTGCCGGAGGTCGCCCCCGAGATCACCGAGGCCACCCTGGGCTGTGCCGCCAGGCCGGCGATCGCGACGTCGAGGATCGACAGGTCCCGCGCCGCGGCGTACGCCTCCAGGGCCTCGATGCGGTCCCAGTCGGCGCCGGCGAGCCACTGGGCACGCTCCGGCTCGAGGGCGGCCCGGGTGCCGGCCGGCGCCGCCTCGCCGCGCTTGTACTTGCCGGTGAGCAGGCCGTACTCCAGCGGGAAGAACGGCAGGATCCCCAGCCCGAAACGCTCAGCGGCCGGCGCCACCTCGGCCTCGATGGTGCGATCGAGCAGCGAGTAGCGGTTCTGGACGGAGACGAAGGACTCCAGCCCGGCCGAGGAGGAGGTCCAGGCGGCGTCGGCGATCTGCCAGCCGGCGAAGTTGGAGCAGCCCAGATAGCGGACCTTGCCCTCGCGGACCAGGTCGGTCAGCGTCGAGAGGGTCTCCTCGATCGGCGTGACCGGGTCGGGGTGGTGGAGCTGGTAGAGGTCGATGTGGTCGGTTCGCAACCGCTTCAGCGACGCCTCGACAGCACGTCTGACATAGCGCCGCGAGCCGCGCACGCCGTGGTCGACGCCGTTCGCGCCGGCCATGTCCATGCCGAACTTGGTGGCCAGCACGAACTCCTCCCGCTGACCATGAAGCGCCTCGCCGAGCAGGGACTCGGAGCCGCCGTGCGGGTTGCCGTAGGTGTCGGCGGTGTCGAGCAGCGTGATCCCGGTGTCGCGGGCGGCGGCCAGCACCTCCTTGACGCCGTCGAGATCGACCCGCCGGGTGAACGCGTTGCAGCCGACGCCGACCACGCTCACCATCAGGCCGGAGTCGCCCAGCGGGCGGTAGGTCATCGTCATGGCTCCCAAACTATCGAGTTGGCCGACGGCGCCGCGCAGCGGGAGGATGCGGCCGTGCAGGTTCTGTCGATCCAGTCCCATGTTGCCTTCGGCTACGTCGGCAACTCCGCCGCCGTCTTCCCGCTGCAGCGGCTCGGCCACGAGGTGTGGCCGGTGCTGACGGTCAACTTCTCCAACCACACCGGCTACGGCGAGTGGCGCGGTCCGCTCGTCGCGCCGGACGACGTGGCGGCCGTCATCGAGGGCATCGCCGAGCGGGGCGCGCTGCCGGGGGTGGCTGCCGTGCTCTCGGGCTATCAGGGCGACCCGGCGGTCGGCGCGGTGATCCTCGACGCGGTACGCCGGGTCAAGGCCGCCAATCCGGAGGCGGTCTACTGCTGCGACCCGGTGATGGGCGACCTCGGCCGGGGCTTCTTCGTCCGGCCGGGCATCCCGGAGTTCCTGCGTGACGAGGTGGTGCCCGTCGCCGACGTCATCACGCCCAACCACTTCGAGCTCGACTTCCTCGCCGATGCCACCACCTCGACGCTGGCCGAGGTGCTGGCCGCCGTGGACGTCGTACGGGCGACCGGGCCGCGCGGCGTGCTGGTCACCTCCGTGGTGCACGACGGGCTGGCCGGCGAGGAGCTGGACATGGTCGCGGTCTCCGACGAAGGCGCCTGGGCGGTCACCACTCCGCTGCTGCCGATCACCCCGAACGGCGGTGGTGACGTCACCGCCGCGCTCTACCTCGCCCACCTGCGCTCGACCGGGTCGCCGGCGACGGCGCTCGGCCTGGTCGCCAACACCATGTTCGCGATCCTCGAGCGCACTCTCGCCTCCGGCCGGCGCGAGCTGGAGCTGGTCGCCTCACAGGCCGAGATCGCCGCGCCGCCGGCGCGCTTCGGGGTCCGCCGGCTCCGCTGAGCCCGGGGTTGTGAAGGATTCGTGGCCCTGGGGGTCACTCTCTGGTCACGAGCGAGCCGGTCACAGCCTCGCGAGGAAGGCGACGATCCGCTCGGTCGCCAGCTTGGCGACCTGCTCGTCGTAGTCGGGGTGGCCGGGCTCGGCGAAGAGATGACCCGCGCCGGGGTAGATGAAGAGCTCGCCATCGACGACGTCGGCCACGAACTCGTCCTCGGCCTCCGGCTCGCGCCACGGGTCGGCCTCGGTGACATGCGCCTGGGCCGGCACCCCGGCTGGCCAGGTCGCGTCCCACCAGGACGGCGCGACCGCGCCGTAGAGGAAGAACGCTCCCGTGGCGCCGGGTCTGCTCAGCACCTGCTCGGCGGCTCGGGAGGCGCCCATCGACATGCCGCCGTAGACCTCGGCGGCCGGGAGCTCGGCCGCCCGCGCGGCGAGCACCTCCGCGCCGACCGAGCGCGCATAGGCCACGCCGTCCTCGACGTCGGCGAACCTCCGGCCGTCGAAGAGGTCGGGGGCCTCGACGACATGCCCCTCGTCTCTCAACCGATCGGCGAACGACTCGACTCCGGGCGTCAGCCCGCCAGCATGATGGAACAACAGCACCGAGACCATGCCAGCACCCTACGCGGGCCCGGAATCGGCAACCCAGAGCCGGTGACAGGGATCGAACCCGCGACATCGTCTTTACAAGAGACGCGCTCTGCCAACTGAGCTACACCGGCATGCCACGAAGGCTCGCACATCCTAGTTGAATGTACCCATGAGTCTGCTCGACCGGCCCCATCACGACGGGTCACCGCTCTACCTGGCGGACGAGGCACCCGAGCTCGGCAGCAGCGTCGTCGTCCGGGTGCGCACCAGCGGCCGGGACCCGGTGAGCCGGATCTGGCTCCGCACGACGTACGACGCCGAGCCGACCTACCACCCGATGGCGGCTCGGCAGCCGGGCTGGTGGGAGGGCGAGCTGCCCGTCCACAACCCGGTCACGCACTACCGCTTCCTCATCGAGCGGGCCGACGGCAGCCAGGCCTGGCTGACCGGCGTGGGCGAGCAGCACTGGGACGTCAGCGACGCGTTCGACTTCAAGGTCGTGACCTATCCCCCGGCGCCGGACTGGGCTCGCGACGGGGTCGTCTACCAGATCTTCCCCGACCGGTTCGCGCGGTCCAGCGCCGCCGACGAGCGGCCGACGCCGGCCTGGGCGACGCCGGCCGGGTGGGACGACACCGTGGTCTTCGAGGGCACCGACCCACGTACGCCGACGCAGTTCTTCGGCGGCGACCTCGACGGCATCGTGGCGCACCTCGACCACATCGCCGAGGTCGGCGCCGACATCGTCTACACGACCCCGGTCTTCCCGGGCGAGAGCAACCACCGCTACAACGCCAGCACCTTCGACCACGTCGACGACCTGCTCGGCGGCGACGCCGCCTACCAGCGGCTCAGCACCGCGATCCACCAGCGGGGCTGGCGGCTGCTCGGCGACCTGACCGCCAACCACACCGGCGACACCCACGAGTGGTTCCGGCGGGCGCAAGGCGGTGGCCCGACCCGCGACTGGTACTACTTCCGTCCCGACGGCGGCTACGAGACCTGGATGGGCCACCACACCCTGCCCAAGCTCGACCACACCAACGAGGACCTGCGCCGGGCCATGATCGAGGGCCCGGACTCGGTGGTGGCGAGATGGCTGCGTCAGCCGTACGACGTGGACGGCTGGCGCATCGACGTCGCCAACATGACCGGCCGGCTCGGCGCGATCGACGTCAACCACCGGGTCGCCCGCATCCTCCGGGCCACCGCCGCCGAGCAGCGCGAGGACCCGCTCGTCATCGGCGAGCACAACCACGACGCCTTCCACGACATCGACGGCGACGGCTGGCACGGCACCATGAACTACGCCGGCTTCTCCTGGCCGGTCTGGTCCTGGCTGCGCGCCGAGCAGACCGACGCGCGGCCGTTCGGCCGACCGGTCGCCGTCCCCCGCAGACCCGGCGGGCTGATCCGCAAGAGCCTCGACGGCTGGCGGGCGCGGTTCGGCTGGCGCGCCAGCACGCAGAGCTGGAGCATCCTCAGCAGCCACGACTCGGCCCGGATCCGCACCCTGGTCCGGGATCCGGCCACCCACCGGGTCGCGGCCGGGCTGCAGTTCACGCTGCCCGGCGTGCCGATGCTCTTCGCCGGCGACGAGATCGGCCTGGAGGGGGTCAACGGCGAGGACGGCCGCCGCCCGATGCCCTGGCACCGACCCGAGGGCTGGGACCGGGTGACGCTGGCGACGTACGGCGCGCTCAGCCGGCTCCGCAGGGAGCACGTCGCGCTGCGGCGGGGCGGGCTGCGCTGGGCCCACGTCGGCGACGACGAGCTGGTCTTCCTCCGCGAGCACCCCGAGGAGACGCTGCTGGTCGCGGTGCGGCGGGCTGCCGGTCCGGCCATCCCGCTGGACCTGCCGGCCGGCGCGGCCCTGCTCGACCACGAGGACTTCGCGGGCGAGCTCCCCGCCGCCGCCGGACCCGCGATCCGGATCTGGCAGCTGGCCTCGCCGTAGCGTCATACGGACGGGGCAACCGTCTGCTCCGTCCGCATGACGCTACGCCGGAGCATGCGATTCGATGCCACACTGAGTGCCATGGCGCTCCGCATCGTGGCGAGCCGGCCGGACCCGGCGATCCTGACACTGCCCTGGGACCAGCCCCTCCAGGAGTGGACCGAGCACGTGGTGCCGCTGCCGCGCGGCCTGTCCCGCCATGTGGTGCGGATCGTGCGGCTCGGCGACCAGGTCTACGCCGTGAAGGAGACCCAGGAGGCGATCGCCTTCCGGGAGTACCGGCTGCTGCGCGACCTGCAGCGGCTCGACCTGCCCGCCGTCGTACCGCAGGCGGTGGTGGCGGGCAGGTCACAAGACCTGCCGGCGGCGCTGGTGACCAGGCACCTGCGGTTCTCCCTCCCCTACCGCAGCGTCTTCGAGCACGGCCTGCCCGCCGATCAGGTGCCCAGCCTGGTCGACGCGCTGGTGGTGCTGCTCGTCCGGCTCCACCTGGCCGACTTCTACTGGGGCGACGTGAGCCTGTCCAATGTGCTGTTCCGACGCGACGCCGGCGGCTTCGCCGCCTATCTCGTCGACGCCGAGACCGGGGAGCTGCGGCAGACGCTGTCGAGTCAGTTGCGGGAGTACGACGTCACGGTCGGCACCGAGAACGTCTACGCCGAGCTGCTCGACCTGATGGCCAGCGGCGTCGGCGGGATCGACCCGGGGGCGGTCGTCACGATGCTGCGGGAGCGCTACGACCAGCTGTGGACCGAGCTGACCGCTACCGAGGTGTTCTCCTCGGGCGAGTCGTGGCGGATCGAGGAGCGTATCGAGCAGCTCAACGACCTGGGCTTCGACGTGGAGGAGATCGACATCGTCACCGATGTCGACGGCGACCGGATCCAGCTGCAGCCGCGGGTCGTGGAGCTCGGCCACCACGCCCGTGAGCTGCGCAATCTCACCGGCCTGGTGGTGCAGGACGCGCAGGCGCGCCGGATGCTCAACGACATCGCCGCCTTCACCACCTCGCGGGGGCTGGGCCGGCTCGACCGGGCCGAGGTCGCGCAGCGCTGGCTGCGCGAGATCTACGAGCCGCTTCAGGCGATGGTGCCCGCCGAGCTGCGCGGCAAGCTGGAGCCGGCCGAGGTCTTCCACGAGGTGCTGGTGCACCGCTGGTACCTCTCCGAGCAGGCCGGCCGCAGCGTCAGATTCCTCGACGCCGCCCGCAGCTACGTCGACAACGTGCTGAGGCAGAAGCCGGACGAGGCCGTGGCCACGGAGCCGGCCGATCAGCCCGAGGTCAGCGGCACGTAGTCGTCCACGCTGAACTCGCCGTTGGTCTCCAGCCGCACCGCCTGGATGCCGGCCGGCACGCCGTCGGCGTCGTAGGTGACCAGCGAGATGCCGGCCTGGCGCCGAGGCTTGGAGCCGAGCGCGAAGGCGTACGCCGCGCCACCGGTGGTGCCCGTCGTGAAGGTCCAGCCGACCGAGCCGTCGGGGGCGGTCACCGCCGTGGGGCCGAGGAAGAGGTGCAGGTGGCCGCCGAGGACCAGGTCGACGCAGCCGCGGTCCAGCGCCGGCCGGCCGAGGTTGGCGTCGTGGACCAGCAGGGTGGTGATCCGGCGGTCGGAGTCGCAGGCGGCGTCGGCCAGCCGGTCGGCGACCTCGGCGAAGGAGAGTCCCTTCTCGTCGCGCCAGTTGCCCAGCCCGCTGGCCCGGGGGTCGGGCACGCCGAGCAGCACCGAGCCGCCGGGACCGTCGAGGGTCTCCCCGGTCAGCTCGGTCCAGCCGTCCTCGGCGAGGTAGTCGGAGACGAAGGTGCCGTTGTCGTGGTTGCCCGAGATCGCCCACTTGTCGTAGCCGTCGAACGCCGCGGTGACCGAGTCCAGCGAGAACGCCTCCCACCGGGAGCCGGTCGAGGTGTCGTCGCCGAGGTCGTAGACCGAGGTGGCGCCGGCCGCGTCGCCGACGGCCCGGGCGACCTGGTCCATGCCGACGTTGTCGTGGCGGTCGGAGACCACGACGACCACGGTCTCGTCGGCCTCCGGTCGCCTGAGGGACAGTCCGGCGGCGCGCTCGGCGGCGTCGGCGTAGAACTGCTTGCTGGTGTCGTAGGTGCTCAGCGCGCTCTCGACCAGCCGGCGGGTCTCCAGTGTGGTCACGTCGCCGCGCACCTGCACCTCCTCGACGCCTGCCGGGAGGGGCACCGAGCCGCCCAGGAACTCCCCCAGCGAGAGCCACGGCTGGTCGTCGCTCACCCGGTCCTCCTCGTCGTCGGCGACCCACGGCTGCCAGGCGGCGACCACGAGGGTGAGCACCAGCCCGATCAGCGCCAGGCCGCGACGGCTCGGCAGCCGGGCGTAGATCTCCCGGCGCCGCTGCCGGCCGACCAGCCGCCAGACCAGCAGCGGCAGCGATCCCAGCACGGCACCGCGCAGCGCGGCGTCGACCACCATCGAGGCCACCGTCGCCCGCACCTTGGCCCGCTCGCCGTCGGCGGCGGAGGCGAGATAGGCGTAGCGCTCGACGAGCTCCTCCAGGGAGCCCACGTCGGTCTTGCCGAGGGTCACGCTCACCCCGAATAGCGCGTGCGAGGGCAGTCTGACGTCGGGCAGCACCGGGCCGGTGTGCACCTCGACGGTGCCGCTGAAGTCGGGCCGCAGCACCGCGTCGTGGGAGAGGAAGGTCGTCTGGCGACTGCTGCCCAGGAACACCAGCAGGAACGCCAGCACGGCGAGGACCAGCCACGTCGCGACGTACGCCGCGACGACGAGCACCCGGCGCAGCGTCAAGCCCTGGCCTGGGAGACGGCGTAGAGCACCACCGAGGCGGCCACGCCGGCGTTGAGCGACTCGACGGCGTTGGCCATCGGGATGGAGACGATCTGGTCGCAGGTCTCCCGCACCAGCCGGGAGAGGCCGCCGCCCTCGGCGCCGACGACCACCACCAGCGGGCCGTCGCCGAGCTGGAACGCGGGCAGCTCGACGTCGCCGGTCATGTCGAGGCCGACGACCATGCAGCCGGCGTTCTGGAACGCCTTGAGCTGGCGCACCAGGTTGACGGTCTGGGCGACCCGGACCCGGGCGGCGGCGCCGGCGCTGGTCTTCCAGGCGGCGGCGGTCATGCCCACCGACCGGTTGCCGGGGATGACCACGCCGTGGGCGCCGAACGCCGCCGCGGAGCGGACTACCGCGCCCAGGTTGCGCGGGTCGGTGACGTGGTCGAGCGCGACGATCAGCGCCGGCTGCCCGGCCTCGGCCGCGACGTCGAGCAGGTCGTCGGGGTGGGCGTACTCGTAGGCCGGGACGCGAGCCGCCAGACCCTGGTGGCCGTTGAACCCGGTGAGCCGGTCGAGCTCGGTCCGGGTCACCTCCAGCAGGCCGAGGCCGAGCTCCTGGGCGAGCCGGAACGCCTCCCGCAGCCGGCCGTCGCGCTCGGTGCCCTCGGCGACGTACACGGCGTTGACCGGCACGCCCTCCCGCAGCGCCTCCACGACCGAGTTGCGGCCGATGATCCACTCGGCGTCCGAGCTGGAGCGCTTGCGGCCCTGCGGGCGCTTGGCCGCCTTCTCGGCGGAGCGCTCGGCGAGCTGCGCCTCGCGGTGGGCCTTGTGGTAGGGCCGGTCCTTCGCCTTCGGCGTCGGCCCCTTGCCCTCCAGGCCCTTGCGGCGCTGGCCGCCGGAGCCGACCGTGGCGCCCTTCTTGGTGCCGGGCTTGGCGATCGCGCCCCGCCGTTGTGAGTTGCCTGCCATCAGATGCTCCAGCGTGGTCCGTCGGGGGTGTCGGTGATCTCGATGCCGGCCGCCTTGAGCTGGTCGCGCACCGCGTCGGCGGCGGCCCAGTCCCTGGCCTCGCGGGCGGCCTGCCGCTGCGCCAGCAGGCCGGCGACCAGGGCGTCGACGGCGCTGTTGAGCTTCTCGTCGGCGCCGGCGGGCGCGCCCCAGGCGGGGTCGGCGGGGTTGAGGCCGAGGACGTCGAGCATGGCCAGGACCTGGCCCGCGAGCGCCGTCGCGTCCTCGCCGGCCGCCAGCGCCCGGTTGCCCTCGCGGACGACGTCGTAGAGCAGCGCGACCGCCGCCGGCGTGCCGAGGTCGTCGTCCATGGCCACCACGAAGCCTTCGGGCAGCGCCCCGGCCTGGCTCGCCCCGGCTCGCTCCAGGAAGCCCTCGATCCGGCGGAACCCGACGGCGGCCTCGTCGAGCGCCTCGAAGCTGAACTCGACGTGCGAGCGGTAGTGCGCGGCCACCAGGTAGAACCGCAGCTCGATGCCGCGGTAGCGCTCCAGCACGTTGGGGATGGTGAGCGAGTTGCCGAGGGACTTGCTCATCTTCTCGCCGGAGGTGGTGATCCAGGCGTTGTGCAGCCAGTACGACGCGAACGGCCGGCCCGCCGCCCGCGCCTGGGCCAGCTCGTTCTCGTGATGCGGGAAGCGCAGGTCGAGGCCGCCGCCGTGGATGTCGAAGGCCGG
This sequence comes from Nocardioides sp., assembly GCF_047607185.1. Lineage (GTDB taxonomy): Bacteria > Actinomycetota > Actinomycetes > Propionibacteriales > Nocardioidaceae > Nocardioides. Next base: position 3,459 of record NZ_JASGDQ010000030.1, on the reverse strand, counting down.
GCCGAGGTACTTGCCCGCCATCGCCGAGCACTCGATGTGCCAGCCGGGCCGGCCCAGTCCCCACGGGCTCGGCCAGGACGCGGTCTCGGGCTCGGACTCCTTGCGGCCCTTCCACAGCGCGAAGTCACGGGGGTCGCGCTTTCCTCGCGGGTCGGCGTCGGTGGCGTCCTCCATGTCGTCGACGCCCTGATGCGTCAGCTCGCCGTACGACGGCCAGGAGCGCACGTCGAAATAGACGTCGCCCGAGCCGTCGGGGGCGGCGTAAGCATGGCCGGCCGCGATGAGGTCCTCGATCAGCGCGATCATCTCGGGCACGTGCCCGGTGGCGAGCGGCTCGTAGGTCGGCGGCGCGACGTTGAGGGCGTCGTACGCCTTCGAGAGCTCGCGATGCATGTCGTAGGCCAGGTTGAACCAGGGCCGGTGCTGCTCGGCGCTCTTGGCGAGGATCTTGTCGTCGATGTCGGTGACATTGCGGATGAACGTCACCTCGTAGCCACGGTGGCGCAGCCAGCGCTGCAGCACGTCGAAGTTGACGCCGCTGCGGACATGGCCGACGTGGGGCGCGGACTGGACGGTGAGGCCGCAGACATAGAGGGACACCTTGCCCGGGGCGAGCGGAACGAAGTCGCGGACCTCGCCGGTCTGGGTGTCGTAGAGCCTCAGTGTCACTCGGCAAGTCTAGAGAAGCCAGCGCCCCCGCCACGATTCGTTAACTCGTCAACCTGCACGGAAGGTGATGGTGTGCCATCCGGTCGCGCCGTCGGGCGCCGAGCCGGCCACGACGGCGGTCTGCACCTCGCCGGTGGCACTGACCGCCCGCACTTGCACCTGGTGCTCGCCGGGCTCGACGTCGTACTCGATCCGCCACTGCACCCAGGTGTCGACGCCGGGGGTCGCGGCGAGGTCGGCGTCGCGCCAGTCGCCGCCGTCGAGCGAGACCTGCGCGCCCGCGACGCCGGTGTGCTGCTGCCAGGCGGTGCCGGCGAGCGTCACCTTGCCGGCGCTCACCTGCTCGCCGACGCCGGGCACGTCGATGCGGGAGGCGAGCTTGATCGGGCCCTGCTCGGCCCAGCCGCGCTCGATCCAGTAGCCCTGCGCTTGGTCGAAGCGGGTGACCTCGAGGTCGACCAGCCACTTGGTGGCGCTGACGTAGCCGTAGAGGCCGGGCACCACCATCCGCACCGGGAAGCCGTGCTCGATGGTGAGCGGGTCGCCGTTCTGGGCGACGGCGAGCAGCGCGTTGCGGCCGTCGGTCAGCGCCGCCAGCGGGGTGACGCAGGTCCAGCCGTCGGCCGAGGTCTGCAGCACCGCGTCCGCGTCCGGCTGGATGCCGGCCTGCTCCAGCAGCGGCGCGATCCGTACCCCGCTCCACCAGGCGTTGCCGACCAGATCGCCGCCGACGTCGTTGGAGACGCAGGTCAGCGTCACCCAGTCCTCGGTGACCTCTCGCATCATCAGCTGGTCGAGGCTGAGCTCCAACGGATGGTCGACCAGGCCGTGGACGCGCAGTCGCCAGGTGTCCGGGTCGACGGTCGGCGGCACGATGGCGGTGTCGATCCGGTAGAACTCCTCGACCGGCGTCAGCCACGGCTGCTGACCCGGCACGCCCGAGTCGTAGGAGGGGTCGACCGGCGGCGGGTTGACGCCGTCGAGCCGGAGCAGCCGGCGGGCGTTCTCGATGCGCTCCCGGCCGAGCGCCTTGGCACGGCCGAGGTACGCCGCCACGACGGTCCCGATCGCCACCAGGCCGGCGGTGACCACGAACCGCCGCGACACGCCCGACCCACCCCCGGGCACCTGACGTTCTGCACGCAACACGCCGGGATCGGCGTGCAGAACGTCAGGTGCCCGGGGCTCGACGGCGGCGCGGAACAGGGCGTGTACGACGACCCAGGTGACGAAGCCGGCCGCGACACTGAGCGGCGCGAGCTCGGCGTCGCCAGGCTGGCCGGCGATCGCCGCCACCCCGACAGCGGCCAGCACGATATAGCCGGCGATGGGAATCCACGGGCTGGCCACCCGGCTCAGCGCGCCGGCGACCAGCGCGACCACGACGACGATCCCCCAGACCAGGATCGGCTTGTCGGCGGTGCCGACCAGGTCGATGGCGCGCTCGGCGAGCGGCCCGGGGGCGTGCTCGATGATCCGCTCGGCCACGGCCGCGACCGGCCACTCGCCGGAGGCGAGCAGCTGGCCGACCAGGTAGCTGACCGCCAGGCCGGCCAGCCCGGTCAGCAGTCCCGCGACGCCAGACCTTCGCACGACGTACATTCTCTGCCATGTCCTTGAGGGGTTGTACCGGCAGGTGGCACCTGCTGCGCGCCGCGACGCGCGCACGCCGGCTGTCGGCACAACCCCTGAGAGTCGGCATCGGCACCGACGTGCACCGGCTCGTCCCGGGCACCCCGCTCCGGCTGGCCGGCCTGGACTGGCCCGACTCCGACGTCGGCCTGGAGGGCCACTCCGACGCCGACGTGGCCGCACACGCCGCCGCCGACGCGCTGCTGTCGGCCGCCGGCCTGGGCGACCTGGGCTCGAACTTCGGCACCGACCGGCCGGAGCTGGCCGACGCCTCCGGCGCGAGGATCCTGCGCGAGACGGTGGCCCTGGTCGAGGCCGCCGGCTACATGGTCGAGAACGTCGCGATCCAGGTCATCGGCAACCGCCCCAAGCTGGGCCCGCGGCGGGCCGAGGCCGAGGCGGCGCTCTCCGAGGCGGTCGGCGCCCCGGTCTCGGTCTCGGCGACCACCACCGACGGCCTGGGCCTCACCGGCCGGGGCGAGGGCATTGCCGCCATCGCCACCGCTCTCCTCACCCGGGGATCAGCCTGAGACCTTCCGCGCGCCGACCAGCACCACGCCGTCCTCGACCCTGACGGTGTAGGCCGGTACCGAGACGTGCGGGTCGTCCAGGCACCTGCCGCTGCGCAGGTCGAAGGCGTGACGGTGGGTCGGCGAGGCCACGAAGGGGACCTCGCCCCGCTGGCCCACGATGCCCTTGGCCATCACCGAGGCCTTGGCGAACGGGTCGTGGTTGCCGAGCGCGTAGACGTGGTCGTCAGCTGTCCGGAACAGCGCGATCGCCTGACCATGCACCAGAGCGGTCGCACCCCGCTCGACCTCCAACTCGACCACCCGGCACACCGGCTGCCACTCGTCGGTCGCGCTCGCGACACGTGTCATCCCACGGCCAGCCCGAGCGGTAGCCCCATCGCTGCCTCCTTCCGGTGCTCCGAAGGTAGGCACGATGTGTTCGGCACCTGTTTCGCCATGTAACAGCCGTGAAAACACCTCGCTGCCGGCCCGCCTAAGAGGTTGCGCCAGTAGGTGTCGCCGTCGCGAGCGTCGCGATGTGCGTGCGATGGCGAGGCGTGGCCGCGAAGGCAGGCTGGAGGCCTGTCGAGCGGCCGCAACGAAGCCAGCGTGCGTGCAGCGCGGCGCGCAGCAGGCGAGACCTACT
>NZ_JASGDQ010000029.1:0-20824 GCF_047607185.1 Nocardioides sp. | reverse complement strand
TGCGGAGGGAGCAACCCCTTCCTCCCTCCGCATGACGTCCGCGGGGCTGTCAGGCGGTCTCGGCCACCTTGCCGTGCTCGAGCTCGGCGGCGAGCCGGGCCCGCAGCGCGACGTACTCCTCGCTGTGACGGGGCACCCTCGGCACCGGCACGTCGGCGCGCACCCGGCCGGCCTCGAGGACGACCACCCGCTCGGCGAGCATGATCGCCTCGTCGAGGTCGTGGGTCACCAGCAGCACCGCCGGCCGCTGGAGCTCGTAGTAGGAGCGCAGCAGCAGGTGCATCCGCGCCCGGGTGATCGGGTCGAGCGCCGCGAAGGGGTCGTCGCCGAGCAGCAGCTCGACGCCGCCGCGCAGCGACGGCCCGACCACCGGCTTGAGCCGGGCGATCTCGTCCGGCACCCGGACATAACCGGTTCCGGTCGCCTTGTCGTCGCCGGAGAGGGCACGCAGCAGCGTCGTCTTGCCGCTGCCGCGGTGGCCGACCACGGCCACGAACTCGCCGTGCGCGATATCGAGGTCGATGCCGTGGAGGGCGCCCCGGTCGCTGGTGCCCCGGCACAGCCCGCGCACCCGCACCGCGCTGGCGGCGGGGTCGTACGTCGGGTGGCTGGCGGGTCCGGTCAGGTGACTACTCATCGGGGCTCCTCGACCAAAAGTGATTAAGTCGAGTCAATTAATGCAGAAAACCCTGTATGGATCAAGGCTGGCCGGAGGACCGCCGTCAAGGTTCACCTATATGAACCGTTATTCTCATACTTGACATGTGATGGGGACTACATCAGGATCAACGCGTTTGGTTCTCGGCCGACGCGGCCGAGGCATGGAGGGGAGAAGAGCGGGATGGGCGGAGCTGGCACCGTGCTCGACCTATGGGAGTCGTCGGTGGCCACGGAGTCCGACACCGTCTTCGTCAGGTACGGCGAGCGAGCAGTCACCCGGGCCGAGGCCGACGTCCGAGTCCGTCGGTTGGCGGCGGCATGGTCGGGGATCGGCGTCCGGGCCGGCGACCGAGTCGCGGTCCAGCTCCAGAATGTCCCCGAGCTCGTCGATGCGGTCCTGACGGCGTGGCGCCTGGGTGCGGTCGTCGTCCCGGTCAACCCGATGTACCGCGAGCGCGAGCTCGAGCACGTCCTCACTGATTCAGGCGCTCGGCTGCTCGTGCACGACGCCGCGACTGCCGAGCTGGTCGCGCCGGCGGCAGCCGCCGCGGGCGTCGCAGCGATCTGGACCGACCAGGACGTCGCCGATGCGGCCGATGCGCCGGGCGCGGTCGATGGCGCTGCGGGGATCGCCCGACCCCTGGCCGAGGATCCGGCTCTGATCACCTATACCTCCGGCACCACCGGCCCGGCCAAGGGCGCGGTGGCCTCCCACGCCAATGTCCTCGCCGGCGCGCTGGTCTACCGCGACCAGATCGGGGTAGGGGCCGGCAGCGTGATCCTGGGCGTCGCCCCGATCTGCCACGTCACCGGCATGATCGGCCACCTGGCGGTCGCCGTGGCCGGCTCTGGCGAGCTCGTCCTCATGGGCCGCTTCGACCCGGCCCGGGCGATCGAGCTGATCGAGTCGGCTCGGGTCACCTTCACCATCGGCGCACTGACCGCCTACCTGGCGATGCTCGCCGAGGCTGCGAGGCGGCAGTCCGACTTCAGCTCGCTGCGCGCGCTCTACTCAGGCGGCGCACCCGTCGTCCCGGCCGTCGCCGCCGAGGTGGAAAAGGTCTTCGGCGTGCCGCTCGGCAACGCCTACGGGATGACCGAGACCACCTCGATCTGCCATCTCACGACACTCGGCGAACAGGCACCGGTCGATCCGGCCTCGGGCGCCTTGTCCATCGGCCGGCCGGTGCCGGGCACCAGTGCCTGGATCGTGGACGACGACGGTCGGCGACTCGGTCCCGGTGAGACCGGCGAGCTCGTGGTTCGCGGACCGGGCGTGGTCAGCGGCTACTGGAACAACCCCGAGGCCAGCGCCGAGGCGCTCCTCGACGGTGCCATCCGCACTGGCGATGTCGCGCTCGTCGACGACCACGGCTGGTACTACATCGTCGATCGACGCAAGGACCAGATCAACGCCAGCGGATTCAAGGTGTGGCCGCGTGAGGTCGAGGACGTGCTCTATCAGCACCCGGCCGTCGCCGAGGCCGCCGTCTTCGGTGTCCCCGATCCCTATCGCGGTGAGACGGTCGTCGCAGCCGTCGTACCGCGTGCCGGCCACCAGGTGGACCCGGAGGAACTCATCGCCTTCGTCCGCGCCCGCCTGGCGCCCTACAAGAGCCCCCGCCGTGTCCGCATCCTCGACCAGCTCCCGACCACCTCGAGCGGGAAGATCCTGCGCCGCGTGCTCCGTGAGAAGGAGGAGACCGCTCATGCCTGACGCCACGGTGCCGCCGAGGCCTCACCAGCTCCGCGCCGGCCACCGCCGTGCCCCGTTGGGCCTGCCGGTGCGGGCCACCCAGCTGTCGTGGCAGGGGCCTTCGCCGACGGGCTCGGGTCGCTACACGGTCTCGGTCCGTGCCGAGTCCGGTGAGCGGGTGTGGGAGGAGAGCACCGCCCGGCACTGGGCTCGGCTGCCCCGGGAGGTGCTGCGCTCGCGTGGCGGCTACCGCTGGACGGTGACCGGCGAGGGCCTCGGCACCGCGGAGTCCGGCTTCGAGCTGGGGCTTGCCGACGAGGAAGAGTGGCAGGCGCGGTGGATCCAGGCGCCGAGGTTCCCGTTCGCCCGGGAGAGTCACGACCCTGTTCCGGTGCTCCGCACCACCTTCGAGGCGCCGGAGTCGACCCGCGGGCGCACTCGTCTCTACATCAGCGCGCTCGGCCTGTATCGAGTCTGGCTCAACGGGGTCGAGCTGACTGCCGACGAACTCCTCCGACCCGGATGGACCGACTATTCGGTGCGGGTCCATCACCAGACCTACGACTGCGCCGGTCCGCTGGTCGCCGGCCGCAATGTGCTCGTCGTGGAGCTGGCCAAGGGGTGGTACGCCGGCCGGCTCGGCCTGCTGCGAGCGCCTGGCTACTACGGGCAGCGACCGGCGCTGCTGGCCCAGGTCGACCAGGTCGGCGAAGACGGCTCCGCATCGACGCTGTGCCACACCGACACTCACTGGCGGACGACCTTCGGGCCGATCCTCGCCTCGGACCTGATGCGGGGCGAGACCGTCGACCTGCGTCAGCGCATCGAAGGACTGCACACCACCGAGCTCGACGACTCCGACTGGCGTCCGGTCGAGCCGCGGCAGGGCGAGCCCGTCCACGTCACCCCGCAGCCGCACGACTCGATCCGAGTGCTTCGCGAGCTCCCCGGGGAGCTGGTTCACGAGCATGCCCGCGGCCCGGTCGTCTTCGACTTCGGCCAGAACCTCGTTGGTTGGACCAGGGTCAGCTCGCCGATGCTGGAGCGTACCGAGGTGATCGTGCGTCACGGCGAGATCCTCACCCCGGAGAAGCTGGTCTACCGCGACAACCTGCGCGGCGCCTTCCAGGAGGACCGCTACGCGGCCGACACACCGCCCGGCGACGAGACCGTGCAAGTGCTGGAGAGCTCCTTCACCACCCACGGCTTCCGGTACGCCGAGGTGTGGGGACTGCCGGGCGCCGATCCCTATGGCGCCACCAGACTGCGCCAGGACTCGACCATCACCGCCGTCGCGATCGAGACCGGGCACGACCTGGTGGGCCGATTCAGCGCCTCCGACGAGCGGCTGACCCGGCTCGCCAGCGCCATCGAGTGGACGGTGCGCGACAACTTCCTCGAGGTCGCCACCGACTGCCCCCAGCGCGACGAGCGGCACGGCTGGCTGGGGGACGCGGGCGTGATCTCCCGCACGGCCACCTACCTCTTCGACACTGCGGCCTTCTTCGACAAGTTCGGTCAGGACGCCGCCGACACCCAGGGCGAGGACGGTGAGATCCGCTCCTACGTCCCGCCCGTCCCGCCGGGCGCCGACCGGCCGGGTGCCCCCGGCTGGTCCGACGGCTACGTCCGGATCGTCCACCTCCTCGTCGAGCAGTACGGCGACCTGACGACCGCCGAGCGCCACGTCGGCGCGATCACCCGGTTCGCCGAGCACGTGCTGCGCCACAACCCCGACGGCCTGCGGGTCAACCAGGTCGGTGCCGACTTCGCCGACTGGCTCTCGCTCCCCGAGCGCGACGGCGAGACCTTCCACCCCGGCTACGCCTACACCGGCGCCTACTCGACCGCCCCGAAGCCGGTGGTCGGCACCGCGCACACCTACCGCACCTTCGTCCAGCTCGCCCAGATCCTCGCCCGGCTCGGCGAGGACACGCAGGCCGCCCGCTGGGCCGAGGAGGCGGCCCGGGTCCGGGAGGCCTACCGGACCAGCTTCCTGCGCTCGGACCTGAGCGTCGACGGCGCCACCCAGACGGTCTACGCCCAGGCGATCGGATTCGGACTGGTGGACGACGCGGAGGCGAGCGTGCTCGCAGACCACCTCGCCGAGGCGATCCGGCGGCGCGGCTATGTCACGACCGGCATCCACGGCGTCCAGCACGTGCTCGGCGCCCTGGCCCGCCACGGCCACCGCAGCCTGGCGATCGACCTGCTGTTGCGCGAGGAGATGCCCAGCTGGTTGCACATGATCGCCTCCGGGGGCACCACGATCTGGGAGAAGTGGGACGGCATCCGGCCCGACGGCAGCCTGGCCACGGCGGAGATGAACTCGTTCAACCACTGTGCGCTCGGCGCGGTCGGCGAGTTCCTCTTCGAAGACCTGCTGGGGCTCAGGCCCGGCACCGTCGCCTGGGACGACAGGCTCGAGGTGAGGCCGGTCTACACCGACCGGTTGGATTGGGTCGAGGGCTCCTACGACTCCCCGGTCGGACCGATGGGCAGTCGCTGGCAGTGGCACGACGGCGTGGTTCGGCACCGGCTCTCGGTGCCGCCGGGGATCACCGCGACCTTCGTCGTTCCCGACGGCTATGCCCTTGACCCGGTGACCTCGACGGGCCCCGGGGGCACCGTCGAGCTCGCCGCCGGCGAGCACGAGCTGGCCCTTCTTCCCGGGGGAGCGGCATGAGCACGCGCATGGTGATCGCGATCCGGCTGCTGCGGCTGCTGGCGGTGCTCTTCGTGGTGAGCGTGCTGTGCTTCCTGAGCATGTCGCTGTTGCCGGGCGATCCCGCTCGGATCATCCTGGGCGAGACCGGCGCGACGCCGGAGGCCGTCGCCGCACTACGCACCCAGCTGGGACTGGACGAGCCGCTGCTACAGCGCTACCTGAGCTGGATCGGCGGCGTGCTGCACGGCGACCTCGGTGCCTCCTTCCGCACCAGCCAGCCGGTCATGACGATCATCGCGGACCGTGCCCCCGTCACCATCGAGCTGATCCTGTGGAGCCAGGTCATCGCGCTGGCCTGCGCCATTCCCGCCGCCATCGCCGCGGCGTACCGTCGCCGGACGGCCACCGACCGGGCGATCAGCCTCTGGGTCTTCACCACGCTCTCGACCCCTGACTTCGTCATCGGCGTATTGCTCATCCTGGTCTTCTCGGTCTCGCTCGGCGTCTTCCCGGCCAACGGCTATCTGACGTGGAGCGACGGCGCCGGGCCGCATCTGGAGTCGCTCGTGATGCCCGCCATCGCCTTGGCGTCGGCCTCGTTCGCGCTCTACCAGCGGGTGCTGCGTGCCGACCTGGTGGAGACCCTGCGCAAGGACTTCATCGTGGTCGCCCGGGCCAAGGGCATCTCGCCGTGGCGGGTGACGCTGCGGCACGCGCTGCGGCCCAGCCTGCTGGGCCTGACGACCTCGGTGGGTGTCACCGTCGGCACGCTGATCGGCTCGACCGTGGTCATCGAATCCCTCTTCGGCCTGCCCGGCATCGGCGCCGAGCTTGCTTCGGCTGTCGTGGCCCGTGACTACGTCGAGGTGCAAGGGCTGGTCCTGATCATCGCTGCGGCGTTCGTCCTCATCAACGCCGCCGTCGACGTGCTCTACGGGGTCATCGACCCACGGCTGACGCCTGCTCGTGTGCTCCGGAAGGCGGTGGCGCGATGAGCCAGGCCACCCTGACCCCACCCCCTGCCGGCGCCGCGGCCGGCCGGCGGCGGCGCCGCCCCTGGCCGATCTCCGAGCGGCTCTCGGCACTGTGGCTGATCGTGCTGGTCGCCGGCATGGCCGTGCTGCCCACGCTGCTCTCGCTCGACCCGCTCGAGCTCGGTGCCGATGCCCGGCTGAGTGGGCCGAGCGGCCAGCATCTCCTCGGCACCGACAACCTCGGCCGGGACCTGCTCGCCCGGGCCTTGGACGGCGCCCGGGTCTCGCTGCTCATCGGTGTCGGCTCGACGGCCATCGCCGGCGTCCTCGGCGTTCCGCTCGGGATGCTGGCCGCCTATCGCGGTGGCCGGATCGACGCCGTCGTCTCCTTCCTCGTCGACGTCATCCTGGCCTTCCCCGGTCTGGTGCTCGCCTTGGCGCTCACCTCCTTCCTCGGCCCGTCGGTGACCAACGTGATGATCGCGATCACCGTCCCGATGCTTCCTGTCTTCGTGCGACTCGCCAAGGCGCAGACGCGTGCGGTGATGACCACCGAGTATGTCGAGGCGAGCGAGGTGATCGGGACGCCGGTGCTCTCGATCATGGCTCGCGACATCCTGCCCAACATCATCGAGGCCATCTTGGCGTTCACCTTCGTGAGCGTCGGGCGCGCGATCCTCATCGAGGGTGGCCTGAGCTTCCTGGGCATCGGCGTCCCGCTGCCGCAGCCCACCTGGGGAAGCATGATCAACGAAGGACGCATCTATATGGCGACCAACCCCCTGGTGATCCTGGTCCCCGCCCTGTTCCTGATCTTCACCATCTTGAGCCTGAATATCGTCTCGGACCGATTCCTGCTCACCGACCGCACGAAGGTCGAGGGAGCTTGATGAGCCAGGAGATGGGCCAGGAGACCAGCCCCGAGCCGCTGCTCAGCATCCGCGACCTCGTCGTCGAGTTCGACACGCCACGGGGCCGGCTGCGGGCCGTCGACCAGGTCAGCCTGGACGTGGCCGCCGGGGAGCGGCTCGGCATCGTGGGAGAGTCCGGCTCGGGCAAGAGCGTGCTGTGCCGCACCGCGATGGGCCTTCTCGGCGCCAAGGAGGCACGCGTCAGCGGCGAGGTCCGCTATCGAGGCCGCTCGGTGCTCGACATGAGTGCGCGCCAGCGGCGACAGCTGTGGGGCCGTGAGGTTGCCATGGTCTTCCAGGACCCGCTCAGCTCGCTGCACCCGATCACGCCGATCGGGAGGCAGGTCGCCGAGGCGGTCCGCCGCGATGGCACCACCAGTCGGGCACAGGCTCGTCGGCGCGCCGTCGAACTGCTCGACATGGTCGGCATCCCGCAGGCGGAGCGACGCGCCCGCGCCCGTGCCCACGAGCTCTCCGGCGGGATGAGGCAGCGGGTGGTCATCGCGATCGCGATGGCAGCAGGGCCGGACCTCCTGTTTGCCGACGAGCCGACCACCGCGCTGGACGTCACCGTCCAGGCGCGGATCCTGGAGCTCTTCGACGAGCTGTGCCGCGAGTTCTCCATCGGCCTGGTGATGGTCAGCCATGACCTCGGCGTCGTCGCCGAGCACACCGACGCCGTCACCGTGATGTACGGCGGCAGGATCGCCGAGCAGGGCAGCGTCGGCGAGGTGATCGGTCGGCCCACGATGCGCTACACCCGCGCGTTGCTCGATGCCATCCCGCGTCTCGACGCTCGTGCCCGACAACTGCCCAGGCCCATCGGCGGGCTTCCCCCGATGCTCATCGACCCAGCACCAGGCTGCCGGTTCTCACCTCGCTGCGGTGCCGCGCTGGATCGATGCCGTGCCGAGGCCCCGCCGTTGGAGTCCCGGCCGGGCGAGATCGGGCAGGGTGTCGACCATCGGTACGCCTGCTGGAACCCGGTCGAGGAGGTGGCCCGGTGAGCGAGCAGCAGACCGGTCGTGGTGAGACCGTCCTGGAGCTGGTGGACGCCTCGGTGTCCTTCCCCGGCGGGTCCGGCGGCGCCTTCCAGGCGATCTCCGGGGTCTCGCTCGAGCTGCGTCGAGGGGAGGTTCTCGGCCTGGTCGGAGAGTCGGGGTGCGGCAAGTCCACCACGGCGCGTGCCCTGATGGGCCTGCAGCCGCTGACCTCGGGTGAGGTTCGGCTCCACGGCGGCGCGGTCCCCAGCGGCCGACGCGGCTTCGGCGCCGGCGTGCAGGCGATCTTCCAGAACCCTGCCGGCTCCTTCAACCCGAAGCGGTCGCTCCTGGACTCGGTGGCCGAGCCGTTGCGGGTGTGGAAGCGTGGCGACGCCGCCACCCGCCGCCGCCAGGCGCTGGCGGAGCTGGCGCGGGTCGGGATCTCCGAGGCGATGGCCGAGCGGCGCCCTTCCGAGGTCTCCGGTGGCCAGTGCCAGCGTGCCGCGATCGCCCGCGCGACCATCCTGCGGCCCGAGGTGCTGATCTGCGACGAGCCGGTCTCTGCGCTGGACGTCTCGGTGCAGGCTCAGATCCTCGAGTTGCTGGACCAGCTCCGAGGCGAGCAGGGCTTGGCGATGCTCTTCATTTCCCACGACCTCTCGGTCGTCGCGACGCTGTGCGACCGCACCGCGGTGATGTACGCCGGGACCATCGTCGAGGAGGGCGAGACCATCGAGGTCGCGCACGCTCCGCGGCACCCCTATACCGCGATCCTGCACGACGCGGTGCCGTCGCCGACCGGCCAGGACGGCGGCAGGACCAGGCTGGAGATGGTCACCCGGGACCGCACGGTCGACGGCCGAGAGCAGCCCGGGTGCCGGTTCGCCGCGCTGTGCCCGTTCTTCACCGCGGAGTGCGACCAGGCGCAGCCGCCGTTGCGCGGCGCTGGTCATCGGACGGCGTGCATCCGTCCCCTCGATCACTCGGGAGCAGTAACCGGCGGTCGGGAGACCGCCGCTCAGCCCGGCCGCGACGACGCGGTCGGTTGTCAGTAGCAAGGAGTTGGAGATGACAAGTTCGCACCAGGCGCGTCGTCGCCTATGGGCGGTTGCCACGGTGCTCGCCCTGGCGGCGTTCACCTCGGCATGTGGTGGCGGCAGCGACACCTCGAGTGGCGGCTCCGGCGAGTCCGGTGAGCCGCAGGTCGGCGGCGTCTTGAAGGTGGGGGTCGCCAGCGCGGTGACCACCCTCGATCCCGCGAAGGGGTCGGCCAATGCGATGGCGCTGAGCGGCTACGCCATCTACGACACCCTGATGAAGGTCGACAAGCTGGGCGATACGCCGCAGCCGCAGATCGCCGAGTCGCTGGAGTCCAATGCGGACTTCACGCAGTGGACGATGAAGCTGCCGACCGGGTTGAAGTTCAGCGACGACACGCCGTTCAACGCCGCCGCGGTGAAGTTCAACATGGACCGCCACATCGACCCGAGCACGGCCTCCACGGCCGCCTCGCTGCTGTCGTCGGTCGAGTCGGTCGAGGCGCCGGATGACACCACGGTGATCTTCAACCTGAAGTATCCCTTCGCCAACCTGCCCTACGTGCTGTCCTACGACGGCTCGGGCACGGCCGGCTATATCGCCTCGCCGACCGCCCTGCAGACCTACGGCGACGACTACACCGCGCACGCCGCCGGGCTCGGCCCGTACAAGGTCAAGTCGTGGTCGGCCGGCAGCGACATCGTGCTCGAGCGCAACCCCAACTACTGGAACACCGCCGAGCAGGAGCCCTATCTCGACGAGATCGACATCAAGACGATCGAGGACGAGCAGGCCCGCTACTCGGCGCTGCAGTCGGGTGACATCGACTACGCACCCTCGATCAACCCGACGATCATGACCCAGGCCGAGAGCAACTCGCAGATCCAGGTCGTCCACGGTGTCGGCAGCGACCAGGACAGCATCGCGCTGAACATGACTCACGCACCGTTCGACGACATCCGGGTCCGTCAGGCGATCTCCTATGCCCTCAACCGCGAGGAGATCGTCGACCTCACCAAGGAGGGCCTCGCCGAGCCGGCGGTCAACCTGTTCCCGGCCACGGACCCCTACGCCAACGACAACTCCGACCCCGAGTTCGACCTGGACAAGGCCAAGGCGCTGGTGGCCGAGTACGAGGCCGACACCGGCAAGAAGGTCGAGTTCACGTACATGTGCCGCCCCACCGTCAACACCACCGAGGTCGTCGAGCGGCAGCTGGCCGCTGCCGGCATGACGGTGAAGATCGACGTCCAGGAGAGCACCACCGCCGTCGCCAACTTCATCGGCGGCAAGTACGACGCGGCCTGCTGGACCATGGCCGGGTTCCTCACCCCCGACCTGTTGCCGTATCGGTTCTTCTACTCCACCGGCGATCTGAACTCGACCGGCTTCAACGACCCGGAGTTCGACTCGCTCGCCGACCAGGCGCGCCAGACCGCGGATCCCGCGAAGCAGAAGGAGCTGTGGGTCGCCGCCGACAAGATCCTCACCGAGGAGCTGCCGTGGGTCTGGGTGACCTCCCAGCCGATCGCCTTCCTGGCCCGCTCCAACGTCCACAGTGTGGACCTCGACGAGCCCAGCCGGCTGCGGTACTCGGTGCCGACGGTCAACAACGTCTGGCTCTCCGAGTAGTCCGACCGCCTCATCCCCCAGGCTCCGGGACCCCGACATCGCTCGGGGTCCCGGAGCGCAGACCCACGAGCAGGAGGACAACGGAGTGGACGCTCCACACAGGACGGCACTGGTCACCGGTGCTGCCTCAGGCATCGGTCGAGCCACCGCCGAAGAGCTGGCGGCCCGCGGCTACGCGGTCCTCGCGCTGGACATCGACGAGCCGGGCCTGGCCGAGCTGGTGGCCTCGGCCGAGGGCGCGGGTGGCACGATCCGCACCCGCCGGGTCGACGTCTCGGACCAGGACGCCGTACGACGTGCGGTGACCGAGGAGGTCGCGGGGAGCGAGCGGCTGGACGCGGTCGTCAACTGCGCGGCCAGCTTCGTCGCCAGCGGTCTGGAGGTCACCACCGAGGAGTGGGAGCTGGCGTTGGGCGTCAACGTGCGCGGCATCAGCAATGTCGTCCAGGCCGCGCACCCCTATCTGGCCCGTACGCCTGGCGCGGCCGTGGTCAACACCGCCAGCATCTCGGCCCGCATCGCCCAGCCCTCGCGCTGGACCTACAACGCCACCAAGGGTGCGATCGTCAGCCTGACGCGGTGCATGGCGATGGATCTCGCGGTCGACGGCATCCGCGTCAACTCCGTGAGTCCGGGATGGATCTGGACGCCGGAGGTGGCCCGTGCGGCCGCCGGCGACCGGGAGCGCTGGGAGCCGATCTGGGGTCGGTTCCACCTGCTGCGTCGGCTGGGTGAGCCGGTCGAGGTCGCCCGCGCCATCGCATTCCTGTGCTCCGCCGAGGCCAGCTTCATCACCGGCACCGATCTCCCCGTCGACGGCGGCTACCTGGCCATGGGGCCGGAGGGTCTCGGCGACGACTCGACCTTCGCCGGCACCTCCTGAGCCGCGATCGTCGACACCCCTGCAACCCGAACAGAAGGATCTATGGACACCATCGTCATCACCGACACCAACCTCGGTGACGGCTCCCACGAGAAGGCGGAGCTGGAGCCCGAGTTCATCGTCCGCAAGGTCGACGTCACCACCGAGGACGGGGTGCTCGAGGCTGCCGCCGACGCAGACGGACTGCTGGTGCAGTGGGCGCCGATCACCGAGCGCGTGCTCGCCGGGCTGCCGCGGCTGCGAGCAGTCGTCCGATACGGCATCGGGCTGGACAATATCGACCTTGCCGCCGCCGAGCGGCACGGCGTGCGCGTCAGCAATGTCGACGACTACTGCCTCGACGAGGTCGCCGACCACGCCGCGGCGGCGATCTACGCCCACAGTCGTCGGCTGACAGTCGCAGCGCGCTCCTATGCCGACCACGGCTGGACCACTGCTGGCATCGCCCAGCCGTTCCCGCCGAGGCTGGACCCGGTCGGCGTCGCCGGGTTCGGCCGGATCGGCCGCGCCGTCGCCGCCAGGGTCGCGGCGCTCGGCTTCCCGGTGCACGCCTGGGATCCCTATGTCACCGACATCCCGGAGGGTGTCACGATGTGGCCGACGTTGCGTGAGCTGGCCGAGGCCTGTCACCACCTGTCGCTGAACATGCCAGCTACGGCCGAGACCACGGGCCTGGTCGATGCCGAGGTGCTGGCAGCGCTCGGGCCGGAGGGCCATCTGGTCAACACCGCGCGTGGCGCGCTGGTCGTGGAGTCGGACCTGCTGGCGGCGCTCGAGGCCGGCACGCTCGGCTTCGCCACGCTGGACGTGCTCTCCGCGGAGCCGCCGACCGGGATCGCGGCGGAGCTGGCCGCACATCCCAGGGTCCTGGTCAACCCGCACATCGCCTACCTGTCCACCGAGTCGCTCCCGCAGCTGCGACTACGCGCGGCACAGATCCTGGCGGACCTGCTGCGGAAGACGGCGTCGTGACCGCCGCGACGGCGAACGCCGCGGCGGTGGAGACGATGACCGCTCTGGTCTTCACCGCGCCCTCCACCGTCGAGCTGCAGCAGGTGCCGGTGCCGGTCGCCGGGCCGGACGAGGTGATCGTCGAGGTGGCGGCCTCTGGCATCTGCGGCAGCGAGCTGCACGGCATCCGGCACGTGGGCTTCCGCAAGCCCCCGCTGGTGATGGGCCACGAGTTCGCGGGCACGACTCCCGACGGACGCCGGGTCACCGTCAACCCGCTGATCAGCTGTGGCGCTTGCGATGCGTGCGGCCGTGGCGAGAACCACCTGTGCCGTAGCCGGGAGATCCTCGGCATCCATCGACCAGGTGCGTTCGCCCAGCGGGTGGCGGTCCCGGTCTCCGCGATCCGCGAGCTGCCCGAGTCGATGGACCTCACCACGGCCGCGATGATCGAGCCGCTGGCCAACGCCGTCCACGCCGTCCGGTTGGCGGACCCTCGACCGGGAGCGCGGATCGCCGTACTCGGCGCCGGAACGATCGGGCTGGTCACCTTGCTGGTGGCCCAGCAGTACGGCGAGGTCAGCGTCAGCGACCTGGCCGAGGAGCGGCTGGCGACCGCGCGGGCACTGGGCGCGAGCCACACCGCGACGCGGTTGAGCGGCGAGTTCGACGTCGTCATCGACGCGGTCGGCGCGGCGCCGACACATGCGGCGTCGATCGACCTGCTGCGTCCCGGCGGAACCGCGGTCTGGATCGGCCTGCTCAGCAGCGAGGCCGGCTTCGACGGCCAGGAGATCGTCCGGTCCGAGAAGCGGGTCATCGGCTCCTACTGCTACCGCCCGAGCGACTTCGATCGGGCCGTCGAGCTTGCCGGCTCGGTCCAGCTGGACTGGACCACGTCCTTCTCGCTCGACCAGGGCGTCGAGGTCTTCGAGGACCTCCTGGGCGGCCGACACGATGTCATCAAGGCCGTTCTGCATCCATGATGCCCGACAACGACAGGAGGACGAGATGAGCTTCGGTGTGAGGATCCTGCACCTCGGGTACGGCGAGGTGCCCGGTCCCGAGGTCTACTGGATGTCGGACTGGGAGCAGTGGCACCGACTGGCGTTCCAGGCGTTCCTGATCCAGGGCGAGGGCGTCAACGCGCTGGTCGGGACCGGGCCGGCCCGCGATCTCACCGCGATGAACGCGGGCTGGGCCTCACTGTTGGGGGAACGGGCGGCCTTCCAGCGCAGCGACGAGCAATGGCTGCCGGCACAGCTCGACCAGCTCGGCATCCGGGAGGAGGACATCACCCACGTCCTGCTGACCCCGCTCCAGCTCTACACGACCGCCAATGTCACCTTCTTCGACAACGCCCAGATCTGCCTGACCCGGCGCGGCTGGACCCACTTCCACACCAGCCACCGGCACCCGCACGACGACCGCTGGACCTCCATCCCGCCCGAGGTGCTGAGCTATCTCACCCACGACGCCTGGGACCGGGTGCGGCTGCTGGAGGACGAGGACGAGATCGTGCCGGGGCTGCGCACCTGGTGGGCGGGCTCCCATCACCGCGCCTCGATGGTGGTCGAAGCAGACACCGCCGCCGGCGTGGTCACCATCACCGACGCCTACTTCACCGAGCGCAACCTGCGTGAGGACCATCCGATCGGCATCTGCGAGAACATCTACGAGGCGCTCGCCGCGCACGAGCGGGTGCGCCGGACTGCCGACATCGCCCTCACGCTCTACGACGAGAGGCAGCTCGAGCGTTATCCCGACGGCATCGTGGTGCCGAGCGACTCATGAGTGCGCCGGTCAAGTCGGCCGATCGGGTGCTGCAGATCCTGGATCTGCTCACCGAGCGGCCTGATGGGCTCACCCTCGTCGAGATCCACACCATCATGGGCATCCCGAAGAGCAGCGCCTACGGGCTGCTGCAGACCATGGTGCAGCGCGGCTTCCTGACTCAGGAGGCCGAGACCCGGCGGTTTCGGGTGGGCATCCGGCTGTGGCAGGCGGGACGCAGCTACCTCAGCGTCGCCTCGATCGAGCAGGTGGCGTTGCCCTACATGCGCGCGGTTCGCGACCGGCTCAACGAGACCGTCCAGCTGGCCGTGCTCGACGGGACCGACAACGTCTACATCGGCAAGGTCGACCCCGACCAGCAGCTACGACTGGCCTCGCACGTGGGGGCCCGGCTGCCGGCGTACGCCACCGGGATCGGCAAGGCGCTGCTCAGTCGGCTCTCCGACGAGGAGGTCCGCCGACGCTTCGACGATGTCGAGTTCGTCGCCTACACCCCTCGAACCCTCTCGGGGCTCGGCGAGCTGCTGACCCAGCTCGCCGAGGTTCGGGAGAGGGGGTACGCCGTCGACAACGGCGAGTACACCGACGGCGTCTACTGCGTCGCCTTTCCGCTCCGTGACGGCAAGGACCGTCTCCATGCCGCGGTCAGCGTCTCCATTCCCGAGGTCCGCAAGACCCCGCCCCTCATCGCCGCGACGGTCGAGAGCCTGCGTCAGGCCGCGGCTGACATATCCGAACGCTACGAATAGGAGTTCCATGTTCTTCCTCCGCTACGGCCCCATCGGTCAGGAGCGCCCCGCCGTCGAAGACCCGGAGGGCCGGGTCTTCGACCTGACTCCGCTGACCGCCGACATCGACGGCGCCTTCCTCGCCGAGGACGGTCTCGACCGCGCCAAGACCGCTGTCCTCGCCGGGGAGCTTGAGCAGATCGACGTGTCCGGGCAGCGCATCGGCGCGCCGATCGCACGACCGCCGGCGGTCAGCTGCATCGGCATGAACTACGCCGCGCACGCCGCCGAGTCCGGCGCCGAGCCGCCGCAGCTGCCGGTGCTGTTCTACAAGCATCCCGGCACCGTCGTCGGCCCCGACGACGACGTCGTACTGCCGCACGGCTCGCTGAAGTCGGACTGGGAGGTCGAGCTCGCGGTGGTCATGAAGGCCACGCCACGCCGACTGGAGAGCGCCGACGAGGCGCTCGACTACGTCGCCGGCTACACGATCGCCAACGACCTCTCCGAGCGGGCCAGTCAGATCGAGCTCTCGGGCGGTCAGTGGTCCAAGGGCAAGTCCGCCGCGACCTTCTGCCCCACCGGGCCCTATCTGGTGCCGGCCGACGAGGTCGACCCGCAGAGCTTGCGGCTGCGCTGTCGGATCAACGGCGAGCTGCGGCAGGACTCCGTCACCAGCGACATGATCTTCCCGGTCGCCGAGATCATCCGACACCTCAGTCACCACGTGCTGTTGCTTCCCGGCGACCTCGTGCTCACCGGCACCCCTCAGGGCGTCGCCCTCTCGGGCCGCTTCCCCTACCTCCAGGTCGGTGACGTCATGGAGCTTGAGATCGAGGGCCTGGGACGGCAGCGCCAGGTGGTCGTCGCCGAGTAGCGTCTAGAGCTTCCGCCAGTAGGTCTCGCCTGCTGCGCGCCGCGCTGCACGCACGCTGGCTTCGTTGCGGCCGCTCGACAGGCCTCCAGCCTGCCTTCGCGTCCGCGCCTTGCCATCGCACGCACACCGCGACGCTCGCGACGGCGACACCTACTGGCGCAACCTCCTACTCGGCCGACGGCGCGACGGTGCTGGCCGCGGCGAGCACGCCGACACACCAGCGGCCGGCGAGGTCGGGGTCGGTGGTGGTGAGCGTGCAGACCAGCCAGGCGTCGCCGAACAGGCCGCGATAGGAGAGCGTGTCGCCGCATTGCAGCGCCACCGTGGGACTGCCGAAGGGCGCGGCACCGGCCACCGGGGCGCAGCCGTCGGCGGCGGTCGCGGAGGCGACCAGATTGCCGGCCCGGTCGGTGGTGACCGGGGGAGCGAAGACCCACGCCTGTGCGGTGTCGGACTCGCCCGCCCAGGAGCAGCCGTACTCGTGCGCGATGTCGCCGCTGTCGGGCAGCGGGTCGCCATTGTCCCAGCTCGTCGCCGTCACGCCCGCGCCGACCGCGGCGGCGACCTCGGCGGCCGGCACCAGCTCGCAGAACGGTGCCCGTGGCACGGTCACGACCGTGGTGTCCACCGAGGACAATGGCGTGGCCAGCGGCTCCGGCGGGGGCGTCTCGGGGTCGCGCAGCACGACGCCCGCGCCGACCGCGACCAGGGTCGCAGCCAGCGCGATCACCAGCGCTGCCGGCCACCGTGCCACGCCGAAACGATAGAGGTTCGGTGCTGCGATGACCGACCACCTATCCTCGATCGAGTGATTCGCTTCGAGAAGGTCACCAAGACCTACCCCGGCCAGGGCAGGCCAGCACTGGAGCAGGTCTCCGTCGACGTGGAGAAGGGCGAGTTCGTCTTCCTGGTCGGCCAGTCGGGCTCGGGCAAGTCCACGGCGCTGCGACTCATCCTCCGGGAGACCCGGCCGAGCTCCGGACGCGTCTACGTCGCCGGCAAGGAGATCAATCGACTCGCCGGCTGGAAGGTGCCCCGGCTGCGCCGCCAGATCGGCACCGTCTTCCAGGACTTCCGGCTGCTGCAGAACAAGACGGTCACCGAGAACATCGCCTTCGCGATGCAGGTCACCGGGCACAGCCGCAGCGAGATCGTCAGTCGCGTCCCCGAGACGCTGGAGCTGGTCGGCCTCGACGGCAAGGGCGACCGGTTGCCCGACGAGCTCTCCGGCGGTGAGCAGCAGCGGGTCGCCATCGCGCGCGCCGTCGTCAACCGGCCGATGATCCTGATCGCCGACGAGCCCACCGGCAACCTCGACCCCGCCACCAGCGTCGGCATCATGAAGCTGCTCGACCGGATCAACCGCACCGACACCACGGTCCTGATGGCCACCCACGACTCGAATATCGTCGACCAGATGCGCAAGCGCGTCGTCGAGCTCGGCGACGGTCGCGTGGTGCGCGACCAGTCGCAGGGCGGCTACGGCCACTGACCCGGCGTACTCCTAGAAGAGATCTTCCATGCAGCTGACCTATGTCTTCACCGAGCTCCGCCAGGGCCTGCGCCGCAACCTGTCGATGCACATCGCGGTGGTGCTCACGCTGTTCGTCTCGCTGACCCTGGTCGGCCTCGGCGTGCTGCTCAACCAGCAGGCCGCACGGGCCGCCGAGCAGTGGGGCAACCAGCTCCAGATCACCGTCTACCTCTGCCGCGCCGACGACTCGGTCGCCTCCTGCGCCAGCGAGGTCACCGACGCGCAGAAGCAGGCGATCCTGCAGGTCGTCGAGGACAGCCCCGACGTGGCGGACTATCGGCTGGAGTCGAAGGCGGAGGCGTTCGCCAAGGTCAAGAAGCTCTTCGGCGCCGACCGCTTCGAGGGCCCGGGCTCGGTGATCACCGAGGACGACATGGCGGAGTCGGTCTGGATCACCCTCAAGGACCCACACCAGGCCGACGTCGTCAAGGAGTCGGTGGTCGGCCTCGACGGCGTCTCCCGCGTCCAGGACCTGCGCAATGTCGTCGGACCGATCCTCAGCGCCATCGACGCCATGCAGTACGGCGCCCTGGCGATCGCCGCCTTCCTGGTGGTCGCCGCGCTGCTGCTGGTCGCCAACACCATCCGGCTGGCCGCCTTCGCCCGCCGCCGCGAGATCGCCATCATGCGACTGGTCGGCGCCTCGACCCTCTACATCGCGCTGCCGTTCCTGCTGGAGGCGGTGGTGACCGCCGTCGTCGGGGTGGGGCTCGCCGCCGGCGCGCTCGCGGCGTTCATGCGCTGGGGGGTGCGCGACAAGCTGGCCGAGTCGCTGCAGTTCATCTTGTGGATCGACTGGCACGAGTTCGGCTACGCCGTCGCCGTCATCGCGATCCTCGGCCCGATCCTGACCCTGCTGCCGACCCTGCTGTTGACCCGCCGTTACCTCAAGGTCTGACACACCGGCGCAGATCCCCGGATCCGCGCGCGGCTGCCCTTACCGTCGAGGGGTTCACTTCCCCGGAACGAAGGCTTGACCGTGCGCTCCTTCCCCCGCACGTCTGGTCGGCGACTGGCGGCGGGCTGTCTCGCCGTCCTGGTCGCCGGCGGACTGACTGCTCCGCTCGTCGCCCCCTCCGTCACGCCCTGGGCGCTGGCCGCCGACGACAAGCTCAAGAAGAAGCAGAAGAAGGTCCAGCAGCAGATCGCCGAGGCCACCCAGAGCCTCGAGGGCTCCAGCGCCGCCGTCAACGGCGCCGCGCAGGCGCTCACCGACGCGAACGCCCGGCTGAAGTCCGCCGATGCCCGGCTGACCTCGGCACAGAGTGTGCTGAAGTCGGCGCAGGCCAAGCTCGCCACCGCCCAGGCGACCCTCGCCGAGACGGAGGCCAAGCTGGCCGCCGCCCAGGCCGAGGACACCCGGCTGAAGACCGCGCTGCAGGCCTCACGGGCACAGCTGACGCAGGCGCGGACCGACCTGGTCACCGGACAGCAGGCCGTCGCCACCCAGCAGGCCGAGGTCAAGGACGTCATCGCCGACATCCTCGCCGAGGGCGACCCGCAGCTGATCGCGCTCGGCGCGCTCCTCAACGCCGACTCCGCCGAGGACGTGCTGCGCCAGCAGGAGCTCACCGACACGGTGGTCTCGGCACAGAACGAGAAGTACCAGGCGCTGCGGGCGGCCGAGGTCGTGCTCGACGTACGTCAGCAGCAGGTGCAGACGGCGACCGAGGCCGTGGCCACCGAGCGGAAGCAGGCCGCCGCCAACCTCAAGCTGGTCGCGAAGCTGCAGCAGCAGGCCGCCACGGCCCGCGACCAGGTCGCCGCGACGGTGGCTGCCGACGCCCAGGCGAGGCAGGAGGCCGCCGCGGCCCGGGCCGACGCCGCGACCGCCAAGGCCGACGCCGCGACCGCCAAGGCTGCGGCCGAACAGGCCAAGACGGCAGACCAGAAGGTCCTCGACCAGCTCAAGGCCGAGGAGGAGAAGATCAAGCAGCAGATCCTCGCCCAGGCCAAGAAGGACCCCAACCGCAACGTCGGCTCGACCTCGGGCATGTTCGCCCGGCCGGTCTCCGGCTATGTCACCTCGCCGTACGGCTGGCGGATCCACCCGATCTACGGCTACTGGGGCCTGCACGACGGCACCGACTTCCACGCCCCCTGCGGCACCCCCGAGATCGCCGTCGAGACCGGCACCGTCACCAACGAGTACTACTCGAGCGTGTGGGGCAACCGGCTCTACCTCAACCTCGGCAATATCAACGGCCACAACTACACCGTCATCTACAACCACATCTCCACCTATCGCGCCCACGAGGGCGATGTCGTCGCTCGCGGCGAGACGGTCGCGTACGCCGGCACCACCGGCTGGTCCACCGGCTGCCACCTGCACTTCACGGTCCTCAAGGACGGCGACCCGATCGACCCGATGACCGTCATGTGACGGTGCTTGATCATTTGGCGTTGCGCCGCTCTGGGAGAATGGTGGGATGGCCAGGGAGCAGGGGCGCAAGCTGATCGCGCAGAACAAGAAGGCGCGGCACGACTACCACATCGACGACACCTACGAGGCCGGTCTGGTGCTGACCGGCACCGAGGTGAAGTCGCTGCGGCAGGGTCGGGCGTCGCTGGTCGACGGCTTCGTGGACATCGACCGCGGCGAGGCCTGGCTGCACGGCGTGCACATCCCGGAGTACAGCCAGGGCACCTGGACCAACCACGCCGCCCGCCGCAAGCGCAAGCTGCTGCTGCACAAGGTCGAGATCGCCAAGATCGAGCGTGAGGTCTCCGCCAAGGGCGCCACCGTGATCCCGCTCTCCCTC
Organism: Nocardioides sp.; assembly: GCF_047607185.1. Taxonomy (GTDB): domain Bacteria; phylum Actinomycetota; class Actinomycetes; order Propionibacteriales; family Nocardioidaceae; genus Nocardioides. Next base: position 733 of record NZ_JASGDQ010000029.1, on the reverse strand, counting down.
TACTTCTCCGACGGCCGGGCCAAGGTCGAGATCGCGCTCGCGCGCGGCAAGAAGTCCTGGGACAAGCGGCAGTCGATCGCCGAGCGCACCGCCCGCCGGGAGACCGAGATCGAGGTCGGCCGCCGGCTCAAGGGGATGCGTGACTGAGCCGCGGGCTCGGGGCCACAACCTCCGGCCGATAGCCGCGACACGCCGGGCGCTGCCCGGCGTGTCGCCGTTCGATCGCGTCGGGAGTGGCCCCTCCCCACGGAACCGAGGTGAGGAATGCGGGGCGGGCCGCTATCGTTGACCTGCTTGACAACTCAAGAGGGGCTGATCGGTTTCGACTTGGGACGTTAGTTCCAGGGGAAGCGGGTCGAGGAGCCAGCGTTATCTCGTTAACGATCGCTGGAAAACCAATAACTGCCAACGCTAAGCGCAGTTCCTTCGCTCTCGCCGCCTGACGCGGTGATCGAAGCGTCCAACCGAGTATCCGTCTCCGGCTCGGACCTGGGCGTCATCCAGGAGACTCACCCAGCTGCTCTCGCTAGTGGAGCGCTCGGGGACAGCTAGCTAGCTGGGCCTGTCGGCGACGTGTCCGCGTCGAGCGCCGGGGCCGAGGAGAACGCCACCGCGGACTGCGCCCGGAGAAGACCTGGATCGACGCTCGAGGACCGGGGTTCGATTCCCCGCAGCTCCACGGATTCGCGCTTGTGCGGTGGGTCCGAGGCACAATCTGACGAGGGTCCACCCC
>NZ_JASGDQ010000028.1:0-15141 GCF_047607185.1 Nocardioides sp. | reverse complement strand
TTCAGCGACGCGGTCGTGGCGACCTTGGCAGCGGTCACGGTCAGGGTGAGGCTCGCCGAGGAGCCCTCGTGAGTGGCGTCACCGGAATAGGCCACCGTGAAGGTGTGCGACCCCACCGCCAACGTGGTCGGCAGCGCGACCGTGGCCTTGCCATCGGTCAACGTCGCCGACTGCGCCACCCCCGAGCCGGTCACCGAGACCGTGCCCGACGGCGTGCCGGACTCGCTCGTCACGCTCACCGCCAGTGATCCCGCCGTGCCCTGGGTCACGCTCGCCGGTCCCGTCACTGCGGTCTGCGTCGCCACTGCGTCGATCACCTCGATCGCCGAGAGGTCCTCGCCTTGGACGTCGACCCCGTCGACACCGCAGCGGAAGTAGACCGTGGAGCTGGCCCCCGACGAGGTTGCGAGCGTCGCGGCGAGCGTGAACGCGATCGTCGCCGTCGAGCTGTAGCCGCTCGCATACCAGGGATCGGTCACGTTGGTGTTGTCAGGCGTGCGGACTTCGACGGTGTCGGCGGAGAGATCCTCCGGGACGTCGATCGCCGCGAGCGACCCCGCCGCGGTCATCACGACGTCCTGGGTGCCGTCGAAGGAAACCGTATCGGTGACCAGGTCCGACACCACGTGCTGGCCCTCGTCCTCACCCATCGCGGTGTTGAGCGCGAAGTTCGCGCTGCTCGCGTAGACCGTCGAGAAGTCGTCGTTGACACTCTTGGCCGTCTCCAGCAACTCCTGGGGGACGGTGAACTGCACCGTGACCGGGGTCGCCGGGATGGCAAGCCCGCGGCCGACCTGCGCAGGCAGGTCGAGCGTGACGCTGGTGTCGAAGTCGTAGCTGTTGTAAGTCAGGCCGTTCAACGACGTGACACACGGGTAGGTCTTCGCGGCCGCGGCCTCGTCGGCGGCTGCCGCGCCACCGGTGGCGACCATGGTCACCCCACCGAGGGCGATGGCCGTGGTGGCGGCGATGCCGCGGACCGTCCATTCCTGCGCACGCATGTTCGTATCTCCTGAAATCTCGTCGGTTGTCCTGGCCGTGGATCCGCCCTGGATCCGGCAGCGGCGTCGGCGACCCGGATGGTCACCCTCCGCCGGGGTGGGCGTTCGCCCGCTCGGGTGCCGGAGGCCGACGCCCGGGCAAGTGTTAGGTAGACCTAACCCAGACACAACGGATCGGCGTCAAGTTGTCCCCTGCTCTTGCGACCCGCGTCGCAGGCGACACGCACACGGCCCGGCCGAGCTGTCGCTCGCCCGCTCCCCTCTGCTCAGCCGTCGGCCGTCACCCGGCGGGCGAAGGCCAGCGCCGCGCCCTGTGCCCGCCGCCAGAGGTCGTGGGTGGCGAGGTGGCGGCGGTAGGTCACCGGCTGGCCGTGGCGGCGCAGCGCGGCGACGTACGCCTCGACGAGCGGGACCGGGACGGTGGCGTCGAGGAGCCCCTGGGCGATGTGGACCGGCACGGCCAGGCCGGTGACCGGCAGGGTGGCGACCTCGCGAAGCGCCTCGACCACCGGGGTGCCGCGCAGCGGCCGGGCGACCAGGTCGCCGATCGCGACGCCCCGGGCACGCGCGGCCTGCACCGGGAAGCCGTACCACGGCGCCTCGTCCACCAGCCGCATCCCCTGCTCGGTCAGGTATCCGGAGAGGTCCAGCTCCGGGCGGGCGACCCGCAGGCCGGCCAGGATGAAGCTGAGGTAGGCGGCCCAGCCCGGGGTGGGGATCCGCGGCAGCCGCGGCCCGGCCAGCGCGACGAGCCGGTCGGGGTAGACCGGCGGGCACAGGGCGACCACGCCGCGATGCTCCAACTCGGGGGCGCGCTCGGCGCCCATCGCGGCGCTGGCCAGCGCCGCGAACCCGCCCTGCGATCCGCCGTAGGTCACCCAGCGGGTGCCGAGGTCCGCACGGACCCGGCGGGCCGCCAGCACCGAGTCGACCACATTGGCCCCCAGCGTGTGACGGTGGAGGTAGGGGTGACCGCCCGGGGTGCCGAGGCCGGCGTAGTCGGTCGCCACCACCGCGAACCCGGCGCGTATCCAGGGTGCGAGGAGGGCGGCGTGGTGCTCGGTGAGGAGCGTGAAGGAGATCGGGCAGTGCTCGCCGACGCCGATGGTGCCGTGGGCATGGGCCAGCACCGGCCAACCGTCGCGAGGCGCCGGGCCCGCCGGCACGTGCACCGCGCCGGTGACGGTGCGCGGCTCACGGGCCGGCCCCTCGGAGACATAGGTCAGCCGCGCGCCCGCGGCACATCCGGGAAGCAGTTCGGCGGGCGGCAGCTCCGCCGACCAGAGCACCTCGCCGGGGACGGCACGGCTCAGGTCGGGGACCGGCCAGGGGTCCGTCTGCGCCCCGAGGCTCTCGCTCACTCGCCCTCCTCGGCCCGTGGTCGTGGCGCAACCATGACCACCGCGAGGCTAGGCGCAGGTACGACGACCTCGCCAGCAACCAGGGGAAGACGCGGCGAAGTCGTCGCCTGCGGCTCACATCCGGCTCACAGCGGACAGTCGCCGCGACACCGGGGCGTGTCCGCTGCGTTGCCGACGCTCGCCGCAGCGGACATCTTCGGTGGCGGCGTACGCCCGAGATCGACAGATCAATTTAGGTAAGCCTAAATTAGGGGTCATGGGTCTGCGTCAGCTGTCACGCACACTGCGGCGGAGTCTGTCGGTCTCCGCGCAGGGCACCTACCGGCACGACGACGCCGACGAGCTGGCGGTGGTCATCGAGGGGTCGGCGACCATCCGCTGCGGCGACGACAGCTTCGAGCTCAACCGTCACATCGCGCTCTGGATCCCGTCGGGGACGCCCCATCAGGTGACGCTCCACGGCAGCTCGTTGATCTGCCCGGTCGGCTTCTTCTGCGTCGGCGAGTTCGAGCCGGCCTGGGCCACGCTCGCCGAGCTGCGGGTGACGCCGAGGCTGCGGGCCCTGGTGATGCAGGAGGTCCAGGGGCAGATCAGCGACCTGTTCGCACGTCACCGCGCCGAGCCGTTCTCGGAGTCCTCACCCAAGTGGCAGATCCTGGAGATGCTGCCCGGCCTGGAGCGCGACGGCCTCATCCTGCGGATGCCCGAGCATCCCGAGGCACTGCGGGTGGCTCACGCGCTGCGCGAGAACGCCGCCGACCAGCGCAGCCTCGAGGAGTGGGCGGCGGCGGTCTTCGTCAGCGCGAAGACGGTGCAGCGGGCGTTCAGCGCCGAGACCGGGCTGACCTTCAGCCAGTGGCGCACCCGTTGCCGGATGCGCATCGCGCTGACGCTGCTGTGCCAGCACCAGCCCGTCGAGCTGGTCGCGCACCGGGTCGGCTACCAGAGCGTGTCGGGCTTCATCATGGCCTTCCGCCGTGAGATCGGGCTCGATCCCGGCGACCTCGCCAGCAGCCTCGACGGACCCGACGAGCCGTCCGGGTGGCACGGCCAGGCCTACGTCGAGCCGTCGTGACCGTCTCCTCCGCCCGGCCTGGGCTCTCCACCCGCGATCTGCTGATCTGCTCGGCGATCTCCGTGGTCACCGCGGCGGTGCTGATCCCGGCGTTGTGGCTGCAGGCGACCCTGGCGGTGGCCCTCCCCGCCCTCTACGCCGTCTTCGCCGGCAGCACGCTCTTCGGCCCGGTGCTCGCCCAGGCGCTGCTGCGCCGGGCGGGGGTGGCGCTGGCCACCGCGGTGATCAGCGCACTCGCGGTGATGCCGGCCAACCCGCGCGGGGCCGCCGTACTGCTGCCCGTGGTCGCCGTGGGGCTGGCCTTCGAGGCGGTGTTCGCGATCACCGGCTACCGGCGCTGGCCGAGCTGGCGCTGGCTGGCGGTGGGCGCCGTCCTGGGAGTGGTGCAGAGCCTCGCGGTCTGGGCGGCGCTCGACCTCGGCGCACTGGCGCCGGCACTCGCCGGCGCCACGGTGGCGCTGGTGATCGCCTCCTATGTCGGCTGGCCGGCGGCGGCGCTGGTGCTGCGGCGCCAGCTGTACGACGCCGGGGTCGGGGTGAGCGTGGCGTGAGCGAGCTTGCGGGCGAGCCGCTGGTCGTGGTCGAGGGCCTCGGCGTCGCCTATCCGGGCCGGCCGCCGATCCTGCGCGAGGTGGACCTGACCATCCGCGCCGGCGAGGTGGTGCTCCTGCTCGGCGCGAGCGGCTCGGGCAAGTCCACCCTGGCGATGGCCCTCAACGGGCTGGTGCCCGGGTCGATCGCAGCCGAGGTCACCGGCCGCATCCGGGTCGCCGGTCACGATGTCGCCACCACGCCCACGGCCCGGCTCGCCGAGCAGGTGGCGATGGTCTTCCAGGACACCGACATCGCCACCGTCGCCGCCAGCGTGTACGACGAGGCCTGCTTCGGCGCCGAGAACCTCTGCCACCCGGTGGCCGAGATCGCCGAGGGGGCCGCCGCCGCGCTGCGCCGGGTCGGGCTGTGGGACCGGCGCGAGGAGGACCCGCTGCGACTCTCGGGCGGGCAGCGGCAACGGCTCGCCATCGCCGCGGCACTGGTCCAGGGCAGCCGGCTGCTGATCCTCGACGAGCCCACCGCGAACCTCGACCAGGTCGCCACCGAGGAGCTCTACGACCAGTTGCGTGCCGTCAAGGAGGACCCCGGTCGCGCGATCCTGCTGGTCGAGCACGACGTCGACGCCGCGCTCGGGCTGGTGGACCGGATCGTCGCGCTGGACCGGGACGGCCGGGTCGCCGTCGACGGCGCGGTCGAGGAGGTGCTGGCCGGGGAGGGCCCCGACCGGTTGCGGAAGCTCGGCTGCCCCGTGCCGGGCCCGGTGCTCGCGGCGCGCGCGCTCGCCGAGAGCGGCCGACGTCTCGACCCGGTGCCGCGCACCGCCGCGGCCGTCGCCGAGGCCCTGGTCGCGCTCGGCGTACCCCCGACCGGGCAGACCGCGCCGACCAGGCCGACCGAGCCAGCCGAGCCAGCGGTGCCGGCCCACGTCCGGGCCACGGGCCTGCAGGTGCGCCGCCGCGGCCGCCCGGTGCTGCACGGGATCGACCTGGCGATCCAGCCCGGCAGCCTGACCGCGGTGGTCGGCGTCAACGGCGCCGGCAAGTCGACCCTCGCCCAGACCCTGGCCGGGCTGCGGCGCCCCCACCAGGGCGACCTGCTGGTCGACGGCAAGCGCCCGTGGCGACTGCCCTCGCGGGAGCTGGTGTCGCTGACCGGACTGGTCTTCCAGAACCCCGAGCACCAGTTCGTGGGCCGTACCGTCCACGACGAGCTGGCCCACGACGCCCGCCGGCGTGGCATGGCCGCCGCGGCGGTCGAGGAGCACGTTCGGCGACTGCTCGCGCTGCTCGGTCTCGAGGACCACGCCGAGCAGCACCCGTTCACCCTCTCGGGCGGCCAGAAGCGCCGGCTCTCGGTGGCCTCGGCGCTGGGCAACGGCGCCGGCCTGCTGGTCGTCGACGAGCCGACCTACGGCCAGGATCCCGAGAACGCCGCCCGACTGTGCGACCTGTTGGTCTCCTCTCACACCGACGGCGTCACCGTCGTGGTGGTGACCCACGACCTGGCGCTCGCGGAGCGGATCGCGACCCAGGTCGTGGTGCTGGCGGACGGGCGGGTGCTGGCCCACGACACCACCGAGCGGGTGCTCGCCGACGCGAGGCTGCTGGCGGACGCGGGGCTGCGCCGGCCGCCGATGGAGCGCGCGCTGGCCGCCGTACCCGGTGCCGGGCAATGGTGGCGGGGCGTGCGGGAGAGGGAGGCGAGCCGGCCGTGACCGGACCACTGGCGCGGATCGATCCGCTGGCGCTGAGCCTGGCCACCCTGCCGGCCATGGTGCTGCTGATCTTCACTCGCGACGTGACGACGCCCGCGGCCTTCCTGGCGGCGGGGCTGCTGCTCGCCGTGGTGAGCGGGGCGTCCTGGCGCCGGCTGGCCGTCGTGGCGCTCGCCGCGGCCGGGCTGGTGACGATCGTGACCGCGGCGCTGCTGCCCTGGGTCGACGAATCGCGCGCCTCCCGCTCGGCCGGCGAGGTCGCGCTGGCCACCGGGCTCCGGCTGGCGGCGATCCTGGTGCTGGCCTGGCTGCCGGCCCTGGCCGGCCACACCGGCCGCGGCCTGGTGCGCTCGCTGGTGCGCAACGCCCGGCTCCCCTACCGCTGGGGGTACGCCGGCCTGGCCGCCGGTCGGCTGGTCCCCGGCGCCCGGGCCGAGCTGGAGCTGGCCCGAGCGGTACGACGCAGCCGGGGCGCGGCCACCTCGGGCAGGCCGTGGAGCCCGCTGCGGCGGCTGACCGAGCCAGTGGTGCCGGTGCTGGCCGGCCAGATCCGACGGGCCGAGCGGGCGGCGCTGGCGCTGGAGTCGCGTGGCTTCGGCGCCTACCCGCGTCGTACCGAGCCCGACGACCGGCCGCTCGGCCTCGGTGACCTGGTCTTCGTGGCGCTGGGCTGGCTGGTCACGGTCGGACTGCTGATCCTGTGCCGACGCTGAGAGCACGCGCTCTGAGGATCAGTGGGCGTCGCTCTCCCCCGGCGCGAAGTCGCCGACCCGGCCGGCCCGCCAGTAGCCGGTGATGTGCTGGTCGTGGCGGCCGAGGCCGTGGCGACGACCCCAGCCCCGGGCCGGCTTGAGGATGCGCTGCTCGCCGGCGCACCACAGGTAGGGCCGGGAGCCGGCCGGTGGCGTGATCGGCGCCAGGAAGTCGGCCAGCGCGTCGGCCGGCCCGGACGTGCTGCCGGCGCGGTGCAGCCAGGTCACGGTGACGCCGTCGGGCAGCTCGAGCGGCTGCTCCTCGGCGGCGTCCGGGACGAGTACGCCGACCTGGCCGGTGGCGGAGCGGGGCAGCTCGGCGACGAACCGGGCGATCGCCGGCAGCGCGGTGTGGTCGCCGGCGATCACGTAGAAGTCGTAGCAGTCGGGCACCACCCAGCCGCGGGGCGGCCCGGCGATCCATACCGGGGTGCCCGGGGTGACGTCGCGCGCCCACGCCGAAGCCAGGCCGTGCCCGTGGAGGACGAAGTCGAGGTCGAGCTCACCGGCCTGCTCGTCGTAGCGGCGCACGGTGTACTCCCGCGAGATCGGTCGCGGCCGCGGCCAGTGCAGGTGGTCGCCGTCCGGCTCGGGAACCCGCAGGCTGCCGTCGGGATCGGGGAACAGGATCTTGACGTGCTCGTCCGGCACGTGGCTCTCGAAGCCGGCCAGACCGGGGCCGCCGAAGGTCAGCCGGATCATCCGCGGTGTCACCTGGGTCCGCCGCAGCACCTCGACCTGGCGCACCCGGATCGGCCACTCCTTGAGCCACGACTCCTGCCGGGTTCCCGCCCTCTTGAACACGCGATCGTCCTCTCCGTCCCGCCTCGCCGCGCCTCGCCGCGAGGACGCGGCACAGTGTCACCGTCACTGCGGCGCGGCACAACGCGGGGGTCGCAGAGTGTCGCCTGCGGCGATGCCGTCCACCGCAGCGGACATCTGCTCGGACATCTGGCGGGACGGGCGTGACGGCGCGCTGAGGCTGTGCCAGGCTACCGCGAGGTAAGGATTGCCTTACTTTTACTTGGAGGTGTGTCCATGTGGGTGGTCGAGGCCGAGGGCCTCTCCAAGCGGTTCGGTGACCACGAGGCCTTGCGCGGCATGGACCTGCGGGTCCGCGAGGGCGAGATCCTGGGGCTGCTGGGCCCCAACGGCGCCGGCAAGACGACCACCATCAACGTGCTGACCACGCTGGTCCGCCCCGACGCCGGCGCCGCCCGAGTCGACGGCGTCGACGTGCTCGCGCAGCCGGCTCGGGCGCGTGGCCGGATCGGCCTGACCGGCCAGTTCGCCGCGCTCGACGCCAACCTCACCGCGCGGGAGAACCTGGTGCTGTTCGGGCGGCTGCTCAAGCTCGGCCGGGTCGCCGCGGCGGACCGGGCCGCCGAGCTGCTGGACCAGTTCGGGCTGGCCGAGTCGGCCGACCAGCGCAGCGGCACCTTCTCCGGCGGGATGCGGCGCCGGCTCGACCTGGCCGCCTCGATGATCGGCCGGCCGCGGGTGCTCTTCCTCGACGAGCCGACCACCGGCCTGGACCCGCGCAGCCGCAACGCGCTGTGGGAGTCCGTACGACGGCTGCGTGCCGAGGGCACCAGCATCCTGCTGACCACGCAGTACCTCGCCGAGGCCGACGAGCTGGCCGATCGCATCGTCGTGGTGGACCACGGCGCGGTCATCGCCGAGGGCACCGCGTCCGAGCTCAAGCGACGCGTCGGCGGCGCGGTCTGTCAGGTCAGCGTCGAGGCCGACAGCCTGGCCGGTGCCCGGGCGGCGCTGGAGTCACGGTGGCCGGTCAGCCACGACGCCCTCACCCTGACGGTGCCGGCCGAGGGCTCCCACACCCTGGTCGAGGTGGTCAGGGTGCTCGACGAGCACGGCGTGATGCCCACCGACGTCGGACTGCGCCAGCCCACCCTCGACGACGTCTTCCTGACGCTGACCGGGCAGCCGGTGACGAAACAGCTTGACGAGGCCCGAGCCGGATGAGCGGGCTCGCCCACGAGCCGCGTCCCGCGCTGCTGGCCGACACCGTCCAGCTGGCCGGCCGGCATCTGCGGCTGATGTCGCGGCGACCCGCCTCGATCATGGGCGCGATCATCTTCCCGCTGGTCTTCGCCTTCCTGTTCTTCACCGTGCTGGGCCGGGTGATGGAGCGTGCCGGCATCGACTACGCGCAATACCTCCTCCCAGCGATCGTGATCCAGGCGATGTTCTTCAGCGCCATGTCCGCCTCGGTCTGGGCCGCGGAGGACGCCTGCGGCGGGATGGTCGACCGGCTCCGCTCGATGCCGATCTCCCGCACCGCGCCGGTGCTGTCGCTGCTCGGCGGCGAGCTGGTGCGCTCGCTGCTCAGCATCGTGGTGCTGATCGCGGCGGGCCACGTGTTCGGGTTCCGGTTCGAGCGGGGCTGGGGCTACGCCGCGGTCTTCGTGCTGATCGCGCTCGGGATGGCCGTCGCCGCCTGCGCCGGCTATCTCGTGCTCGGCTTCGCCATCGCCCGGGTGGAGACCGTCGAGGTCACCGGCGGACTGGTCTACTACCCGCTGCTGCTGGTCTCCGACCTGTTCGTGCCGGCCGGCTCCTTCCCCGGCTGGCTGCGGCCGATCGTGGAGAACCAGCCGATCTCGCGGGTCGCCGACGCGCTGCGGGCCACCTCGGCGACGGGCGGCGGTCCCTGGCCCGACGTACTGGTCGCGGTGGCCTGGATCGTCGTGGCCACCCTCGGCTTCGCGCTGCTGGCGCCGCGGGCGTTCGCGGGGAGGCGATGAGCATGGCCGCTCTCGAGACGCCGCCGCGACCCTCGCTGTGGACCGACACGCTGGTGCTGGCCGGCCGGCAGGTCAGGCTGATGGCGCGCTCGCCGCAGACGCTGGTGCTCACCGCGATCTTCCCGCTGATCCTGCTGTGCCTGCTCTCGGTCTCCTTCGCCACGGTGGTCATGCCGGGTGCCGGCTATGCGGCGTACGTCGACTACACCGTCCCGCTGTTCGCCACTATGGGCATCACCTTCGCCACGCTCTCGACCGCCATCGCCGCCCATGCCGACCGCACCAGCGGCTTCGACGACCGGCTGCACACCCTGCCGATCTCGCCACTGGCACCGCTGGCGGGCCGGATCCTCGCCGATACCATCCGCAATCTCGCCACCGTGCTGGTCGTCACCGTTGCCGGGGTGGCGCTCGGGTTCCGGTTCACCGAGGGCCTCCTCGGAGTGGCCGGCTATCTGCTGGTCCCGCTGGTCTACGGCTTCGGGCTGGCCTGGCTGATGGTGGCGGTCTCGATGGCCGCGAAGTCCGCCGAGGCGGCGGTCTCCGCGCTCAACGCGCTGCTGCTGGTGGCGTCGTTCCTGTCCACCGGGTTCGTCACCCACGACGACCTGCCCGGCTGGGCCCAGCCGATCGCGAGCGCCAATCCGGTCTCCCACGTGATCGGCGCGATGCGCGGCCTCGCCCACGGCGGCGAGGTCGCCGGCGACGCCCTGTCGACGCTGGCCTGGTCGCTCGGGCTCACCGTGGTCTGCGGCCTCGCGGCGGTGCGGTTCACCGCTCGCCGCTGATCCGGCCGGATCAGCCGGCCCACCAGCCGCGGCCGCCCCAGCCGCCGTCGGCGAACGGACTGTATGCCGAGCGGGAGCCGAGGTAGCTGCCGACCACCGCGGCGCCCAGGTCGTCGAGCTCCGGCGCGACGACCCTGCCCTCGACGCGGCGCGCCATCGAGTCGACGAACCGGGCCAGGCCGGGGTCCTCGCCCAGCCGGAAGAAGGTGGTCTGGGCGCCGAGCCGGCGGCTGTTCTCCAGCTCGCTGACGGTCAGCGCGATGGTGCGCATGGTCGGCGGGTAGGCGAAGGAGACCTCGCCGTTGGCCTCCAGGTGTGAGGTCGGCTCGCCGTCGGTGACGATGAGCAGCACCGGCTGGGCGCTGGGGTGCTTGCGGAAGTGCCGGTTGGCCAGCAGCAGCCCGTGGTGCAGGTTGGTGCCCTTGTCCCAGCGGGCGTCGAGCGCGGTGAGCTGCTCGATCTCCATGGTCTCGGCATGACGACCGAAGCCGATCAGCTTCAGATCGTCGCCGCGGAACCGGCTGCGGATCAGCGTGTGGAGGGCGAGCGCGGTGCGCTTCATCGGCACCCAGCGGCCGTCCATCGCCATCGAGAAGCTGGTGTCGACCAGCAGCGCGACGGCGGCCTGGGTGCGGTCCTCGGTCTCCTGGACCTCGATGTCCTCCAGGTGGAGCCGCACCGGGGCGCGCTCGCCACGCACTACGGCGTTGGTGAGGGTGCGCGGGATGTCCCAGGGCTCGGTGTCGCCGTACTCCCAGGCGCGGGTGGCGCCGGACAGGTCGCCGGCGGCGCCGGAGCGTCGTACGTCGCGCTGGCCCTGTCGGCCGTTCATCCGCTGGGCGACGTCCTTGAGCAGCGCCTTGCCGAGCTGTCGCATCGCCTTGGGGGTCAGCCGCAGGTTGCCGTCGGAGCCGCGCTCCAGGGTGCCGGAGTCGCGCAGCGCCCGCTCCAGCTCCTGCAGGGTGCGAGCGTCGACGGCGGCCTCGCTGCCGAGCTGGCGAGCCAGGGCGTCGAGGTCGAGGTCGTCGAGCCGGGAGCCGGCGTAGGACTGCGAGAGCTGGTCGGCGAGCTGGTCGAGCTCGGCCAGGTCCTGCAGCACGCCGGTGCCGTCGCCGAGGCCGAGGCCCTGCTCACCGCCGAACTCCGCCGAGCCGCCCCAGTCCTCGCCGGGGCGCAGCGACTGCAGGTTGCCGTCCAGGCGGGAGAGCTGTGCCATCAGCGCCGGGGAGCCGAAGGCCTGCGCGGAGAGCTCCATCAGCTCCTGGCGCTGCTCGGCCGACATCGAGTTGAGCATCCGCTGCGCGGCGGCGGCGCGCCGGGCGAGCGCGTCCAGCAGCTCCTCGATATTCCGCGGGCTCTCCGGGAAGAACTGCCCGTGCCGGGCCATGAACTCCTGGAAGTCCTGGGGGGTGTCCTCGCCCCGGGCGTGCTTCTCCAGCAGCTCGTTGAGGTCCTCGAGCATCTGGTTGATGGCGGCGCGGTCCTCGTCGGTGGCGTTCTCCAGGGCCTGCTTCATGCCGGCGAAGCGCTGGTCGAGCAGCTCGCGACCGAGCAGGTCCTTGATCTGCTCGTAGGCCTCCCGGGCCTCCCGGCTCTGCCAGTCGTACGACGACAGCTCGCTGACGGCAGCGGCGGTGCTGGGCGACAGCCCGTCGAGCCGCATCTCCCGGAAGGCGCGGTCGGCGTCGTCCATCATCGCGTCGCGGGCGAGCTGCTTGCGCTCCTCCAGCACCGCCTTGTCCAACAGCTCGCGCACCTCGGCCAGGGTGCCGTCGAGGTGGTGCCGGTCGAGCAGCCGGCGCCGCTTCTCGGCGACCTGGCGGGCCAGCTCGTCGAGCCCGATCTGGTCGCGGCCGCCGCGGCGCAGGAACTCCCGCATCGCCCGCTCGGGGCTGTAGCCGGCCATGACGTCCTCGCCGATCGCGTCGAGCGCCTCGGCCAGGTCGACCGGTGGGGCGAGCGGGTCGCCGCCGTCGTACCGCTGGTATCTCATCCGTAGACGACTTCGCTCCCGTCGGTGTCCTTGCCGATCTTGCGGGCGAGGTAGAGCCCTTCCAGCGCCAGCTCGATGGCGCCGGCGCGCTGCCCATCGTTGCCCGCGTCGAGCCGCTCGCAGACGACGTCGTAGAGGTCGGACTCCCCCAGCGCCGGCAGCCCGGTCAGGAACTCCCGGGCGGAGACCCGCTCGCCGGTGGTGACCAGCGCGCCCGCCTCGATGGCGTCGACCAGCAGCGCGAAGTCGATCCCGCGCAGGTGGGTGCGGACGGTCTCGGCGGTGGCGGTGCGCAGCAGGTGGGTCAAGATCTCCTGCTCGCGGCCCTCCTCGCCGGTCTCGAACTCCACCTTGCCGCCGAGCACGTCGACGGCGGTGTGCAGGTCGACGACGCGGGCGACCGGCTCCTCGCCCAGGATGGTGGCCCGGCGCAGCGCGGCGGCGGCGATGGTCTCGGCACCGGCGATGGAGAACCGCGCGGAGACGCCGGAGCGCTGGTCGACCGCCGAGGACTCGCGCAGGTTGCGGGTGAACCGGGCCAGGATCTCGATCAGGTGGTCGGGCACCTCGGCGACGAGCTCGGCCTCCTGCCGGATCACCGCGACCTCGTCGGCCAGCGCGATCGGGTAGTGGGTGCGGATCTCGGCGCCGAAGCGGTCCTTGAGCGGGGTGATGATGCGACCCCGGTTGGTGTAGTCCTCCGGGTTGGCGGAGGCCACCACCAGCACGTCGAGCGGCAGCCGGAGCACGTAGCCGCGGATCTGGATGTCGCGCTCCTCCATCACGTTGAGCATGGCGACCTGGATCCGCTCGGCGAGGTCGGGCAGCTCGTTGATGGCGACGATACCGCGGTGGCTGCGCGGGATGAGGCCGAAGTGGATGGTCTCCGGGTCGCCCAGGCTGCGGCCCTCGGCCACCTTCATCGGGTCGACGTCGCCGATCAGGTCGGCCACCGAGGTGTCGGGGGTGGCCAGCTTCTCGGCGTACCTCTCGTCGCGGTGGCGCCAGGCCACCGGCAGCGCGTCGCCCAGCTCCTCGGCGCGGCGCCGTGAGGCCACGGTGATCGGCTCGTAGGGGTGCTCGCCGAGCTCGCTGCCGGCGATGACCGGGGTCCACTCGTCGAGCAGGCCGACCAGGGTGCGCAGCAGTCGGGTCTTGCCCTGGCCGCGCTCGCCGAGGAGTACGACGTCGTGGCCGGCGATGAGGGCGCGCTCCAGCTGCGGGATGACGGTGTCGTCGAGACCGTGCAGGCCCGGCCAGGGGTCCTCGCCGACGCGGAGCTTGGCGAGCAGGTTGTCGCGGAGCTCGGCTCGCAGGGTCTTCTGGACGTGGCCGGAGGCGCGCAGCTCTCCGACGGTGCTGATCGCAGGGGGCACGGTCCCAACGCTACGCCGTGCCGCCGTCGAGGTGAGAGTCTGGGCGCGTGACGATCGAACCGCCGCGCCGGCTGAACCTCTCCGAGCACGCCAGCCGGGTGCTGCTCGAGGCCGTCGTCGCGATGTCGAGCGACCTGGAGCTGCCCCGGGTACTGGAGCGGATCGTGGTCTCGGCCGCCGAGCTGACCGACGCCCGCTACGGCGCCCTGGGGGTGATCGGCCCGGGAGAGGTGCTGGCGGAGTTCGTCACGACCGGTGTCGACCCCGACGAGCGGGAGCAGATCGGCGACCCACCGCACGGCCGCGGCATCCTCGGCCTGCTGATCCAGCATCCGCGACCACTGCGGCTGCAGGACATCCAGGCCCATCCGCAGTCCTACGGCTTCCCGCCGCACCACCCGCCGATGAAGACCTTTCTCGGGGTGCCGGTGCGGATCCGGGACACCGTCTTCGGCAACCTCTACCTCACCGAGAAGGCGGGCGGAGCGCCGTTCACCGACGACGACGTGACGCTGGTCGAGGCGCTGGCCACCGCTGCCGGCTTCGTCATCGAGAACGCCCGCGCCTACGGCCTCTCCGAGCGCCGCCGCCAGTGGCTGGAGGCGACCGCGCAGCTGGCCGCCGCGCTGCAGCCGCCGATCGACGCGGCCCGCGCCCTGGGCCGGCTCACCGAGGCGGCGCGCTCGGTCGGACGTGCCCGGGCCATGGCGGTCTCCACGCTCGACCCGGACGACCCGATCGCGGCACTCGCCGCCGAGCCGGCCGACGAGGAGCTGGTCCACGACGCGGTCGCGACGCTGCTGGAGTCGCTGAGCCGATCCTGGGCGGAGACCGACGTCGAGGTCGTCGAGGAGACCATCGAGGGGCTCACCCTGGTAGCGGTGCCGCTGCGCGCCCAAGTGGCCGAGCGGGGGCTGCTGGTGGCGGTCTACGACCGTGGCTTCGACCCCTCCGAGAAGGAGGAGCGGGAGCTGCTCGCCTCCTTCGCCGATCAGGCCGGGCTGGCGCTGGACCGGGCCCAGGCGGTCGCCGACCGGGCCCAGCTCGCCGTCATCACCGACCGAGAGCGGATCGCCCGGGACCTGCACGACGTGGTCATCCAGCGGCTCTTCGCGACCGGGCTGCAGCTGCAGGGTGTCGGCCTGTCGGCACCGCCCGACATCGCCGAGCGGCTGACCGCCGCGGTCGACGCGCTCGACCAGACCATCAAGGACATCCGCGGCACCATCTTCGAGCTGCAGGCCAAGCGGCCGGCGTCGCTGCGGGCCGAACTGCGCGACCTGGTCAGGGAGTACGTCGGCGTGCTCGGCTTCGCGCCCACCGTCCGCACCACCGGGCCGGTGGACACCGCGGTGCCGGCCGACGTACGCGAGCAGCTGGTGCCGGTGCTGCGCGAGGCCGTCTCCAACCTGGCCCGCCACGCGCTGGCCGACAGCGCCGAGGTCGAGCTCGCGGTGACCGCCGAGGAGGTGTTGCTGGTGGTCCGCGACGACGGCGTCGGCATCGGCCCCGACGTCGGCGAGAGCGGCCTGCGCAACGCCCGCCGTCGCGCCGCCGAGTTGGGCGGCAGCCTGGAGCTGCGCGCCCGGGCACCGCGCGGCACGGAGTTCGTCTGGCGGGTGCCGCTCGGTCGCTAGTGGTCGTCTCTGGAAGTTCGTGGGGGGTATGCGTGGATCCAGGTGCGCGCAGCGCAAGGCGGCGTCGCGACGGCATACCGGGCGTCTTCCGAGCGGCGCCAACGCCGCGATGGGTGTGCCT
>NZ_JASGDQ010000027.1:0-4637 GCF_047607185.1 Nocardioides sp. | reverse complement strand
TCTCCACCCACTCACTGGTGGCGGTGAAACTCACCGTCTTGACCGCCTTGCCCGAAGCACACGTCATGTCCTTCTTGCTCGCATACGGCCCATAGAGCGTGGCCGTCGCCGAAGCCGTCTGACCCGCGGCCAGACCCTGAACCTGAACCTGGTCAAAGAGCTGCGTACCAGTCTCAGCCTGCTTCACCGACGACTTCGTCGACACCGTCACCCCACTCAACGTGGCAGCCAACACCTCCGGGGACACGAACCCGAAGTCGAGCGTCAGGTCCGAGTCACCATCGTTGACCAGCTTCACCGAGGTCGCCGAACCCGTGGAGGAATCCGTCGCCGTGGTGCCCTGACCGGTCTGGGTCGAGACCAGCCCAGCCGGGACCGTGCTGGAGTCGATGGTGACCGTATAGGTGCCCGGAGGCAGGTTGGTGAACTCGTAGTAACCATTGCTGTCGGTGGTGGTGGTCGCGACCACCTCACCGTCCTCATCGGTCAGGGTCAGCTTGACACCCCCGATGCCCGGCTCGCCCTCGTCCTGGACACCGTCCTTGTCGGTGTCGATCCAGACGTAGTCACCCACCGAGACGGTCGGGGTGATGAACCCGAAGTCCAGGGTGAGGTCGGAGTCACCATCCTCAGTCAGCTCGGTCGACGTGGCCGAACCCGTCGAGGAGTCGGTGGCCGTGGTGCCCTGACCGGTCTGGGTCGGGACCAGCCCATCCAGGGCCTCACTGTCCTCGTCGATGGTGACCACGTAGTAGACGTCCGCCGGCAGCACCGCCAGGTCCTCGAAGAGATACCCACCATCAGCATCCGTGACCGTGGAGAGTTCCTCTTCGGTGTACGCCGTCCCATCAGCATGCGTGACGGTCCCGCCGTCACTACGGCTGATCGTCAACGTGACGCCCTCGATACCCGACTCGTCGGCGTCCTGGACACCGTCCTTGTCGGTGTCGAGCCAGACATAGTCGCCCACCGTGACCGCCGGGGTGATGAACCCGAAGTCCAGCGTCAGGTCGGAGTCACCGTCCTCAGTCAGCTCAGTCGACGTGGCCGAACCCGTCGAGGAGTCGGTGGCCGTGGTGCCCTGACCGGTCTGGGTCGGGACCAGCCCATCTAGGGCCTCACTGTCCTCGTCGATGGTGACCACGTAGTAGACGCCCTCGGGCAGCACCGACAGGTCCTCGAAGAGGTACCCGCCATCAGCATCCGTGACCGTGGACAGCTCCTCTTCGGTGTACGCCGTCCCATCAGCATGGGTGACGGTCCCTTCGTCACTACGGCTGATCGTCAACGTGACACCCTCGATACCCGACTCGCCGGAGTCTTGGACACCGTCCTTGTTCGTGTCGAGCCAGACGTAGTCACCCACGCTGACGCTCAGTGGGTACTGGAATCCCGCGTCCAGGGTGTGGTCGTTCTCGCCCGGACCGCCAGCGGTGTACGGCGTCGTGCCGACGTAGCCGTCGGAGTCGGTCGCGGTCGCGGTCGCGTCGGAGTCGATGGTGTCCTTGCTCCCCTCGTCGACCGCGGTGAGCGTGAGCTCGGCCCAGGTCACGTCCCTGGTGCCGATGGTGGCCGCGACGGTGGTGCCGTCCTGGTAGTTGACATCACTCTCGTCAAGTGCCGAGGGGTTGGTGAACCTGATGGTGTAGTCGCCGCCGTTCGGCTCCAGCCCGTCCACGTCGGTGGAGCTGAAGTAGTAGGTGCCGTCGGCGGCGGTGACCGTGGTGGCCAACACCGTGCCGTCGTCGTCGAGGAGCTCGACCACGACGCCGGCGAGGGCGGGCTCGGACGGGTCCTGGACGCCGTCACCGTCGACGTCGATCCAGACCCGGTTGCCGATCTCGATCGGAGCCGGCGGCACCAACGCCTCGACATCACCGAGACCACCACCCTTTTCGAAGCCCGGTGAGGCAACCCCGGCGGCGTTGTTGCTGCCACCGCCGCCGTCGGGCCGGTGCTGGTAGGACTTGGTGGTAGCGCCATTGGCGAGGCTGAGCCAGTTCAGGCCCGAGTTGCGGATTTCGCCAGCCGGGTCGAACGAGGTCGTCACGATCTCGGACACACCACGGACCGCGGCCAGCGCGCCCAGGGTGCCCTCTTGGTGGCTGGTCGACGACGGCCACGGGCGGGTGTCGTTGAAGAACTCCCCGCCACCGGGGCCCTGGCTGTTGGTCGTGGAGTAGCCGGTGCGCGTGGTGCTGTCGAGGTTGGTGATCGTGCCGTCGGACTCCACCGTCCACTCCTCCTCCGCGCTGGGCCAGGCGATCAGGGTGTCGCCAGCACTGACGGTCTGGTAGCAGGTCGTGGCGAGGTTGGCCGTGGTCGTGGAGGTGCAGGCGCCTGACGTCGAGACGGTGCTGTCATCGTTGACATACGGCGCCACGTTGCGGTTGCCGCCCTGCAGCGCGTTGCGGTCGGCCAGGCCGACGATCAGGTTGTCGTCGCCGTCGAACTCGAGGTCGGAGAGGATCGGCTGGTGGTAGGCCATCCACCAACCGTTGGCGTAGTGCGCATTGGCGGCGGCCGTGGTGGAGGTGTTGGTCGTGTTCTCGGTCCAGGTGTCGGACCAGACGTTCCACCGCTTGGCGTCCGGGGTGTTGATGCCGGTGTAGGACGCACCCCGGCTGTAGTCGAGCGGGAAGTCCAACACGGAGGTCCAGGTGCCTGGGCCGGCCTCGGGGGTGCTCAGGACGTGGGCCGCATTAGTGGTGTCGTAGGCGCCCTTGGTGTCATCGGCTGCCTGCTGGGTGTCGACATAGCCCACGAAGAGACTGCCGTGGTGGGTCTCGACCGCCCACAACTGCTGGCCATCGCTCAGACTCGGGTCGAGGGTGCCTTCGAGGGTCGGCGCCGCGCTCGGGTCGGCGGTGTCGATACCGAGGACGTAGATCTTGTTGTCGTAGAGGTTGGCGACATACATCGTGCTGCCGTCCTCGCTCACACTGATGCCACCGATACCGATCTTGCCGGCCTTGGCGAAGGCGTCAGGGTCCCGCGCGACGGTGGTCGTGGCGTCCAGACCACGCTCGGAGTTGCTCAGCGCGGTGCCGAAGTCGATGCCCAGACTGGTCAAGTCGACCCAGGGCACCACCGTGCCCGGCATGCCGATGCCACCGTCCTCGGTCAACACGTCATCGACACGGTAGATGCCGGCAAGGCCGAGCTCGCCCAGACCCGACTCACGCTTGTAGGTGGCCGCGGCATAGACACTGTTGGTCACCCGGTTGTATTCGGTCGCCCACAACGCCCCGACCTCACCGAACGTGGCCAGCGTGGTCCGGTTGGGGTAGCCGCTCTGCGTGCTACCGCTACTAAGCCCGGAGCTCCAGGGCTGGATCACCAGTGCCGGCTCGCTCGCCGGCGAGGCGGTCGCGGTCGACTCCGGATCGCCCGGGATCTGGATCGCGGTCACGATCGGCGGGTTGTCGGCGCTGAGGTCGGGAGAGTAGTCATCAGGAGCGTTAGCGGCGAAGTCGACCCCGGTCGCGCCCGCGGTGGTGAACTGCACACTGGTGCCGCCGTGGGTGGAGGACTCATAACCCTCGGGAAGCTCGAACTCCAGACGCAACGCGGTGCCATCCGCGATCGTGCCCAGGTCCAGGCTGTACTCCCCGTACGCGTCCGTGGTGGCAGTGGCGACCGCAGTGTCATTGTCGTCGACGAAAGCGGAGACGACCGCGCCCTTCAGACCGGTCTCCACCACCAAGTTCTTCGCGGTGGTGTCATAGACACCGTTGCCGTTGAAGTCCTTGAAGACCGTGCCGGCGGTCACCGCGGCCGAAGCCGGGGCCGCGGACAGTACGACGCCACCCAGCCCGAGCCCCATCACCGTGCTGGCGATGAGCCCCCGACGGGCCCCGACCCGCCACAGTCGGCGCTCCCGGTGCCGACCGCCGCCGAAACGACCATAAGGACGTGACTGTCCACTCACTTGCTTCCCCCTGAGTTGATGCTCTCCCAGCTCCACGCCGAGGAAGCGGCACAACTCACCAGAACAGCACCCCAGGTGCCGTCCCGAGCCAGTCTCCCGAACTCCCCCCAACGCCGGAACTGCTTCCGACGCCCACCGCCGGACCCGAAGAGCCACGGAATCGGTGCGCGCTGGCATTCAAACAGAGAACCCCCACCACCGCTACCGACCACCGAAAGATGAGGCAAGTTAGCTATGGAATAGTCCGATCGGACTAGTAGCCTGTCGCGGCTACGAGGAGGAGCGTCTCTACCGCACCCGGTGGTGACCAGACGTCGCCGTCTCGGCATCGGAGGGCCGATGCCGGCGCGGACACGAATTCACCCTCAAGTTCACCCTCACGATCACCCTGCGTCAGGGTTTCGGGAGGGCAGAACGGGGTCGTGCGCGAAATGGGATGAGGGGGAGACGGACGGGACGTCTCCCCCTCGCCCATCCTGTCAGGGGGCCTCGGGATGGGCAGCTCTACTCCACGACAGGCTCACGCCACGGGGCCGCAGCCCCGCGGCGTGAGCCGCGTGTCCTACTTGGCCGTGTCCTACTTGGCGTGGACGGGGACCAGGGTCACCACGAAGTTCTTCTGGTAGTGGAACCGACCGTTGGCATACACGGTCTTGTCCGAACAAGTCACCACCACCAGCTTGTGCTTGCCCTTGACATCGAAGTA
>NZ_JASGDQ010000026.1:0-5996 GCF_047607185.1 Nocardioides sp. | reverse complement strand
TACTTCGATGTCAAGGGCAAGCACAAGCTGGTGGTGGTGACTTGTTCGGACAAGACCGTGTATGCCAACGGTCGGTTCCACTACCAGAAGAACTTCGTGGTGACCCTGGTCCCCGTCCACGCCAAGTGAGACCAGCCTCCCCCGCCCTAGACTCTGCAACCATGCGAGTCAGGGCGGGGGCGGCGGTCGCGCTGCTGGCTGCCGTCTCCCTTACGGGGTGCGGTAGCAAGACGGAGTCGACGTCGGCGGCGATGGTCGTTCGGGTCCCTGAGGACGCGGCGACCATCTCGGCCGCGGTCGACAAGGTCCACGAGGGCGGCCTCGTCCTGGTGGACCCCGGCACGTACGACGAGTCGGTCACGATCACCACCAAGGACGTCACCCTGCGCGGCACCGACCGCAACGGGGTGGTCATCGACGGCGAGGGGGTGCGGCCCTACGGCGTGGTCGGGATCGCCGACGGCGTACGGGTCGAGAACCTCACCGTCCGCAACCACACCTTCTACGGCGTGCTGGTCACCGGGCTGCACGACGACAACGGGCCGCAGGCCAATAACGGCAGCTCCTACACCGAGTTCGACCCCGCCAAGTTCCCGCCGCTGCAGCGGTTCCGGATCGACCACGTGACCGCCTACGACAACGGCCTCTACGGGCTCTACGCCTTCAACACCCAGCACGGCGCGATCGTCGACTCCTACGCCTCGGGCTCGGCCGACAGCGGCATCTACGTCGGCCAGTGCAAGGAGTGCGACGTGCTGGTGCAGGGCAATGTCGCCGAGCGCAACGCGGTCGGCTTCGAGAACGCCAACGCCTCGACCCCGCTGGTGGTCGCCGGCAACCGGTTCAGCGGCAACCGGGTCGGCATGACCTTCCTGTCCAACTACCAGGAGGCGTTCCGGCCGCAGGCCGGCAACACCGTCTTCGGCAATGTCGTCGCCGACAACAGCGAGGCGAGCTCGCCGGCGCAGGCCGACGGCGGGTTCGGCATCGGCATCGGCATCGCCGGCGGCATCGGCAACGAGTTCACCGCCAACCTGGTCACCGGCAACCCACGAGCGGGGGTCACCATCGCCAACACCGAGGACCTCCCCACGACCGACGACACCTTCACCGGCAACTCGCTCACCGGCAACGGGGTCGCCGTCGCCAACATCTCCGCCGCCCGTACGCCGGCCACCCGGGTGTGCTTCGACAGCGAGGTCGACACCCTGCCGGCCGGGCTCGCGCCGCTGCTGACCGGCTGCGGGGACGGCGACCTGCCGGCCGTCGACGCCACCCGGCTGAGCGAGCTCGCGGCCGCTCCGCCGGGCATGAGCTTCCTGCAGGTGGCCGCCCCGAAGGACCAGCCCAGCATGTCGGTCTCCGACGAGGTGCCCGACCCGCTTCCCGACGCCGTCGAGATGCCGGCCGTCTCCGACGTCGTACCCGCTCTCGATCTGCTCGCCGACCTGACGGGAACCCGATGAGCCGGCCCGGGACGTCATGCGGACGGAGCAGACGGTTGCTCCGTCCGCATGACGTCGTGGCGCTGCTGGTGGTGGTGCTGGTGGCGCTGCTCCTGGCCGGCTGTGGCGGGTCGTCCTCCGACGCCGAGACGCAGGACGGGCCGCGGCCGGTGACCGACGCCGAGGCGCAGGTGCTGGCCACCGCGCGGTTCCGCAACTTCGACGCCGGCACCCGCTCCTTCACCACCACGCTGGCGATCAACGGGCAGCAGGTCACCCTCGACGGCTGGGTCGACTTCCCCGACCACCTCGGCTACGCGCTGGCGACCGGCGACGGCTTCCCGAGCCAGCTGCTGCGGTGGGACGGCACCACCCTTGCCAACGCCGAGGCGCCCGCCGACGCCACCACGGCGCCGCTGCCGGAGCCGACCGACGGCTGGCAGAGCCGCGGCATGGACGCCTCCGCCTCGGTGCTCGACTCCACGCTCACCGTCCTCCTCGACCTCTCCGACGACCGTCCCGAGAATCCGCTGCTGCTGCGACAGACCGGTGCCTACTGGATAGGTACGGAGAGCCTCAACGGCACCGACCTCACCGTGTACGCCGCCCCGCCGGGCGACTCGACGACCGAGCAGGTCAGCGCCGAGGACGCCAACCTGCGGCTGTGGCTGGACGAGACCGGCCTCATGCACCGGGTCCAGCTCCGGCTCGACGGTGACTGGACCGACATCGACCTGGCCACGGCCGAGGGGGTCACCCTGGAGCCGCTCTCGTGAGCGAGCTTGCGCAGCGCGGGGTGAGGTCGTGAGCCGATGCCGGGCCCGGATGCCCACTTCGTCGGGGTCGGGACGCCATGCGAGTCAGTAGGCGCTCGTTGTTCGGCGGCGGCGCTGCCGCCGCGATCGGCGCCGGTGTCGGTGCCGCGATCGCGACGACAGCCCACGACGAGCCGAGCGTCGCCACCTTGCCGGTCAACGGTGAGCCTGTGGTCGCGACCGGCACTACCCAGGCCGGTGTCGACCGGCCGGTGATCGCCCAGCCGCACTGTCTGGTCACCGTCGTGGACCTGACCGAGCAGCCCGACCTCGCTGCCCTCGGCGAGCGCGTCGTGACGCTTACGTCGGGCCAGGCCGGCGACGTACTCCCCGACGGGGCCGGCGACCTCACCGTCACCGTCGGCACCGGCACCGCGCTGCCGGGATTCGCCTCCGACCCCGACGACCTGATCCGCGACGGTGACCTGCTGCTGCTCGTCGCCGCCACCGACGCGAGCGTCCTCGAGCCGGTCACCCGCGACCTGGTCGGCCAGCTGACCGGCGCCACGCTCAGGTGGCAGCAGCGCGGCCAGCGCGGCATCCGGGCCGACGGCATCTCCCGCAACCCGCTCGGCCATCTCGACGGCATCATCGTGCCGCGCGGCGAGGACGAGCTGGCCGAGAATGTCTGGCGCAGCGACGGCTCGACGGTCTGTGTCATCCGGCGGCTGCGGCTCGACCTCGACCGGTTCCTCGCCGAGACGCCGGAGCGGCAGGACGCCGTGATCGGGCGGCGTCGGGCCGACGGGGCGCCGCTCTCCGGCGGCGACACGATGAGCGAGATCGACCTCGACGCCAAGTCCGCCGACGGCAACTATCTGGTCCCGGCCCGCTCCCACGCCCGCGCCGCGCACCCGTCGTTCACCGGCAGCAAGCTGATGCTGCGCCGCGGCTACCCCTACGACAACGGGCCGGGCGACCAGGGCCTGGTCTTCATCTGCCACCAGGCCGACCTCGACACCTTCGTCCGCACCCAGCAGCGGCTCGACGAGGCCGACGACCTGATGGACTATGTCACCGCCACCGCCTCCGGCGCCTTCGAGATCCTGCCCGGCTTCACCACCGACTCGCCGCTGGGCTCCTAGCCGGCCCCGGGGGGGGTCGAGAGGTCCCTGATGGCCCGCCGAGGGGTCCCTAATGGCCCGGCGAGACGTCTCTGATGGCCCCGCGAGGGGTCTCCCGTTGCCCCCCTCGCGAGGGGTGATCGGCGACTTCTCGAGGGGCCATCAGGGACCCCTCGAGGGGCCATCAGAGACTCTTCGGCGGCGGTGGCGCGAACTCCAGGCGCTTGGAGGTGGTCAGGCCGAGCCTGACCAGCTTCTCGACCTCGGCGGCCGCCGCCGCGACGCCGTCCACCACCGGTACGCCGAGCTCGGCGGAGATCTTGGCGCACAGGTCGGCCATACCGGCGCAGCCGAGCACGATGACGTCCGAGCCGTCCTGCTCCAGCGCCTGCCGGCACGCCTCGGTGATGGTGGCGCGCGCCGCGGGATCGGTCTCCAGCTCGACCACCGGGATCTCACAGGCGTGCACCCCCGCGCACCGCGAGGCGACCCCGTAGGCGTGTGCGATGTCCCAGGTGTGGCCGATCACCCGCGACAGCGTGGTGACCACGGAGAACGACCGGCCCAGATAGGTCGCGGTGTGCATCGCCGCCTCGGCGATCCCGACCACCGGGGCGTCGACCAGCTCACGCGCCGCCAGCAGACCGGGATCCCCGAAGCAGGCGATCACGAAGCCGTCGTACCCTCGCGCGGCACCGATCACCGAGAGCAGGTACGGCGTCGCGACGGCCTCGTCGTAGTGGCTCTCGATCGACACCGGGCCGTGGGCGGGGTTGACCGCATCGAGGGTTACGCCCGGGCCGACGGCGGCCCGGGCGCAACTCTCGATCAGTGCGGTCATCGACGCCGTGGTGTTCGGGTTGACGACCAGGATCCTCATGCCGCCTCGGCCACCGCCGCAGCCCGGCGCGAGCCGCTGCCCGCCACGTTCGCCGCGACGGCGAAGAAGTAGTAGGCGACCAGCCCGGCGGCGCAGCCGACGAACCAACTGTAGGTCGGCAGCCAGCTCACGATGTCGAAGACCTTCGGAACCACGACGGAGCCCAGCGAGATCACGCCGGAGACGATCACCGCCTTCACCGCCGCGGGGTTGTAGCCCTTGTCGTACCAGTACTCGCCGTCCTCCTCCAGGGTGAACAGGTCGTCCACGACGATCTTCTGCTGCCGGATCAGGTAGAAGTCGGCGATCAGGATCCCGAACAGCGGGCCGATCAGAGCACCGAGGATGCCGAGCGTCCAGAAGATGGCGTCGTCGTTGTTGTACCAGTTCCAGGGGGTCAGCAGCACCGAGCCGAAGGCGGCGATCATGCCGCCCATCCGCCAGGAGATCTTCTGCGGGCTGACGTTGGAGAAGTCGAAGGCCGGGCTGATGAAGTTGGCCACGATGTTGATCCCGATGGTGGCGATGACGAAGGTGGCGCCGCCAAGGATGATCGCGAAGGTGTTGTCGATCTTCTGCACGGTCACGATCGGGTCGGTGATCAGTTCGCCGTAGAGCGGCACCGTCGCCGCCGCGGTGAGCACGGTGAGCAGCGAGAACAGGATGAAGTTCAGCGGCAGGCCGAGGAAGTTGCCCTGCTTGATGGAGCTGAAGTCCTTGGCGTAGCGGGAGAAGTCGCCGAAGTTCAGCATCGGGCCGGAGAAGTAGGCGACCACCGAGGCCACCGCGGCGCACAGGCCCCACACCAGCGACATGCCGCTGAGCGCGTGGTCGGAGAGGTTCAGGTCGATGTCGAAGTCGACCTTGAACAGCATGTAGAGGCAGAGCACCATCATGACGACGTAGACGGCCGGGCCGGCGAAGTCGATGAACTTGCGGATCATGTCCATGCCGCGCCAGAACAGCAGCGCCTGCAGCACCCAGAGGATCGCGTAGCTGACGTAGCCGAGCACCGACAGGCCGAGGAAGCCATGGAGGTCGACGTCGGCCCAGTCGGCCAGGCCGGGCCACAGCTTGAGGAAGACGATGTTGAGCGACTCGGCGGCGAGGAAGGTCTGCACGCCGTACCAGGCGACCGCGATCAGGCCGCGGATGATGGCGGGGATGTTGGCGCCCAGGACGCCGAAGGAGACGCGACTGGTCACCGGGTAGGGGACGCCGGCCTGCTGGCTCGGCTTGGCGACCAGGTTGCAGAAGAACTGCACGATGCAGATGCCGACGATCAGGCAGACGAAGACCTGCCAGGCGTTGAGCCCGATGGCGAACAGCGTGCCCATGGTGACGTAGCCGCCGACGGAGTGCACGTCGGACATCCAGAAGGCGAAGATGTTGTACGACGACCAGGTCTGCTCCTTGAGCGGAGCCAGGTCCTCGTTGGTCAGCCGGGGGTCGTAGTCGCGCTTCGGCACGCCGCGGCCGGGTGGATAGCCGGCTGCCTCGACGATGTCGGGGAGGTCGTTGGTCATGAGGGCTCCTTGGGTGGGAGAGAAACTGCTCCGCACGCTAGGAACCGGGTGTTTCAGCCGGTCGGCGCCGATGTCAGCGCCAGGTCACGGGAAACATATAGCCCTCCCTCCCTCCCTCTGCCCTCCCCCAAGCGCGAGTCGGCAGAAGTGCTGGTCCCCAGGGTGCCGAGTCGGCAGAAGTGCTGCTCCCCAGGGTGCCGAGTCGGCAGAAGTGCGGGAATCGTCCACAGACCCCTGTGCACAACCACCTGCACTTCTGCCGACTC
>NZ_JASGDQ010000025.1:0-2944 GCF_047607185.1 Nocardioides sp. | reverse complement strand
TTCAGCGACGCGGTCGTGGCGACCTTGGCAGCGGTCACGGTCAGGGTGAGGCTCGCCGAGGAGCCCTCGTGAGTGGCGTCACCGGAATAGGCCACCGTGAAGGTGTGCGACCCCACCGCCAACGTGGCCGGCAGCGCGACCGTGGCCTTGCCATCAGTCAACGTCGCCGACTGCGACACCCCCGAGCCGGTCACCGAGACCGTGCCCGACGGCGTGCCGGACTCGCTCGTCACGCTCACCGCCAGTGATCCCGCCGTGCCCTGGGGGACCGAGGACGACGCCAGCGTGGCGAGCGAGCTCGTGGCCCACTTCGCGACCGGGATCTGCGCGATGGTCAACTCGGCCCCCTCGGCCGCGGTGCACTCGATGGTGAGCCTCACCAGGTTGGACGCGATGCCCGAGCCTGCGACGCTGGTGCCCTCGACGACGACGGCGATCTCGGAGGGGAGCGCCAGGTCCAGACTCTCGCCCGCGGCCGCGGTCGTCGGGACGGTGACTCCCGCCAGCTCCGTGGCGACGTACCAGTCGGTCAGCTCGCCGTCCTGGATGTCGTAGCTGGGCCGGAGCCCCGCAAGCGAGACCGAGCCCGCGGCCTCGCCGCCCACCTCGGCGGTCACGGCGGCCTCGCTCACCTCGTACAGCTGTTGCGGCCGGGAACTCAAGGTGTCTCCGGTCGTGGCCCAGCTCACGGCGGCAATGTCGGAGTGGATCCCGACCACGACCGGGGCGGACGCCAGCGTCTCACCGATGCGCGCGGTGGCGGGAAGATCGCCGGTCACGCTCACTGCGAGGCTTCCGACGGCCACCTCCGTCGCGGTGAGCTCGTTGGTGATGACGCAGTCGTAGTCGACCGTGCCGAGCGGCGCCTCGGCGGGGGCGTCGAGCGGAAGGTCATAGCTCGAGGTGGACGGGATGGTGGCGATGGCGGTGCTCGCCGTGCAGGTGCCCTCGACGGTGGTCGACACGCCCTCGTCCGTCACCGAACCCGCGAAGGTCAGCGTGCTGGGCAGGGAAAGCGAGACCGGTTTTCCGGAGCCGTCCGTGGGGACGGTGATGGCGGGGACCGACACCGTCGCCGAATCGGTGGTCCACTTGCCGCTGCTGGGCGGGGTCGAGGCCGGCACGGTCACGTCGCCGAGGTCGTAGGTGACGTCGTCGGCGCCCTCGCGCTCGAGCACGAGGGCGAGCCCGGAGAAGCCGAGCGTCGCCTCGCCGTCGCCGAAGGCGGTGATCCACTTGCCGCGGTTGAGGCTCGTCAGCTCGAAGCTCACGGTGAGCTCCTGCGCCGGATAGGTCTCACCGGAGATGACCTGGATCGGCACCGAGGAGAGCACCCGCGCCACCGTGACGGTGATGGTACTGGCCGCCCCGGTCAACGTGCAGACCGAGCTGACGGCGTCGGTGACGTCCGGCTCGAAGAGCGGAAGGTCGGCGTCGTCGGCATGAGCAGCTCCGACCAGCGCGCCCAGGGAGCCGCCGCCCAGGGAGCCGCCGGCCAGCGCGGCGGAGAGCAGGGCGGCGAGTCCCGCCCGGACCCACCTGGTCCTGCTCGTCGAGGGAGATTCACTCCGGGGCATACGCCTCATTCCTTCGCACATCGAACATCTACGCACCGCGTAACAGTTAGGCATCCCTAACCCGCAGTCAACGGACAACTCTCAGGTTGTCCGCTGGCCCCCGGAGTCGCATCGCAGCGGACGACTTGACGGCAATGGATTGCTCGGTTCCAAAAACAAAGGCAAGGCTACCCTAAGAGACCGCACGGGTCTCGCCCGCACGGGAGGAACCGAATCGCATGAGCCCTGTCAACAGCATCGCCCGCGTCGCCGCCGCCCTCACCCTCGGCGCCATGGCCCTTGGGGTCCCCGGCCCCGCGGAGGCGGCCACCGGCGCGAAGTCCTATGAGTGCTACACCTCGTGGGAGGAGCTATACACGACGCCCTTCGAGATCCCCGTCGAGGTCGACGTCGATCTGCCCACCACCGCCAGCAGTGGGGGCGCCGTCTCGGCGACCGCCGCGACCGTGACGGTCACCGCCCCGCAGGAGCTGCTCGAGATCGCCACCGACGAGGGGTACACCCAGTTCAAGGTCGCCACCAGCAACTTCGCCGTCAACTCGACCTTCGGCAGCACCGAGGGAGTCCACAACCTGGGCTCGCTGGCCAGCGGCTGGGTCGCCTTCGGCGGCACGTCGGATGAGGACGCCAGCGCCTCCGGCACGATCCCGGCGATCTCGCTGCCGTCGGGGTGGACCGGCACCGGAGCCGTCCGTACGCCGGACAACGACAACGTCACCGACCCGTGGTACGCCTCGGGCGCCAGCTCCACCGAGACCGTGGCCTTCACCACGACCATCACCGTCCGCGAGCCGGTCTACCTCCTCGGCACCCAGGTCGGCTGGTCCACCCAGGACGTGTTGTTCCGTTGCGGCACCGACGGCGAGACTGTGCAGGGCACCACGATCGAGTCGATCGCGGTCTCCTGACCCTCGCTCCACCCACTCACCACGCAGGGCCCCGGCCGATCCGGCCAGGGCCCTGTCGAACGCCGTGATGGAGGCGTTGACGTGCTTACCGACGACACCCCTGACCACCACCGCGATCCCCCACAGCCACGGCGCGAGGGGTCCGGGCTGAGGATCTCGGCCTCCTCGAACGCCGTACGGTCCGGGCACCCGCCCCGTCGAGGCAGGGTGCCCGGACCGCCGGTGGCGTGCGGTGCTGCTACTTCTTCTTCTTGACCTTGATCGTCACGACCTTCGAGGTGGCCGACTCGAAAGCGCTGTCACCCGCGTAGGCGACACTCGCCTTCCACTTACCCTTGGCCAGCCGGGGCAGCTTCACCACGGCCTTGCCGGCCGTCAGCGTGGCGGTGACCGACTTGGCCTTCTTCCCCTTCGTCAAGGTCACCGTGACCTCACCGGAGACACTCGCCCCCGAGGCCG
>NZ_JASGDQ010000024.1:0-30699 GCF_047607185.1 Nocardioides sp. | reverse complement strand
GCGCAGCAGGCTGTCGGCGCGGCCGTGCAGGGCGCGGGCCCGCTCCTCGGAGGTGCGCAGCGCGAGCCGGGCCTCCATCTCGCTCTGCCGGGCAGCCCGGGCGGCCTCCGCCAGCTCCTCACGGAGTCCGGCCTCGGGCTCCTCCTCGCCCGCGTCCTCGGCCGTCGCCAGCCGGGTCTCGAGCTCGGTGAGGCCGGCGACCGCCTGCTCACGGGACGCCTGGGCCTGCTCGATCGCCTGCCCGAGCCGGTCGGCCTCGCCACGGGCGGCACGGGCCACCGCGCCGTACTGCGCCAGCTCCTCGGCCACCGCGGCGAGCGTGGCGTCGGACTCGTGCAGCTTGGCCAGCGCGACGTCGACCCGCTTCTGCGCCTCCAGCCGCTCGGCCTCCAGGCGCGAGGTCTCGAAGGTGAGCCGCTCGGAGGCGGAGATGGCCTCGGTGAGCTGCTCGGCGGCCTCGTCGACCGCGGCCTGGATCTCGATGAGGCTCTGACCGGCGCTGGAGCCGCCGGAGGCGAAGTGGGCGCCCAGCAGGTCGCCGTCCCTGGTGACGGCGGTGACATCGGGCAGCGCGGCGACCAGGACCCGGGCGGCGTCGAGATCGTCGACGACGGCGACCTTGAACAGCAGTCGCGCCAGCGCCGGCCGCAGCGTCTCGGGGCACTCGACCACGTCCACGGCGTAGGAGTGGCCGGCCGGCAACGACGGCCAGTCGGCCGAGTCGGCGGGCGCGCCGCCCAGCAGCAGCCCGGCGCGGCCGAGGTCGTCGGTCTTGAGCAGCCCGATGGCGGCCACCGCGGCGTCGGCGTCGGTCATGGCGACCGCGTCGGCGGCGGAGCCGAGCGCGGCGGCTACCGCGGTCTCATAGCCCGAGCGGACCGCCAGCAGCGCCGCCACCGAGCCCATCAGGCCGGAGACCCGGTCGTTGGCGGCGAGCAGCGCGCCGGCGCCGTCCTTGCGGGCCAGGCCGAGCTCCAGGGCGTCCTTGCGGGCGGCCAGGCCGGTGCGGTCGCGGTCGGCCTGGGTGGCCTCCTCGCGCACCTTGGCGAGCCTGTCCTCGACGTCCTCCAAGGCGGCCGTGGCCGCCTCGTGCTCGGCGTCGAGGCCCTCCTCACCGGCGTCGAGGCCGGCGACCTTGGTCTCCAGCGAGGTGAAGTCGCGTTGGGCGCGCTCGGCGCGGGCCGCGGCCTCCTCACGAGCCAGGGTGAGCCGGCCGACCTCCTCGTCGGCGGCGGCGGCACGGGACTTGAGCGCGTTGACCTGGCCGTGCAGCCGGGCCAGCCCCTCACGGCGGTCGGCGGCGGCGCGCTGCAGCGCGGCGACGCGGCGCTCCTCCTCTGCGGCCGCGTCCTCGGCCGCCTTGCGGGCGTTGACGGCCTCCTCCAGCGCCGTACGGTGGCTCGCCACCTCGGCGTCGATGGCGCGCTCCTGCTCCCGGGCGCGCGTCGCCTCCGCCTCCAGTTCCTCGGGGTCGCGGCCTGGCGCGACCTCGGGCACGGCGGCCGCATTGCGAAGCCGTTCGGCGGCGAGCGAGGCGGTGCCGCGCAGCCGCTCACGCAGCCCGTTGAGGCCGAACCAGGTCTCCTGGGCGGCCGCGAGCGCGGGCAGGTCCTCGCGCAGCGCCGCCTCCAGGGCGGCCTCGCGCTCCCGGCCGGCGGCGACGGCGGCCTCCACCTCCTCGCGGCGAGCGACCAGCACCGACTCGTCGGCGAGCTCCTGCTCGAGCGCGCCGCGGGCGACGACCAGATCGTCGGCCAGCAGCCGGGCCCTGGCGTCGCGGACGTCGGCCTGCACGGTGGCCGCCTGCCGGGCGACCTCCGCCTGCCGCGAGAGCGGCTTGAGCTGGCGGCGGATCTCGGTGAGCAGGTCGTTCAGGCGGGTGAGGTTGCCCTCGGTGGAGTCGAGCTTCCGCAGCGCCTTCTCCTTGCGCTTGCGGTGCTTGAGAACGCCGGCGGCCTCCTCGATGAAGCCGCGCCGCTCCTCGGGCGTGGCGTGGAGGATGGTGTCGAGCTGGCCCTGGCCGACGATGACGTGCATCTCGCGGCCGATGCCGGAGTCGCTGAGCAGGTCCTGCACGTCGAGCAGCCGGCAGGACTGGCCGTTGATCGCATACTCCGAGCCGCCGGAGCGGAACATGGTGCGGCTGATCGTCACCTCGGCGTATTCGATCGGCAGGGCGCCGTCGGTGTTGTCGATCGTCAGCACGACCTCGGCACGTCCCAGCGGTGGCCGCCCCGACGTACCGGCGAAGATGACGTCCTCCATCTTGCCGCCGCGCAGGCTTTTGGCGCCCTGCTCGCCCATCACCCAGGCGAGCGCGTCGACCACATTGGACTTGCCCGAGCCGTTGGGCCCGACGATGCAGGTGATACCGGGCTCGAGCTGGAGCGTCGTGGCCGACGCGAAGGACTTGAACCCCTTCAGAGTCAGGCTCTTCAGATACAACGTCTGGCTCCCTCACCGGGCGGGCGTGGCGGTCGAGCGGACACGGCGACGCCGTCGGGCGCCGACGCGGGGGAAGCTCAGCGCCCTCACCCTAACAAGCGCGAGCGACGATCCCGCGCAGGCTAAGCCGCAGCGGCGGCGGCGTCCTTGCCCAGCAGGCCGATCTCGCGCCACAGCGCGACCAGCACGACAGCCGCGATGACGAACGCGAACCAGTAGGGGGCGGTGATGCCCCAGTGCTCCGAGAGCAGCGCCCAGGAGGCGGTCTCCCAGATCAGGCCGTAGCGCATGATGTCGCCGATGCTGAAGCGCCGCTCCACCCAGCCATAGCTGAAGGAGCCGACCACCCCACCGACCGCGACGCTCGCCAGCAGCAGGCCGTAGCCGATCTCGTCCAGTCCGAGTCGCTCCCGGGCGTAGAGCACCATCGTCCCCCAGGCAGCACCGTAGGCGACGTTGGAGGTGACGATCTGGAGGTTGAGGACGCGGGTAGCCCGGGTACGCCAGGACCAGGCCCAGCCCTCGCGGATCTCCGTCAAGGCGTGGCGGCGGTCCTCCGGCGCGACGCCGTGCGGGGGCAGCCTCAGCCGGCTCAGCAACAGCGCCGCGAGGCCGAGGCAGACCAGCTGGGTGACGAACGGCAGCCAGTGCGCAAGCGTGAACAGGGCGGCACCGAGCGGCGGCGCCATGAGCCGGTTGATGCCCATCGAGCCGAACTGGAAGCGAGAGCTGGCGATGCCGAGATCCGCCCTGGGGACGATCATCGGGAGCACGGTGCGGCCGGCCGCACCGTAGAGCGTGTCGGCCGTGCCGATGGCCAGCATGGTGAGCAGGATCAGCCAGATCGTGGCCCAGCCGGTCGCCAGGAAGAGCACCAGCACGCCCAGCGCGAGGCCGCGCAGGACGTTGGCGAGCACCATGAGCCGGTTGCGGTCGTGCCGGTCGGCCAGCACCCCGGCGTACAGGCCGAAGGCGAAGCCGGGCAGCCAGTCCAGGAGGGCGGTGAGCGAGATGAGCCGAGCGTCGTCGGTGAGACTGGCCACGAGCAGCGGTCCGGCTGCGAGGGCCATGCCGCCGCCGAGCGCGTTGAGCCAGCTGGTGCCCAGGAGATAGCGAAAGCCGACTCCCAGCCGCCCGGGGGCGATGACTTCGAGGAGTCGGCTCACAAGGACGAGAGGCTAGACGCCGCCCGCCGCGCAGTCACCCTGTTCCGCCGAGGGCGGAAGATTCAGGCGGGCTGCATCTCCTGGATGTGCGACTCGACGTGCTCGGCCGCCTGGGCCACCAGCGCGTCGTTCTCCTGCTTCAGGGTGAGCACGAGAGCCTCGAGCTCCTGCACCCGCGCGCGCAGCCGAGCATTGTCGACCACGAGAGGGTGAGGAGTCCGCAGGTCGCTGTTCAGGTAGCCGATCAGCGCCTTCGCCATGACCATTCCTTCTGTGGGATCGGAGGAAGTCGCCCGGTCTCCCTCGCCGGCAACCGGGCCGTCTCCAAGAGTCCCACTCCTCGCGGACTCGGTCAAACTCGCGGGCCGGCCTCTGCCCTGCGGCTCTCGGCGAGGCTGGGGTCACGACGCGCGAAGCGCCAGGGTCGGCGAGAGGCGCGCGGCTCGCAGGGCCGGGCAGAGGCCCGCCGCCGCGCCGACGAGTGCGGCGATCACCGGGCTGGCCGCCACCGTCTCGATCGGGACGATGACAGGTTGCCCCGCGGCGAGCGCGACGACGCTCGCCGCCGCAGCCCCGAGGCCGAGGCCCGTAACGCCGCCGACGAGAGCCAGGGCTGCGGCCTCGGTGACGAACTGGGCGGCGATCTGCGCGGGGCGTGCGCCCAGGGATCGGCGCAGCCCGATCTCTCCGCGGCGCTCGAGGACGGTGACGACCATGGTGTTCGCGATCCCGACCGCGCCGACGAGGAGGGCGATGGCGGCGAGAGCGACGCCGAGGGCGCTGAGGGAGTCCTCGGCGGTGCCGCGGACGCCGGCGAGCTCGGTGAGGGTGTGGACGGAGACGAACGCCGACCCGGGGCTCGCGGCGGAGGCGAGCAGGTCGGTGACCTGGGAGAGCTGTCCGGGTTCCGCCCGGACGTACATGGCCGAGATGTCGCCGATCGTGGCGCCTTCGAAGGTGTCGCGCACCCAGTGGTCGCCGAGGATCGCGGAGGCGTCGACGTCGGTGGCGAGGCCGGC
This sequence comes from Nocardioides sp., assembly GCF_047607185.1. Lineage (GTDB taxonomy): Bacteria > Actinomycetota > Actinomycetes > Propionibacteriales > Nocardioidaceae > Nocardioides. The sequence goes on along the minus strand of NZ_JASGDQ010000024.1, from coordinate 26,069 downwards.
GGATTCGAGGATGCCGAGCACCCCGTACCACTGCCCACCGATCCAGATCCTGTCTCCGGGTCGGGTCAGGCCGAGCCGGTCCGCGGCGGTGCGGCCGAGGACCGCGACCGGCAGGCCACGGGTGGCGTCGTCGAACCAGCGCCCGGAGGCGAGCTCACCCTCGATCGCCCGGAGCGCGTCCGGACGGGCGACGGCCACCCGGACGCCGTTCGTCTCGGTCTGCGGCACGACGTCGGTGCGGTAGACGTGGATGTCCTCGGGCGCGGTCTCGAACACGCCCACGTCGGCGACCCCGTCGACGCGCCGAGTCGTCTGCGGTGCGGTCTGCGGCAGTGGGACCAGGGTGTCGTCGGGACCTGCCGCCGGGGCGACGACGGCGAGGTTGGCTCCCCTCCGGTCGAGCTCGGCGAGCAGGTGGGCCCGGTTCGACGCCGCCGTGCCGGTCAGCGCGGTGAGGGAGGCGATCCCGATCGCGACGCCGAGCGAGGCGAGCGCGGTCCGCTGGGGTCGGCTGGCGAGTCCGAGCCAGGCGGTGCGCAGCAGGTCGCGGGGCCGGAACCTGCTGGGAGCAAGGGGTACGGCGTCCACATTCATCGGTCGGCTCCCCCGGTGTTCGGCGACGCGGCGACGCCGCTCGGCTCGGCCTCGGGTGGGCGAGGGTCGAGGATCCGGCCGTCCTTGAGCCGGATGCGCCGGGTGAATCGCTCGGCGACCCCGGCGTCGTGGGTGACCACGACGACGGCGGTGCCGGCGCCGGCGATCCGGGTGAGCAGCTCGACGATCGCCTCTCCGGTGGCGGAGTCGAGCGCTCCGGTCGGCTCGTCGGCGAACAGGACCGCCGGTTCGCGGACGAGCGCGCGGGCGATCGCGACCCGCTGTTGCTCGCCCCCGGACAGCTCGCCGGGGCGATGGCGCAGCCGGTGCCCGAGGCCGACCGCGTCGAGCGCGAGGAGAGCGCGCTCGACCCGTTCCTTCGGCGACGCGCCGGTGTAGAGGAGTCCGGTGGCGACATTCTCGATCGCCGACACGGCCGGCATCAGGTGGAACTGCTGGAACACGAAGCTGATCCGCGAGGCGCGGATCGCGGACCGCTTGGCCTCCGGCATGGCGGTGAGTTCCCGACCGTCGACGAGCAGGGTGCCCTCGGTCGGGTCGTCGAGGGTGCCGAGGATCGCGAGCAGCGTGCTCTTCCCCGATCCGGAGGCGCCGAGGATCGCCAGCTGCTCGCCGGCATGGATGCGCAGCCAGCTGGGATGCAGTGCTCGCACGGCCGGGGTGCCCGGGTAGGTCCTGGCCACCCCGCGGGCCTCGATCACCGGCACCCGGGCCGCTTCGCCGACGAGGACCGGAACTGCGACGCTCATCGTGAGACCACCACCGACTCGCCCTCCGCGAGGCTGGGCGAGTCGGCGGGAGCGCCGGCGACGTCGGGGCCGGAGGCGAGGATCTGCACCCGAGCGTCGGCGACGAGCCCGATCCGCACCGGCACCCGCACGATCCGCTCGCCGGTGAGCACCTCGACCGCGTAGCTGTCCTGCGCCGTGGCGATCAGCGCGGTCGCGGGCACGATGAGCGTCTGCTCGCTCTCCTCGGTGTTCTGCACGATCACCCGGATGGAGGCCGCGCCGAGGGAGGCGACCTGCTCCTGATCGGGGAACTCGATCGTCGCCGTCGCCGGCGTCGTCTGCCCGTCCTCCCCGGCCGGTTGCCCGCCCGGATCGAGGGCCGCGAGGGTGTTCTCCAGTTCCGTCCCGTCCGGCAGCACGACCGTGACCGGTGTGCCTGCGGTGAGTTCGCGCGCCTGCGCGGCCGTGAGCGTCGCCGTCGCCGACAGCGTGGTGGCGGTGTAGGTGCCGGGGCTGACTCCGGCCTGCCCAAGCTCGGCCGTGACCTGAGCGAGCCGGATGCTCGGCGCATCCACCACGACGGCGTCCGCCACCGCCACCGTGCCGGTCGTCGGCAGACCGAGCGCTCGGTGCCAGCGTTGTACCGCGTCGGTCGTCCACCAGTCGAACCGGTCGTCCGGCTCGCGGTCGAAGAACCCGAGACGGGCCAGGTTCTGCTCGAGCTGGAGCACGTCGGGGCCGTCGTCGACGCCGCTGGACAGGTCGCGCCAGAGCGGGCGCGCGCCCTGGAGGAGGACGACGGGCCTGCCGTCGCTCTCGTAGACCGCCTGCCCGGCCTCGATCCTCTGCCCCGGCGACGGCAGCGCGGTGAGGATCCCCGAGGAGGCGGGGAGCGCGATCGGGTCGCCGTAGCCGAGCGTCGCGCTCAGCCGGAGCTGACTCGTGAGCGTCCCCCGTTCGACCGGAACGGTCACCGCGGACGATGCCGGCGATCCGGCCGATGCTTCCGCGGCGCCCTCCCACGGCCTCCGGATCGCGATCGTGGCGCCTGCGGCGGCGGCCGCGACCGCGGCCACGACGAGCAGGAGCCGAAGCGCGGTGCGGGAGCGAGATCCCCTGCTCATGACGCGGGCGTACCCAGGAACTCCTCGAGGACGGCCCAGGCCTCGAAGGGAGCGTCGAGGGGCTGGCCGAGGTTGAACACGGCCGCGTCGCGATCCCAGCACTCCTCCAGGACCGCCCGGAACTCGGCCTCGGTGAGATCGGCGGGGATCTGCAGCGCGTTCGCCCGTGAGAAGTCCGGGTCCTCGAACTGGGCGTACCCGTTCGCGCGGGCACACTGGGCGAACGCGAGGGCGGCCTCCTCCTGCTCGGCCTGCTGCTCCTGTTCCGCGGGATCCTCGCCGGGGACGATCTGCGGCTGCTCGAAGTCCGGGTGCTCCGCCTCGCAGGCGGCGTAGGCGTCCTGGGTGACGGCGTCGCCCGCGAAGTACGCCGAGTCGACCGGGATCACCCAGGTGTTGCCCTCGTCGTCCCCTTCCATCCCGAGGAGTCCGTCTCCGCTGGAGACGGCTCCGCCTTCGGCGGACCCCGCCCCCGCCTTGACCGCGACCTGGCCGCTGTCGGTGATCTTCGCCTCCACGCCCGCCGCGGTCAGGCAGGCGAGGAAGGCCGCGGCGTCCTCCGTGCCGCCCTGCGCGCTCTCGCCCGGCTCCACCGGGGTCTCCGAGCCGGCGGTGCAGCCGGTCAACGCGAGTGCCCCCGCGACGGTGAGCCCGGCCAGGGCGGCGAACAGGTTGCGGGTCGTCATGGATACCTCCGTGGACTGCGGCGGTGGCTCTCACCGCTCGGAGGCAGTTCTACGCAGGGCCGGGTTCGGTCCAGGTCTGCATCGACCTAACCTCGACCAAACCTCGCGGATGTGACCATGGCGGACACGAGACGATGGACGAACACAGCCCGACAGCGCGGAGTGGAGGCAGGAGATGCGGGTGTTGATCGTCGAGGACGAGGTGGATCTGGCCGACTCCCTCGCCGACGGGCTGCGCGGCGAGGGGTACCTCGTCGACGTGGTCCACGACGGTGCCGCCGCGCTCGTGAAGGCCGGGCAGGTGGACGTGGACATCATGATCCTCGACCGTGACCTCCCCGAGCTCCGCGGCGATGTCGTGTGCCGCACGTTGCGCGACCAGCAGCACCCGATGCGGATCCTCATGCTCACCGCAGCCGGCACTCTCGACGACCGCGTCGCGGGGCTCGATCTCGGGGCCGACGACTACCTCGCCAAACCCTTCGCCTACGTCGAGCTCCTGGCCAGGCTGCGTGCCCTGGCCCGTCGCGCCACCGAGAGCAACCAGATCGTCCTCAGCTCCGGCGACGTCCGTCTCGACACCCTCCGGCGGGTCGCCGAACGGGACGGCCGACCGCTTGCCCTCACCCCGAAGGAGTTCGGCGTGCTCGAATCGCTGCTGTACGCCGACGGCGGCCACGTCCACCCCGACGACCTCCTCGCCGACGTGTGGGAGAACCCCGCGGACCGGAACCGCTCGGTGGTGAAGCTCACCATCCACACCCTGCGTCGCAAGCTCGGCGACCCGGACGTGATCCGCACCAGCCCGGGGGTCGGCTATCGGATCGAGGCACGAGCGTGAGCGCCGCCACGAAACGCCGGTGGAGCTTCCGCACCCGCCTCACGGCGCTCATCGCCGTGGTGTTCGTCGCCGGCGGGATCGCCCTGCTCGGTGTCCAATACCTGCTCGTCCGTGGGCTCTTCGACACGGCGATCGACACTCTCGCCGGATGCGCGGACGGCACCAGCATCACCTTCGTCGGCAGCGACGACCCGCCCACGGATTCCGGCTGCACCGAGATCCGCGGCGGCGTGGACGACTCCGGACACGGTCAGATCAGCGTCGGCACCGACGGCACGAGCGTGCTCGTCCAGCAGACGACCTCCCTCTCCCGCGAAGTGCTCTCCGGGCTCCTGGTCTGGTCGATCGCGACCCTGGCGGTGTTCACCGTCGTCGCCGTCGTCGCGGCATCGTGGCTGTCTCGACGATCCTTCGCCAGGATCGGGCAGATCACCGACACGGCCAGGCGGATCACCCGCGACGGCCTGCGCCAGCGCCTTCGTCTGCCCGGCCCCGCGGACGAGATCAAGGAGCTCGGCGACACGATCGACGCCATGCTCGACGGGCTCGAGGCGTCCTTCACCCGACAGGAGCGCTTCATCGCCAACGCCTCGCACGAACTGCGCACCCCGCTCACCACGACCCGCACCGCCCTGGAGATCCCGCTCGAGCAGGGACGCGTGCCCGGGCACCTCGAAGCCGCCGTACGCCGCGCCCTCGACGCCAACCGACGCAGCGAACAGCTCATCGCGGCGCTGCTCCGGCTCGCGCGCGCCACCGTCGTCCCGACTGCCCCCGACGACCCCGACGACCCCGAGGGTCCGGTCGACCTCCCCGCCGTCGTCGAGCACAGCCTCGCCAGCCGCGCCGACGACATCGAGGCCGCGAACCTGACCGTCACGACGAGCCTCGCCCCGGCATCGGTCACCGGCGTGGATCCGACCCTGCTCACACTCGCGATCGACAACCTCGTCGAGAACGCCGTCCGCCACAACCACCGGGAGGGGACGATCCACATCGCCACCGGAGCCACCGATGATCGGGCCTGGGTCGAGATCGGCAACAGCGGCCCGATGCTCACCCCGCAGGAGACCACCCGGCTCACCGAGCCGTTCAACCGCGGCCGCGACACCCGAACCATCGCCGGCACCCGAAGCCTCGGACTGGGTCTCACCCTCGTGCAGAGCATCGCCGAGACCCACGAGGGCATGCTCACGCTCACACCCCGGGACGGCGGAGGACTCGTCGTACGCCTCCGGCTCGGGCGGGCCTGACGAGCGCCGCCCGCTCGACGCCTACCGTCGCGCGGCCGCGTCGACAGGCCTTGTGGCCTCGACGCGAAGCGCGGCCGCCGCGGACGACGCCGCGTTGCCGATGGCGACGGACGCTCCGATCAGGCTGGCGATGAGCATGGTGACGGCGCCCTTTCGTCCACTCCTAGAAACATCTCAGTAATCACACCGGTAACGCGTAGCCAGGCTTCCTACCTTCGTCAGCACTGGCCCCCGAGCGGGCTCGTCAACGAAGAAGGAGACCCATTCATGATCAGCAAGCGCATTGCCGGACTCGCCGCCGCAGGCACCATCGCCGTCACCGGACTGTCGCTCGGAACCGCGACCTCCGCGAGTGCCGCGAGCATCGAAAGCACCACGAGCTCGGCCAGCGACACCACCTACACGGTCGTTGCGAAGAAGTTCGACGACGGGGCCAGCGCCACCATCACCCTCACCAGCTCGGGGTCCGACGACGTCACCACGACGAAGACCACGGTCAGCGAGAGCGGCAAGCTGAGCTACACCTTCGCGCCCGAGAGCGCCGGCAAGTACATCGTGAAGTTCTCCGCCGACGGCGAGACCGCCAAGAAGGTCATCAAGATCGGCAGCGCCTACAAGAAGATCACCGTCAAGGCCAAGAACACCAGCGACAAGACCACGACGATCTCCGGCACGGCGGCCGCCGACTCCACCATCAAGGTGAAGATCTACGACCCCAGCGGCGACCTGGACGCCACCAAGACGGTGACCGTCGACGCCGACGGCAACTGGTCGACGACCTTCTCCAAGGCCACCGAGGACGGCGAGTACGACGTCGACGTCACCTACGTCAACACCGACACCAACTACGGCGTGAAGACCTACACCGACACCTTCGACCGCACCTGATCGACCGACGCAGGCAGGGGCGGGAGCACCATGCTCCCGCCCCTCGGCGTCTCGCTCAGAGCGTGGATTGCACGCCGGCGAGGAGCTGGCGGGCCATCACGATGCGCTGCACCTGGTTGGTGCCCTCGTAGATCTGGGTGATCTTGGCGTCGCGGCATGCTCACGCTCACACCCCGGGACGGCGGAGGACTCGTCGTACGCCTCCGGCTCGGGCGGGCCTGACGAGCGCCGCCCGCTCGACGCCCGCTCGTACTCGCTGCGGGAACTGTAGGCGTCCCCGTTGACGCGCTGGTCGACGTACGCCTTGAGATCGCCGCCACAGCCATGCGTAGCACGGGTGCTACTCTTGGGTCATGAGCCCCATCGACCCGACCGAGAGCCTGTCGCAGCGGGAGCTGCGCAATGAGTCCGGCCGCGTGCTGCGAGCCGTGAGCGAGGGGCGTTCCTTCATCTTGACGAACAGTGGAGTCCCCGTCGGCCGGATCGTGCCGATCGACGCCGCTGCCCCTACCCTGAGGATCGCCCACCCGGCCAGGCGCGAGGGCGGGTGGGCCGCACTGGGCATCCGCCGGAAGACCGGCGGACAGCCGCTCTCCGAGGTCCTCGAGGACCTCCGCGGAGACCGGAGGTGACGGACCGCCCGCTCGTCTACGTCGACACCTCGGCGCTCGCCGCGCTGCTCATCGATCAGCCCGAGAGCACGGCGATCCTGGATTGGCTCGATCAGACCACGTCCGAGCTGATCTCCAGCGACCTCCTCGAGACGGAACTGCGCCGTATCGCCGTCCGCGAAGAGCTCGACCAGGCCGACGTGACCCGCATCCTCGACGGGGTGACGCTGGCGGCCCTCGACCGGGCCGTCTACCGCAGCGCGGGATTCCTGCCCGTGCCCCATCTGCGTACGCTGGACGCCCTGCATCTCGAAGCGGCGCTGCGCTTGGATGCCGCAGCGGTCCTCACCTACGACCGCAGGCTCGGTGACGCCGCTCGCGCTCTCGGGCTCGATGTGATCGCTCCGGGTGCGGCGGGCTGATCCCCGGTTCGCCGCGGGCGACGCTGGCAGACGGGGCAGAAGTAGGACGAGCGGTTCATGAACGCTACCCGGCGGATCGGGGTGCCGCAGCGGGAGCAGGGTCGGTCCTCCTGCCCGTACGCCGAGAGGGAGCGGTCGAAGTAGCCGGACTGGCCGTTGACGTTGACGTAGAGCGCATCGAAGGAGGTGCCGCCCTGTTGCAGCGCCTCGGCCATCACGTCGCGGACATGGCCGAGCAACTCCAGCGTGGCGCCGCGGGAAAGCCGGACGCCCGGCCGCTCGCCGTGCAGCGCGGCGCGCCACAGCGCCTCGTCGGCGTAGATGTTGCCGACGCCGGAGATGACGGTCTGGTTGAGCAGCAGTCGCTTGATGCCGCTGGCACTGCGGCGCACCCGGCTCACGAAGAGGTCGTCGTCGAACTCGGGGTCCATCGGGTCCCGGGCGATATGGGCGATCTCGGCCGGCAGCTCGGCCCCGCCGGGGCTGACCGAGAGGCCGCCGAACATGCGCTGGTCGACGTACCGGAGCTCGCGGCCCTCGGCGGCGCCGTCGAGGCCGAAGCGCACCCGCAGGTGCCGCTCGGCGGCCGAGTGCGGTGGCTGCACCAGCAGCTGGCCGCTCATGCCGAGGTGGCCGAGCAGGGCGTCGCCGCTGTCGAGCGGCAGCCAGAGATACTTGCCGCGGCGGCGGGCGGCGAGCAAGGTGCGGCCGGTGAGTGCGGCGACGAAGCCGGCGGGCCCGGTCGGGTCGCGGCGGATCGGCCGCTCGTGGAGCACGTCGACGGCGCGGATGGTGGCGCCCACGACGTGACTCTCGAGTCCGGCACGGACGACTTCGACCTCGGGGAGCTCAGGCACCGGACCCGGGTGCGATGGGCGCGGCACCGGACTCGGGCGCGGCGTACTCGACGATCTCGCCGTACGCCGTCTCGGCGGCGGCCTGCTCGGCCTCCTTCTTCGAGCGGCCGACGCCGTTGCCGTAGAGCTGCTCGCCGACCCGGACCTGGGCGTTGAAGGTCTTCATGTGGTCGGGGCCGGAGTCGGTGATGACATACTCCGGGACGCCCAGGCCGCGCTCGGCGGCGAGCTCCTGCAGGGACGTCTTCCAGTCCAGGCCGGCGCCGAGCGCCGAGGCCGCCTCGATGAGCGGGTCGAAGAGCCGGTGGACCAACTCGGCGGAGACCTCGATGCCGCCGGAGAGGTGGACGGCGCCGATCACCGCCTCGACGGTGTCGGAGACGATCGAGTCCTTGTCGCGGCCGCCGGTGGCCTCCTCGCCCCGGCCGAGCTTGATGTGGTCGCCCAGGCCGATGCCGCGGCCGACCTCGGCGAGCGCGCGGGCGTTGACCACCGCAGCCCGCAGTTTCGCCAGCCGGCCCTCCGGGAGGTCGGGGTGGACGCGGTAGAGCGTCTCGGTCACGACCACGCCGAGCACGGAGTCGCCCAGGAACTCCAGCCGCTCGTTGGTGGGCAGGCCGCCATGCTCGTAGGCGTAGGAACGGTGGGTGAGGGCGCGCTCAAGGAGCTCGGGGTCCAGCACCGGGTCCCCGAGCGCCTCACGCAGCTCGGTGTAGTCCGTGTCGGCGGTCAGTGGACCGGCCTCTCACAGAGCAGGGTCAGAGGACCTGGCGGCGGTCGGCCCGGGCGCCGTACTGGCCGCACTCGCCGCACGCACGGTGCGGGAGGTGCTGGGCACCGCAGGCGGGGTTGGTGCAGGTCACCAGCGTGGGCGCGACGGCCTTCCAGGCCGAGCGACGGTGGCGCGTGTTGCTGCGCGACATCTTCCGCTTCGGGACAGCCATTTCTCTCCTCCAACTACGACAAGGAAGTCAACGCCCGGCGCACGACCGGCTCGGGCAACCTGAGAATCCTAGGCGACGGCGGCGCTCAGGTGTTATTCGTCGCCCTCGGCGAGAGCGGTCAGCGACGCCCAGCGGGGGTCGATGGCGGTCTCGTGGTGGTGATCGGGGTCGTCGGCGAGCCGGGCTCCGCAGTCGGGGCACAGGCCGGGGCAGTCGGGCTCGCACAGCGGCTGGAAGGGCAGCGCCAGCACCACCGCGTCGCGCAGCGCCGGCTCGAGGTCGAGCAGGTCGTCGTGCATGACCGCGACGTCCTCGTCCTCGTCGATGGTCTCGGCGTCGCGGGTGTCGTCGTACATGAAGAGCTGCTGGAAGGTGACCTCGACCTCGTCCTCGATGGGCTCCAGGCAGCGCACGCACTCCCCCGCGAGATCGGCCTGTGCGGCACCGGTGACGAGTACGCCGTCCATGACCGCCTCGAGCCGCAGCTCCAGGTCGACCGGGTCGCCCTCGGGGACGGCCAGCACCTCGATGCCGAGGTCGGCGGGCGCGGGCACGGTCAGCGAGAGCTCACGCTGCGAGCCCGGCCGCCGGCTGAGGTCGCGGGTGTCGATCACGAGCGGGGCTCGCGGGTCGAGATGGGTCATGACTGCAAGCCTACGAGCAGCCGATTGGACCGTCACTCGACGAGGCGATCACACGGCACGAAAGCGACCCATGGAGGTGGCCAGATCGGCACCTGGACCTCGGCCTCGGCCTGCTTGGCGCATTGGGCACGGGCAGGCCCGAGTTGCTCTGCCCAGGTCCAGCCGTCGCGGCGCCAATTCCGGGGGGCGTCGTAACTGACTGCGAGCGCCCATACCAGGGCCGCTACGACAACGACTGTGGCTCCGCGGCCCACCTGCCGGAGCCAGCCGCGGGCGTTGCCTAGGGCCATGTCGGCGAGGATCAGGACCGCACACACCAACAACACGGCGGGCGCGACGAAGTAGCGTGCGTCAGCATATGGATTGTCCACCAGCGTGCCACCCAAGGTAGTCGGGACGGCATAGATCCCGACGGACAGGACGATCAGGCCGAGGGGCAGCCAGAGCCCACGGCGGTCGGACCGGACCACGACGATCAGCAAGGCGAGGATGAGGAGTACCGGGAGAACTACCCGCCACAGCTGATCAGCAGTAGAGGCGTCGGCCGGACTGGGCAAACCCAGGAAGCCGTCGCCGACGACGCGGCGAGCGTAGCCCGACAGCAACGCGGTCAGGTCGATCCGGTGGGAGACCTCCCGTGCGGGTGCTCCCAGGATGACAACGGCCTGGGTGAGCGCGCCTACCGCTGCGATGACGACGAGGGCTACATGGAACCGCGACCGGGTGACCAGCCAGCCGAGACCTGCCACGACTACCGCGATCGCCCCGAACGGGCTGGAACCGACGAACGCCGCCACGGCCACCGCGGACCCGATCTGTCCACCGCGGCCTCGTGGAAGCCAACACGCGGCGAGGGGCGCGACGCACAGCAGGACCCACTGCAGGTTGGCGATCGAGGCCGGAGTCTCCGGGCCGACCGGCACCAAGACGATATAGGCGAACGCCACCCATCCCGGCCAGCGCGATCGGGTGTGCGAGGCGACGACGGCGCGGGCCAGCACCGCCAGCAGGACCTGACCGAGCGCAGCCGTGACGTTGATCGCGATGCCCTGCGCAGAGAGGGGAACCACCGCCACGATCACCGCTGCCAGACATCGATCCAGCACGTGGCCGTAGCCGTTGTAGGGGGCCAGCAGGGCCCCGAGTCCGTGCCGGTAGGCATCGGTGAGAAAGATCCGGCCGTCCTCGGCCCAGATCACTCCGCGCACTGCGGCGTCGCCGTCGCGCAACAGCGTCGCGGCGACACCGATGCCGAGCAGCACCGGCCAGCCCAGCCAGGGCAGCACGCGGGTTAGCCGAGAGCGCTCGTGGTGGACCACGTTGTCGGCCGGGGGTCTTAGGCTCACGCGACCGGGTGGGTCAGAGCCGACCGTCGGCAACGGCCTGCGTCACCCATGGGATGACCTCGTCGAGCATCTCGTCGAGACTGGTGGTGCACTCGAAACCGAGCACCTCCTTGGCCTTCGTGACGTCCGGGACGCGCTTCTGGACGTCGTACTCGTAGGCGGGGTCGCTGACCAGGGTGAGCGGGGCGTCACCCTTGATCTTCTTCCAGATCACCTCGGCCAGCTCGCGCACCGAGGTGGACTCCGGGGTGGAGATGTTGAAGTCCTGGTTGTAGGCAGCGTCCTGCTCCATGCATTCGACGATGCCGCGCGCCAGGTCTCCGCCGTAGGTGTAATGACGGATCTGGTTGCCCTCGCCGAGGATGTGGAGCGGATCCTGTCCCTTAACGATCTTCTGCACGATGTCGGGCACGACATGGCTCATCGCCAGCTTCACGTTACCGGAGTCGATCTCGACGTCACCCAGTGCCCGGCCCTCGCCGATGCCGACGCAGTTGAACGGCCGCACGATGGTGTAGGGCAGCTGATACTGGTCCCAGGCGGCCTTGGCGAAGTATTCGACAGCGAGCTTCTGGAAGCCGTACGACGACAGCGGCGGCGGCACCTTGCGCTCGTCGCCCTCCTTGGAGGGCCAGTGCTCGGTCGACTCGAAGACCATCGAGCTCGACAGGTAGGTGACCTTCTTGAGCCGGCCGTGCTGGTGCGCTTCGATGGCGGCGTCGCACTCGCTGGCCATAATCCGCTCATTGGTGGCGAGCAGGTCGTAGGCATAGGCGTGGAAGTAGGAGATGCCGCCGATGAGCGCCGCGCCCGCGATGAAGTGGTCGCAGTCCATCAGCAGCTTGGTCATGAGGTCGACGTTGCGGGCATCCTCCTCGTAGAACTCGTAGTTGGGGTCGTCGTCGTAGGACTTCTCGACCTTGCCGTACTTCGAGTAGTTGTCGATGCCGACGACCTTGTAGCCCCGCTTGAGGAGCTCCTCTACTACGTAGCCGCCGATGAAGCCGGCCGAGCCGGAGACAAGAACGCGCTGCTGGTCAGTGGTCATGGATGCTGTCTTCTTTCAGTCCTGCTGGTTGAGCGCGGCGATCTGCTCGGCGCGCTGGTTGACCTGATCGAGGGTGAGAGGCGGCCCGAACGCGAAGCGGTACCAGCGAAGGTACTTCGGGATCCACTTCTTGAGCTGGAAGTTGGACTCGCCGACCTCCCGGTCCAGCCAGATGGTCGGGATCTCGGCGACGGGGCGGCGCAGCCGGCGCGCCTTCGCAGTCAGCTCCAGACCGATCTCGAAGCCACTGCGGCTGTGGATGCCGACCTCACGCACGAAGTCAGTGGAGTAGGCCTTGAAACTGTTCGTCGCGTCGTGCGTGCCGATCCGAGCGAACCGGGCCAGGCTCTTGCCGGCGCTCTTCGACAGCATGCCCTTGATCAGCGGACCGCCAACCTGCTGACCGCCGGGTGAGTAGCGAGAGGCCGCCGCGACCACGACGCCGCGGTCGATCAGCCGTGCCAGATCGTCGATCTGGCGGGGGTCGTCGCTGCCGTCGGCCATCGTCACCACGACGACCGGGGTGACCGCGTGGTCGATGCCGTAGCGGATCGCGTTGGCCGGACCGCGACCATAGTCGGAGACCAGCACCTTGACCTGCGGGTGCTCGGCACCGAACTTCTCGACCACCGAAACAGTGGTGTCCTCAGGAAAGTCGACGACGACCAGCACGGTCACGTCGGACTCGACCGAGCCGATGATCCGGTCGAGGATGTGGTCGATCCCCTCACCCTCGTTGTAGGCAGGGATGACGACGGTCACACCGAGGGTCATACGACCCCGCCGGCACCCAGGAAGTTCCACAGGTCCACGATCGGGAGGCTCGGGTCGAGCTCGGCGTACGCCGCGTGCGGGGCCGCCAGGATGAGCAGGTCGCTCTCCGCGACCACCTGCTTCAGCGGGAGCAGGTCGTCGTCGACGGTGACGTAGGGGTCGGTGGTGAGAACCCGCTTCGCGCGAAACTCCAGAATGCGCTTGAGCTTGTAGGAGAGGCTGGAGCGGATGTCATCGCTCTCCGCCTTGAAGGCCATGCCAAGGATGCCGACAGTCAGCTCCGAGAGATCGTGCTTCTTCTCCAGACGGGTGACCAGGTAGAGCGGCAGGCCCTCGTTGACCAGCATCGCCGAGTGGCCGAGCGCGAATGAGTTGTCGGTGAACGCCGCCAACTGCATGGTGTCCTTGAACAGGCATGGGCCGGCGGCGAAGCCGGCGCCCGGGATGTCACGAGCTCGTGGGTAGTCCTGCGCGAGGGCGCGCCGGATCTTGTCATAGGACAGACCAGCGTCGTTGGCCATCATGTAGAACTGGTTGGCTGCGGCGAACTTGATGTAGCGCCAGGTGTTGGTGAACAGCTTGGCGAGCTCGGCCTCCTCCGGCTCCAACTCGACGATGCTGTCGGTGAGGTTGCCGAACAGCTTCGCGGCGCGGTCACGCACCTCCTGGCTGCGGCCGGAGACGATCTGCGGGAGCGAGAAGAGCTCCTCCATCGCCTTGCCCTCGGCGATTCGCTCGGGACAGAAGGCGATGTCGATCACGCGGCCCTGCCGGGTCAACTGCCGCTCGACGGCCTCGGTGACACCGGGATAGACCGTGCTGCGCAGCACCAGCAACTGGCCGTCACGCAGGTGCGGCTCAAGATCGGCGAGAGCACGGGTGACAGCGCGGGGGTCGGGATTGAGGTGCTCATCCACGGGAGTGCCGATCACGACGATCACCGTGTCCGCCTTCGCCACCACGGCCGGGTCGGTGGTGGCGCTCAGCAGCCCCTTCGCGAGCACGTCTTCCAGCACGGGCTTGGCGCCGTCTTCCTGGAACGGCAGATCGCCAGCGTTGATCAGGTCGATGGCAGCCTGGTTGATGTCATAGACACCAGCCTTGAGCCCGCGGGACGCGAAGCCAATGGCGAGCGGGAGGCCGACGTGGCCACCACCACCGACGACGACCAGATCGAGCGTTTCGGACCCGGCAGGCGCGGTCGTCTGGGTCATTCTGGCTTGCTCCTCTTGCCTCGGCTTGGCAGGCGAAATCCCATGGGTCGTGACCACACAAAGGATTCTCAATCATCTCACAGGAAACGCACGATCCTCACATTGACATGACGCTCCGAAACCGCATCGCGGCGCTCAGCGGGCGAGATCGGTCAGGGCTTCTCCAACACCTACGAAGGACGCGAGGCCAGCTTCTCCGTGAGCCGCTCTGCGACGAAGGCGGGGACGAAGGCGGAGATGTCACCGCCGAAGGCGGCCACCTCCTTGATCAGGCTGGAGGAGACGAAGGCGTTGCCGACGGCGCCGGGCAGGAAGACCGTCTCGACGCCGGTGAGGTGGCGGTTCATCTGGGCCATCGGCAGCTCGTACTCGTAGTCGGTGGCGCCGCGCAGGCCCTTGACGATGGCGATGGCGTCGATCTCCCGGCAGAAGTCGACGATCAGCCCGCCGAACCCGGCCACCTTGACGTTGGGCCACTCCCGGGTGGCTTCGGTGAGCATCGCGATCCGCTCCTCGGGGTCGAAGAGGCGGCTCTTGGAGACGTTGCTGCCGGTCGCCACCACCACCTCGTCGAAGATCGCCGCCGCCCGGCCGATGACGTCGAGATGGCCGTAGGTGACCGGGTCGAAGGAGCCGGGGCAGACCGCGCGTCTCATGGGGGTGAGGCTAGTGCCTCGGCGTAGTGGAGGGTGGTCTCGCCGTACTTCCTGCTTCGGGTGGGCCTCAGCCCGGGCGGCCAGGTCGGCTCGGGGCTGCGCGAGGAGCGCTCGTAGATCACCAGCGCGCCGGGGGCCAGCCAGCCGTGCTCGGCCAGCGCGGCGAGGTCGGCGTCGACCGACTCCTCGGCGAGTGGATAGGGCGGGTCGGCGAAGACGACGTCGTACGCCGCCGGCGGACTCTCGGCGAGGGTGGCGGCCACCGACCTGGCGACGACGTGGGGGCTCGCCAGCCCGATGGCGCGCGCGTTGTCGGTGATCAGGGCGGCGGTGCGGCGGTCGGACTCGACGAACGTGACGTGCTCGGCGCCACGGGACCAGGCCTCGATGCCGATGGCGCCGGAGCCGGCGTAAAGATCGAGGAAGCGCAGGCCCCGTAACGACCCCGCCCAGGCCTCGATCGCGGAGAAGAGCGCCTCTCGGACCCGGTCACTGGTGGGCCGGGTGCGATCGCCCTTGGGCGTGGCGATGCGACGGCCGCCCGCGACTCCGCCGATGATCCGGGTCATGGGGTGCTCACGACCGCTCCAGGAACTCGGCGGTCTCGGAGTACTCCAGCTCGATGACCGTCTTGGCCAGCAGCGGCGCGGTGCGCAGGTCGAGATCGACGTCGAGCAGCGCGGTCGCGGCGGCGCGGGCCTCGACGATGGTGCGCTCGTCGCGCAGCACCCGGAGGTTCTGCAGGCTGGACTGGTAGCCCGCCTGGCGGGCGCCGAGGATGTCGCCCTCACGGCGCAGCTCCAGGTCGACCTGGCTGAGCCGGAAGCCGTCGGTGGTCTCGGCGACGGCCTGGAGCCGGGCCAGCGCCGGGGTGGTCGCCTCGGCGCGCGTGACCAGCAGGCAGAGTCCGGGCAGGCCGCCGCGGCCGATCCGGCCGCGCAGCTGGTGGAGCTGGGAGACGCCGAACCGGTCCGCGTCGAGCAGCACCATCACGGTGGCGTTGGGCACGTCGACGCCGACCTCGATCACCGTAGTGGCGACCAGCACGTCGATCTCGCCGGCGGCGAAGGACCGCATCGTCGCGTCCTTCGTCTCGGGCGTGAGCCGACCGTGGAGCGGCGCGACCCGCAGTCCGCTCAACGGGCCGAGGGTGAGCTCGACCAGCATGTCCTCCACGTTGGCCTTGACCTCGGGGTATTGCACGGTCACGCCGTTCTCGTCGATGTCGACGGCCGCCTCGGCCAGGCCCTGCTCGTCGACCTGGCTGGAGATCCGGGGCGCGACGACGTAGGCCTGGTGGCCGCGCTCGACCTCCTCGCGCACCCGCTGCCAGACCCGCTCCTCCCAGGACGGTCGCTCGGCCAGCGGCACCAGGGTGGTCTGGATCGGGGCGCGCCCGGCCGGCAGCTCGCGCAGCGTCGAGACCTCCAGGTCGCCGAAGACGGTCATCGCCACCGTGCGCGGGATCGGGGTCGCGGTCATGACCAGGACGTGCGGCGGGGTGCCCGCCTTGTCGGTCAGCGCGGCTCGCTGCTCGACGCCGAAGCGATGCTGCTCGTCGACGACCACGAGACCGAGGTCGTCGAACTCCACCGTGTCCTGCAGCAGCGCATGGGTGCCGATGACGATGCCGGCCTCCCCGGTCGCGAGCCGGCTCAGCGGCCCGGCGCGCTGGGTCTTGGTCATCGACCCGGTCAGCAGCTCGACGCCGGTGCCGTCGCCGAAGAGACCGCCTCCTGCCAGGCTCCCCCCATTGATCGGGCTGAGCATCGCGCTGATCGAGCGGTAGTGCTGCTGGGCGAGCACCTCGGTCGGCGCCAGCAACGCCGCCTGGCCGCCGGAGTCGACGACGCGGAGCATCGCCCGCAGCGCGACCAGGGTCTTGCCGGAGCCGACCTCGCCCTGGAGCAGCCGGTTCATCGGGTGAGGACGGGCGAGATCGCGCTCGATCTCCTCGCCGACGCTGCGCTGCCCGTCGGTGAGGGTGAACGGCAGCGCGGCGTCGAACCGCGCCAGCAGGTCGCCCTCGCCGCCGGTGCGGGCCCGGGCACCGAGCTGGTCCAGCGCCCGCCGACGCCGGCCCAGCACGAGCTGCAGGGTCAGCGCCTCCTCGAACCTGAACCGCCGCTGCGCGGCACGGACCTGGTCCCAGTCGGCGGGGGCATGGATCCAGTCGTAGGCGGTGGCGAGGTCGAGGACGTCGTACGACGTCCGGAGCGACTCGGGGATCGGGTCCGGTCCGAGGTCGACGACGCCCCGGGCGAAGTGGATCGCCCGTTGCAGGTCGAAGGTCTCCACGCCCGCGGTGAGGGGGTAGATCGGGAACAGGTCGGTGAGCTCCTGCACGACCATCTCGGCCTCTCCGTCACCGGCGGGGCCGCCGGCCTCGACGTGGCCGAACACCGTCACCTGGGGGTTGGTGAGCTGCCACTCGCCGCGGAAGGAGGACGCCTTCCCGATGAAGATGCCCTTGGTGCCCGGGCTGAGCCGGCGCTGCTGCCACTCGGCCAGGTGCCGCCGCTTGGCGAAGAAGGTGAGCCGCAGGCTGGGTCCGTCGGTGCGCACGATGACCTCCACGCGGTGCGCCATCCGGCCGGTACGGCGGTCGCGGTAGTCGCGCAGGTCGGAGCGGGTCACCTCGCCGACCACGGTCAGCAGGTCGCCCTCGTGGAGGCTGTCGATCGCCGAGAGGGAGCCGGTGTTGAGGTAGCGCCTCGGGAAGTGGCGCAGCAGGTCGCCGACGGTGCGCAGGCCCAGGCCCTTGGTGATCTTGTCGGCCTTCTTCGAGGCGCCGAGCACCGTCTCGACCGGGTCGTCGAGCGTGATCGCCATGGCTTCCCCCTATTCGACGGACATCAGGAGCGGATAGCGGTCCTGACCACCGTCGTACACCACGACGTCGACAGTGGGGTGGAGCCGCTCCACCCATTCCCGGCACTCGGCGGCGAGTACGGCGGCACCGGTCTCGGCGCCGGAGAGGATGGTGACCAGCTCGCCGCCGGCGCCCAGCAGCCGGCCGAGGACCTCCCGGGCGACCTCGCCGAGGTCGCTGCCGACCACCACGAAGTCGCCGTCGATGACGCCGAGCGCATCGCCGACCTCGCAGGCGCCGGCGGTGGTGATGGCCTTGCGGGCGGCGACGGTGACGGCGCCGTGGCGGGCGTGCCGGGCGGTGGCGACCATCTCCAGGACGTCGCGGTCGAAGCTGCGGCCCGGCTCGTGGACCGCCATCGCGGCAAGGCCCTGCACCTGGGCGTGGCTCGGCACGACCGCCACCCTGATGCCGTCGTCGGTCTCGGCGGCGCGGGCGGCCGACTCGGCGGAGCGGACGGTGTCGTGGTCGTTGGGCAACAGCACCACCTCGGCGGCGCCGCAGTCGCGGATGGCGTCGAGGAGCTGGCCGGTCGAGGGCCGCCGGCCGGGCCCGCCGTCGACGACGATGGCGCCGGCGGACTCGAACAGGCGGTGCAGGCCGGGGCCGGCGGCCACCGCGACCACCCGGCGGCCACTGCGGGCCTCCTCCCGGCTCTCCCGGATCTGCTGCTCGAAGTGGGTCACCCGGATCCGGTGCGGCCGGCCGGCGGCGATGCCTGCCTCGATGGCGGCGCCGACGTCGTCGACGTGGACGTGCACATTCCAGAGGCCGTCTCGGCCGGTGACCACGAGCGAGTCGCCGAGTCCCGCAAGCGCGGCGCGCAGCCCCGGCACCTTCTCGTCGGGGGCGTCGAGGAGGTACATCACCTCGAAGGCCGGCCCGCCCTCCGAGCCGTCGTGGCGCGCATGGGGGACCGTCGGGATGGTGCGTTGGTGCGCCGGGCCTGGCAGGACCGGCAGCGGCCGACGGCCGGTCAGCGCGGTCTCCGCCGCGTCCAGGATGACGACCAGGCCCCGACCGCCGGCGTCGACCACACCGGCGTCGCGCAGCACGGGCAGCTGGTCCGGCGTACCGGCGAGGGCGTCGCGCGCCGCGGCGGCCGCGGCCCGGATGACGTCGCCGGCATGGCCCTCGGCCTCGACGCGGCCCTGTGCCGCCTCGCTGGCGGCCCGGCACACGGTGAGGATGGTGCCCTCGACCGGGGTGCCGACGGCGGCGTAGGAGGCCTCGGTGGCCTGGCGCAGCGCCTCCGCGATCGCGACGCCGGTGGGCTCGCCGTCGGGCTGGGCGGCGAGCCGGGCGGCGATGGCGCCGAGCATCTCGGCGAGGATGACCCCGGAGTTGCCGCGCGCGCCGAGCAGCGCCCCGCGTGCGAACGCCCGCAACGCCGCCTCCCGCCCCTCGGCCGCGCTGTCGTGGAGGGCGTCGCGGGCGGCGGAGAGGGTGAGGTACATGTTGGTGCCGGTGTCGCCGTCGGGCACCGGGTAGACGTTGAGGGCGTCGACCTCCTCGCGGGCCGCGGCGAGGGCGTCGGTGGCGAGGTCGGCGAAACGGGCCAACACGGCCAGGTCGACCGGACGCTGCGCCATGCTCACCTCTCACCCCTGTCGTTGTCGTCAGCACAGGCTAGTAGCCGGTCGTGGCTACTAGCGCGGCGGCGGCGATTTCCCCGGGCAGGTCCCGCTGGGCTACTCTCATGCGGTTGTCTGGCGGCGCCACCCGATCCCTCGGGAGCAGCGGCCGGCGACCAGGCCCCTCGCAATCTATTCGACTCCAGGAGTTCACGGTGGCTGCCGTCTGCGACATCTGCGCCAAGAGCCCGAGCTTCGGCAACAACCGGCCGTGGTCGCGCAAGATCACGAAGCGTCGCTTCGACCCCAACATCCAGCGCGTCCGGGCCGTCGTCAACGGCACCCCGAAGCGCCTCAACGTCTGCACCGGCTGCCTCAAGGCCGGCAAGGTCACCCGCTGACCTGACCCCGCACCCGCCGCTAGATAGGGAAGCGGTTCCCTAGAAGTGGGTCCATCCGGTCGGGCCGTCGTAGGGGGCGCCGTCGACGGTGACCCGGTCTCCCTCGGTCACCGTGCCGATCGGCCGGAAGCCCTCGGGGAGCGCCACCTCCGGCGGGAAGGTCGCCAGGATCGCATGGTCCTCGCCGCCGGTGAGCACGAAGGAGACCGGGTCGGCGTTGAGCGCGGCGGCCACGGCGAGGAACGGCTCGGGCACCTCCAGCGCCGCCGACCGTACGTCGATCGCCACCCCGGAGTCGGTGGCCAGGTGGCCGCACTCGGCCAGCAGACCGTCCGAGACGTCCACCATCGCGGTGGCCCCGGCGGCGGCAGCGGCCGGCCCGGCGCCGTACGGCGGCTCGGGGCGCTGGTAGGCGGCCACCACCGCTCGCGGCGACCGGTTGCCCCGGCCGAGCACCGCCAGTCCGGCGGCCGCCCAGCCCTGGCGGCCGGCCAGGGCCAGCACATCGCCGGGGCGGGCGCCCGAGCGCGCCACCGGGGACTGGGCCACCGAGCCGAGCACCGTCACCGCGACGACGATCTCCGATGCCCGAGTGAGGTCGCCGCCGACCACCGAGGCACCGACCAGCGAGCATTCGTCGGCGAAGCCGGTGGCGAAGTCCAGCGCCCACGACAGCGGCAGCTCCGGCGGCGCGGCGAGGCCGACGGTGAGCGAGTGCGCGACGCCGCCCATGGCATTGATGTCGGAGAGGTTCTGTGCGGCGGCGCGGTGGCCGACGTCGGCGGCACTGGCCCAGTCGCGCCGGAAGTGCCGGCCCTCGACCATGAGGTCGGTCGAGACCACGACATGGCCACCGCGGATCCGAAGCACTGCGGCGTCGTCCCCGGGGCCGAGGATGACGTGATCGCCCTGCGGGAAGCGCCTCACCAGCTCGCTGATGAGCCCGAACTCTCCGACGTCGGCAAGGGTCTGGTCGGCCACGATGGACATCCCAGCACAGTGGCGAGGTAGGTTGGCGGACGCCCCTCTGACAACCGACGAGCAGAAACAGGTGAGCACCATGGTCGTCCAGGCCTACATCCTGATCCAGACCGACGTCGGCAAGGCCGCTGAGGTCGCCGCTCAGATCGCTCAGGTCAACGGCGTCACCCTGGCCGAGGACGTCACCGGCCCCTACGACGTGATCGTGCGCGCCGAGGCGCGCAACGTCGACGAGCTGGGCAAGATGGTGGTCGCGAAGGTGCAGACCCTCGAGGGCATCACCCGCACGCTGACGTGCCCGGTCGTCCACATCTGAGGACGGCTCAGCAAGCCGCCCGGGGCCTCGTCGCCTGTACGACGCTCCTGCTGGCCGGCTGCGGCGGTGGCCCACCGGAGGTCTCGACACCGCCGGCCGCCGACCTCGCCGCCTGTACGACGCTCGCCGCCGCGCTCCCCGAGCGGCTGGCCGATCTCGCCCCGGTGCCCTACCAGCCGGCCGACGCCCCCGGCGGTGCGTGGGGCGATCCGGCGATCACGCTCTCCTGCGGGACCCCCACGCCGGCCGGGTTCGGCCCGGCCTCGTCGTGTATCGACGCCAACGGGGTCGACTGGTTCGCCCCCGACGACCAGACCAACGGCGACGGTGACGTCGACCTGACGTCGGTGACGCTGGTCCCTCATGTCGCCCTGCACGTGCCGAAGACCTACCGCGGCGCCACGCTGGCCGCAGCCCTGGCCGATCTCGCCGAGCCGCTGAAGGCCGCGCTCACCCCCGACTCCGAGTGCCTGTGACTCCCGGGACGGGATGTGGAACCCTTGGCGCCATGACCGAGTTCGATGGGCCCGTCGCGATCATCGCCGGCGGGCTGAGCCACGAGCGCGACGTCTCGCTGGCCAGTGGCCGCAACCTGGCGCGCGAGCTGCGCGCCAGGGACGTCGAGGTGACGTCGTACGACTTCGACCGCAACCTGCTCTACAACCTGGAGCGCGACAAGGTGGCCGCGGCGATCCCGGCGCTGCACGGCCAGTTCGGCGAGGACGGCGAGATCCAGACGCTGCTGGAGCTGATCGGGCTGCCGTTCGTCGGGTCGGAGTCGCGGGCCTGCCGGGTCGCCTACGACAAGGGCACCTCCCGGGAGCTGCTCCGCCGCGCCGGCATCCCGGTGCCCGACAGCGTCGGGCTCTCCGCGCAGACCTTCCGCGACATCGGCGCCACCGCGCTCATGGAGCACGTCATGGAGCGGCTCGGCTCGCGGGTGGTGGTGAAGCCGACCCGCGGCGGCTCCGCGCTCGGCGTGACCGGCGTCGACGGGCTGGCCGAGCTGCCGAGCGCGCTGGTCGGCACCTACGCCTACTACGGCGAGGCGCTGATCGAGCGGTTCCACCCCGGCACCGACGTCTCCGTGGTCGTGATCGAGGGTCCGGAGGGCCCCGCGCCGCTGCGTCCCATCGAGATCGACTTCGTCAAGGGCCACGAGTTCGACTTCTCCGCCCGCTACACCGCCGAGTTCGTCGGCCTCCACGTCCCCGACTTCGCCGATGACGTCATCGATGAGCTCGGCCGGGTGGCGGTGCGGGCGCACCAGGTGCTCGGCCTGCGCGACCTGTCGCGCTCGGACTTCATCGTCTCCCCCGACGGTTCGTTCGTGCTGCTGGAGACCGCCATCACCCCCGGGACGACCGAGACCTCGGTGTTCCCCTATGCCGCCACCTCCTCGGGCACCAGCCTCGGCGAGATCGCCAGGACGCTGGTGGCCAGGGCGCTCTCCCGCTGAGTTGTGAAGGATTCGTGGCGCTCCAGGTCACTTATCCTTCACAAGGCGACTATCGCAGGCCGCGCGGGCGCTCCAGGGCGAGCTGGATCAGCTCGTCGATGAGCTCGGTGTAGGAGATCCCGGTGGCCTCCCACACCTTGGGGTACATCGAGATCGGGGTGAACCCGGGCATCGTGTTGATCTCGTTGACGACGACCTCGCCAGCCGGGGTGACGAAGACGTCGACCCGAGCCAGGCCCTCGGCGCCGACGGCCTCGAAGACCTGGACGGCGACGGACCGCACCCGCTCGGCGACGTCCTCGGGCAGGTCGGCCGGGGCGTCGGTGCGCGCCTGGGTGGCACTGACGTACTTGGCCTCGAAGTCGTAGAACTCCGCCTCGGCGTGGTCCACGACGATCTCACCAGGCACCGAGGCGCGCGGCGCCGCGCCACCGCGACCGCCGAGCACGCCACACTCGATCTCGCGGCCCTCGACGCCCTGCTCGACGAGCACCTTGGGGTCGTGGCGCCGGGCCTCCTCGATGGCGTCGGGCAGGTCGGCGTAGTCCTCGACGCGGGTCACCCCGAGGGAGGAGCCGGCGCGAGCCGGCTTGACGAACAGCGGCAGGGACAGCTCCCCCGCCCGGAGGAGTACGTCGGCCCGCTGCTGCTCCCACTCCCGCGGCCGCACCACGACATAGGGACCGATCGGCAGGCCCCGGCCGGCCAGGACCAGCTTCATGAACTCCTTGTCCATGCCGACCGCCGAGGCGAGCACGCCGGAGCCGACATAGGGCACGTCGGCGAGCTCGAGAAGCCCCTGGAGGGTGCCGTCCTCGCCGTAGGGGCCGTGCAGCACCGGGAAGACCACGTCGACCTTGCCGAGCCCGACGGGGAGGTTGCCGGGCTCGAGCACCTGCAGGCTGGCGCCGTCCGCCGCCGAGGAGAGCACCACTCCAGCGCCGGAGGTGGCGGTGACCTCGGGCAGCGCGGCGCCGGTCAACGCCGAGCCGGTCAGGTCCTCGGCACCGACGACCCACTGGCCGGTCCGGGTGATGCCGATGGGCACGACGTCGTACCTCTCGCGGTCGATGGCCGCCATGATGCCCGCAGCCGTGACGATGGAGACCGGGTGCTCTCCCGACCGTCCACCGAACAGCAGGGCGACACGGATCCTCTCCCTCACCCGGGTCAACCTAGTCGAGGGCGGCGGCGACCTCGTCGAGGCGCGCCCCTCGGGAGGCCTTGACGAGCACCACATCGCCGGCGGTGAGGTGGTTGTGCAGCCAGTCGACGGCCGCCGCGTTGTCGTCGAGCAGCACCGCCTCGCCGACGGCGAGCGGGCGGGCGTCCTCGCCGACGACGAGGACGACGTCGGCGACGCGCGCGGCGTACTCTCCGATCCGGCGGTGCTCGGCCTCGCTCTCCTCGCCGAGCTCGCGCATCTCGCCGAGCACCGCGATCCGCCGGCCGGCCTCGATCGCCGCCAGTGCGTCGAGGGCGGCTCGGGTCGAGTCGGGGTTGGCGTTGTAGGAGTCGTTGAGCAGCGTCACGCCGCCGGGGAGCTCGCGCAGCTCCATCCGCCAGTGCGACAGCGAGGCGGTGGCGAGCGCCGGGCCGGCCACGTCGAGGGGTACGCCGGCCGCCAGCCCAGCCGCCGTCGCGGCCGCGGCGTTGAGCGCCTGGTGCGCGCCGACCAGCGGCAGCCTCACCCGTACCGAGCCCTCGGCGGTCCGCAGCATGAAGGAGGGCCGGCCGAGCCGGTCCAGCCTCAGGTCCTCGACCCGGACGTCGGCGGGCTCGGCGCGACCGAAGGTGAGGACCGGGCCGGTGGCCGACTCCCGCATCGCGGCGACCCGGGGGTCGTCGGCGTTGAGCACGGCGGTGCCGCCGGGGCGCAGCCCCTGGACCAGCTCGCCCTTGGCGCGGGCGATGGCGTCCCGGGAGCCGAACTCGCCCAGATGGGCCTGGCCGACGTTGAGGACGACGGCGACGTCGAGAGCGACCAGGCTCGTCAGCGCGGCGATGTGCCCGATGCCCCGGGCCCCCATCTCGAGGACCAGGAACCGGGTGTCGGCCGCGGCGCGCAACATGGTCAGCGGCACGCCGAGCTCGTTGTTGAGGGAGCCTGCGGTGGCGACGGTCGGCCCCGCCGAGGCCAGGACCGAGGCGAGCAGGTCCTTGGTGCTGGTCTTGCCCTGGGAGCCGGTCAGGCCCACCACGGTCAGCCCGTCGCGCAGCGTGGCCACGACATGTGTGGCCAGTGCCTGCAGGGCCGCTTGGGCGTCGTCGACCAGGACTGTGGGCAGGCTGGTGGGCCGGGCGCCGAGCACCGCCACCGCGCCGGCCTCGGCGGCCTGGTCGGCGTAGTCGTGGCCGTCCACCCGCTCGCCGACGAAGGCGACGAAGAGGCCGCCGGGCGCGGCTCGGCGGCCGTCGAGCACGGCCGGGGCGGTGACCGTCACGGCAGCGTCGCCCACCACCCGGCCGTCGACGATCCCGGCGATCTCGGCAAGGCTGAGGGGGATCATGCCGCCGCCACCCGCTCGCGCGAGCGGGACACCAGGGTGAGGGCGGAGCGTGGTTCGGGGAACAGCCAGGTCATGGTGTCGCCACCCTACTGGCGGCGTCGTACCCGCCCGGCACTAGCGTGATGCCGTGTCCGAGACCCCTGCGCTCAAGCCCGCCACTCTCGCCGTCCACGCCGGCCGACCGCCCCACGAGCCCGACCAGCCGCTCAACGTGCCGATCGTCCCGGCGTCGACCTACGTCGCCGAGGGCGCCAAGGAGTACGGCCGTTACACCAACGACAGCTGGGTCGCCTTCGAGGAGGCGCTCGGAGCGCTGGAGGGCGGCCGGGCGCTCGCCTTCGCCAGCGGCCAGGCGGCAGCTGCCACGGTGCTCGGCCTGATGGACGCGGAGAGCGTCGTGGTGGCCGGACAGGCCTATCTCGGCGTCGTCGGGCAACTGGCCGACGGCGAGTCGCGCCGCCTGTTCCGCACCCGGCTGGTCGACATCACCGACACCGAGGCGGTGGTCGCCGCCCTCGACGAGGACGCGGCGCTGCTGTGGATCGAGACGCCCACCAACCCGGGGATGGCCGTCGCCGACCTGCCGGCGCTGATCGCGGCGGCGAAGCAGGCGGGGGTGCGGGTGCTCGTCGACAACACCTTCGCCACTCCCCTGCTGCAGCAGCCGCTGGCGCTCGGCGCCGACATCGTGCTGCACTCGGCGAGCAAGTTCATCGCCGGCCACTCCGACGTCGTGATGGGCGCGCTGGTGGTCGCCCCGGACGACGAGCTGTGGCAGGTGTTCAAGGGACGCCGGGACCTGTACGGCGCCATCCCGGGCCCGTTCGAGACCTGGCTGGCGCTGCGCGGACTGCGCACGCTGGCGTTGCGCGTCGAGCGGGCCGCGGCCAGCGCGGTGACCCTGACCGAGCGGCTGCGGGAGCACCGGGCTGTCGACGAGGTCCGCTATCCGGGCTTCGGCGCGATGCTGGCGATCGTGCTGCCCACCGCCGAGGCCGCCGAGCGGCTCACCCACGGCACCGCGCTGTGGGTGCACGCCACCTCGCTGGGCGGCGTCGAGTCGAGCTTCGAGCGGCGCCGCCGCTGGGCCGGTGAGTCGCGCGACGTACCGGAGGGCCTGGTGCGGCTCAGCGTCGGCATCGAGGACGTCGACGACCTCTGGGCCGACCTGTCCCAGGCCCTCGACAACACCCTCTGACCGCGACTCGGCAGAAGTGCAGGCGTAAAGACCGCCGAGTCGGCAGAAGTGCTGGCTCACAGAGGCCCGAGTCGGCAGAAGTGCAGGCCGAGCCCCTGCACTTC
>NZ_JASGDQ010000023.1:0-11309 GCF_047607185.1 Nocardioides sp. | reverse complement strand
GGCAGAAGTGCAGGTCCGGCGGCCTGCACTTCTGCCGACTCGCGCCCTCTCAAACCTGCACTTCTGCCGACTCGGGCCCTCTCAGGCCAGCACTTCTGCCGACTCGCGCCCTCTCAAACCAGCACTTCTGCCGACTCGCGCCCTCTCAGGCCAGCACTTCTGCCGACTCGGCGGCTGGCAGGTCGGCAAGTTCCGTAGCGGCAGACCGCCGCCTGATCCTCGCGGGACGTCATCCGAACGGGTCGTCCCGGCGAGGTCTACAGCGGGGTGAGGCCGGTGATCAGCCAGGAGCCACCGGACCGCTTGGCCTCGATGGAGAGCTGGGCCGCACTGATGCTGGCCTCGGAGTCGCTGGCACGCTGGGAGGTCTGGTCGACGAAGACCAGCAGCGTGGCCTGGTCGCCCGCGAGCTCCTTGACCGCCACCGCCTGCACGGTCGCCGACAGCACCAGTTGCTGGCCCGGGGCGCGCTCCTGGAGCGAGGCGAACAAGGTGTCGTACTCCTTACGGGCGTCGCCGGCGAGCAGCTGGTCGGCGGCCTGCTCGGTGGCGCTCGGGTCGGAGTAGTCGTAGCTCAGCACCTTAGTCAGCGCCGAGGAGACGTCGCTCTCGACCTCGGCGCTCGTCACCGCGTCGACCACGGCGTCGTTGGCCGCGGCGGGGATCGAGCGCAGCGAGTGCGCCCGCCACAGCCCGACACCGCCGACGGCGAGCATGACGACCGCGAGCACGGCCAACAGCAGCGGAAGCCGGCGCCTCATGAGACCTGCACCTCCACCTGGCCGAGTCGCTCCAGCAGCCAGTGGCCGTGGACCAGCACCAGGTCGGCGCTGAACCGGTTGCGCTTCACGCTCGGCGCGGCCGTGGTGTCGAGATCGTCGGCGACGGTCACCTCGACGGCGGCCAGCACGGTGGCGCGGGTCGGGTCGAGCGAGACCACGGCGAGATCGACGACCTTGCCGGTGGAGATCTTCTGCAGGTCCGTGACCAGCTTCTTGTCCTCCGCGTCCATGCCGACGATCTGGTCGTGGAGGGTGCCGGTGGTGACGGCCGACCAGGCCGCCAGCCCCTTGTCGACGGAGCGGTAGTCGAGGGTATTCATCGTCTCGATGTCACTGGTCGCAGCGATGACCACCTGGTCGCGCAGCGTGGCCAGGTCCAGCGAGGAGTCGTGGGCGGCTCGCCACCACGACACCAGCCCGAAGGCCATCACCAGCAGCCCCAGCAGCGCGAGCCCGGTCGTCGCCAGGGTCAGCCGCGACGGCCGCCGTCGGGCGGGGGCGGGCTCAGCCTCCGACATGGTCGCGGTCTCCTCCTCGGTCAGATTCACTCGACGCCTCCCAGCAGGTCGCCCAGAGACCGCGCGACGTCCACTCGAGCGGCCGCCGGGGCGCCATCGGCCAGCGCCTGCGGACCGAGTACGTCGACCCCGGAGGAGGTCGAAGCGGTGCAGCCTGCGTCGGTGTTGAGGGGCGCTCCGGCAGAGGTGTCGGTGCCCTTGCGCAGCGTGGTCCCACCATAGCCGTCGGTGCAGGGCAGCGGGTCGAAGAAGGTCGGGACCAGGCCCAGGTTGATGCCACGCGAGCCGGTGATCGCCCAGCCGACGCTGACCGCCTCGGGCACCCGGATCAGGGTGTCCTCGACGCCGGCGGCGTTGGTGCCGAACACCTGGGCGGTGGTGACCAGGTTGCTCATCAGGGTGCCCAGCGGCCTGCCGACGCTGTCGAAGAGCGCGGAGAGCTGCCGCGCCGCGGCGGGCGAGTTGTCGATGAGCTCGCGCAGGTCGGCGTCGGAGTCGCGCAGCGTGTCGGCGAGAACGCCGAGGTCGCGGCTGTAGGAGCGGATCGAGCTCGCCGCGTTCTCCTGCGTCTTCAGCACCGTCGAGGCGTTGCGGATCAGCGAGGCGCTGGTGAGGAAGTTGCGGTCGGCGGCCTGCTGGAAGTCGATCGAGGTGCTCACCAGCCTGCGCAGGTTGCCGGCGCTGCCCTGGGCCAGGTCGTAGCTCTCGTCGATGACGGTGTTGAGGGCGTCCTGCGGCACCGAGGCGGTGAAGTCGCGACCCGAGCGCAGCAGCTCGGTGAGGTCGGGCGTCAGGCCGGTGACGGTGACCCGGTCGCCGCCGCCGAGCTCGCCGGAGGTGCCGCCGGAGAGGTTGAGGTATTGCTCGCCGATCACCGAGCGGTCGGTCACGGTCGCGGTGACGTCCGCCGGGATCGGTGGCGCGTCGCCGTCGATGCGGGCGACCGCCTCGACGCCGCTCGTCGTCGCGGTCAGATGGTCGACCTTGCCGACCGGCACGCCGTGGTAGGTCACCTCGCTGCCCTCGAACAGGCCGCTGGCGTCGGTCATCGCGAAGGTCACGTCGTAGCTGCGGGAGAACAGGTCGAGGCCGGCATACTTCGCCCCGAGGTACGACGTCCCGGCCAGCGCGACGATGACGAACCCGATCAGCTTGGCCCGGACGCCTGCGCCCTTCATCGCTTCTCCTCCTTCGCCCGCTGGGCAGTCGGCGACGGGTCCGCCGCGGCCGAGCCAGACACCGATGCCTCCCCCGAGGGGGTGGATTCGACCGACGGATCGGTGTCGGGAGGGGTTGACTCGGTTGTGGATGTGGTGGGAGCAGCCGAGTCAGTCGACTCGGCCGCGGCGGACGACAGGATGCTCGGCACCGACACGCTCGATGACGTGGCACCGGCGACGGGCGAGCTGGTGGAGGGCAGCAGGGTCGGCGACGCCACCTTGGTCAGCCCGCGCCGCGAGGGAGCCGAGCGGGCCGAGGAAGTGGCGTCAGCCGACCCGCCGCCCACCTGGGGCCACGCGCAGCCCCCCTCCGAACACCCGGTGGGGAGGGTTCGGAAGTTCGTGGTGACGAAGACGTTGAGGTAGTCCCCCTTGACCGCGCCGAGCACGGAGTCGGGGAACGGGTAGGTCAGCAGGATCTGCAGCGCGTTGGGCAGGTCGTCACCGGCCTTGGCGAGCTGGGTGAGGATCGGGCGGAGCAGCCGCAGGTCGGCGACGATGTCCTTCTGGGAGGCGTCCAGCGTCTTGACGGTGACATCGGAGAGCTTGTCGAGCGAGCCGAGCATCGCGACCAGCTGCTCCCGCTGGTCGACCAGCACCTGCATACCGGGGCTGAGACCGTCGAGCGCGGTGGCGATCTTCTCCTTGTCGCCGTCGAGGCGCTCGGAGAGTGCGGCGAGACCGTCGAGTGCCGAGGTGATCGAGTCGCGCCGGTCGTTGAGGGTCGTGGTGAAGTGGTTGAGCTGCTCCAGGAAGTTGCGGATCTCGTCGGGGCGGTCGGCGCTGATCGCCTGCAGCTCCTGGGAGATCTCCTGGAACTGCCCGATGCCGCCGCCGTTGAGCACCGTCGACAGCGCGCCGAGCACCTGCTCCACCTCGGCAGCGGCCGAGGTGTCGGCCATGCCGATCTCGGCGCCGTCGGCGAGCCTGGCCGCCGTGCTGGTGGTGCCAGCGGGCCGGACCAGGGCGACGTACTTCTCGCCGAGGAGCGAGGTCTGCTGCAGTCGGGCGGTGGTGCCGACCGGCAGGGAGACCGAGCCGTTGACCTTGAGCTTGACGCGGGCGCTGTGGCCGTCGGCGTTGAGGTCGATCGCGGTGACGCGGCCGACGGCGACGTTGTCGACCTTGACGCTGGACTGCGGCACCAGGTCGAGTACGTCGGCGAAGTCGGCGGTGAGGGTGACCGGGTGGCTGCCCAGGTCGGCGCCGCCGGGCAGCGGTGCGTTGTAGACCCAGCCGCTGGCCAGGAACCGGCCGCCGAAGACGATGACCGCGAGGCCGACGAGGAGGCTGAGCAGGGTGGCGAGTCGCTTCATCGGTCCTCCCCCAGCCCTGGCAGCAGCACCGGCGGGGCGTCCTCTGAGGTGCGTGCGGTGAGGCCGTCGGTGGTGGACCAGACGGTGAGCTCGTTGAGGTTGCTGCGGCCGTCGACGGTGTTGTAGGCGGGGTTGTAGGCGGAGAGGAAGTTCTGCAGCGCCAGCGGCAGGGTCTTGACCGCCTCCTCGAGCGACTTCTTCTGCTTCACCAGCAACCGGGTCGGGCCGCGCAGCTTCTCGACGCTGTTCTTGAGGTGCTTGCGGTTGTCCTTGATGAAGTCGTCGAGGACCGCCAGCGCGTCGCCGAGGTTGGCGACGGCGGCGGCGAGGTCGTCGGAGTCGTCGGCCAGATAGCTGGTGACGTCGGCGAACTGTCGGTTGACCGAGGCGACGCCGGCATCGTGGGCGACCAGCATCTCGTTGAGCTTGTCGAGGTTGCCG
Organism: Nocardioides sp.; assembly: GCF_047607185.1. Lineage (GTDB taxonomy): Bacteria > Actinomycetota > Actinomycetes > Propionibacteriales > Nocardioidaceae > Nocardioides. Next base: position 7,032 of record NZ_JASGDQ010000023.1, on the reverse strand, counting down.
ACGGTGGCGAAGAAGTCGTCGTCGGAGTCGGCCAGGGTGCCGGTCGCCTTGCCGAACTCGTCGATGAGCTGGTTGATGTCCTTGCCCTCGCCGTCGAGGTTGTCGGAGGCCACCTGGAGCAGCCGCGAGAGGGCGCCGTTCCGGTTGGCGCCGTCGGGGCCGAGCTGCGTGGCCAGGTCGGTCAGGCTGGCGTACATGTCGTCGACCTCGACCGGCACGCCGGTCTCGCTGATCACCGCGTCGGCCCGCAGTGCGGTGCCGCCGGTGTAGGGCTTGGTGAGCTGGACGTAGCGGTCGCTGACCATGGTGGGGGCGACGATCACCGCGCCGGTGTCCGCGGCCGCCTTCTGGCCGTGGTCGAGGCGCAGCGTGACGATCACGCCGTCCTTGTCGGGGGTGACCGAGACGACCTCGCCGACCTTGACGCCGAGGATGCGGACCTCGGAGCCGGGGTAGAGCCCGACGGCGGCGCTGAAGCGGGCCTTGAGCTCGGTGCCGGTCCGGCCGGGCACGCCGCCGTAGAGCAGCCCGACGCCGAGCAGCACGGCGAGGATCAGCCCGAGGACGATCGGCAGCAGCAGTCGGCGGCTCACTGGGCGCTCCTCGGCTCGCAGTCACGGACGACGTCGTTGTCGAGCACCGGCGCTCCGGTGTCGTCGAAGAGGCCGCACAGGTAGGCGTCGACCCAGCGCCCGCTGCCCATCGCGGCGGTGAGCATCCGGTAGTAGGGGCCGAGCTCGGAGAGCGCCTTGTCGAGATTGTCCTGGTTGCGCTGCAGGATCGCGGTGACCTTGTCGAGCTTGGTCAGCGCCGGTGCGAGCTGCTTCTCGTTGTCGGCGACCAGCCCTCTGACCTGGACGCCGAGCTGGGCGGTGCCCTCGAGCATCTGCTTGACGGCGTCGCGGCGGGCGGCGAGCTCGGTGAGCAGGTCGTTGCCGTCGTCGACGAGGGCGCCGATCTCGTCGGTACGGTCGGCCAGGGACCCGGTCACCTGCTTGGTCTGGGCGAACAGGGTCGCGAGCTGCTCGTCGCGGGTGGAGATGGTGCGCGAGAGGGCGGTCAGCCCGTCGACCATGGCGCGAACCGACTTCGGGGTGTCCTGGAAGGCGTCGGCCAGGGTGTTGAGGCTCTCCTCCAGCGTGTCGGTGTCGATCTCGTCGACGGTGGTGGAGAGGTCCGAGAGCGCCGCGGAGACGTCGTACGGCGTGGTGGTGCGCTCCAGCGGGATGGCGCTGCCCAGCGAGCCGGTGCCGGCGGGGTCGAGCGCGAGGTACTTCTGGCCCAGCAGCGTCTTGACCTTGATGGCGGCGGTGGTCTGGTCGCCCAGGTCGACGCCCTTGGTGCGGAAGGCGATGTCCACCCGGTCGCCGTCGAGGCTGACGCCGGTCACCTTGCCGACCTTGACGCCGGCGATGCGGACCTCGTTGCCCTTCTTCAGGCCGGCCGCTTCGGCGAAGTAGGCGTGGCGGACCTTGCCGCCGCCGATCACCGGGAGCGCGTCGACGTAGAACGCGGCGAGGAAGGCCAGCGCCAGGACGACGAGGCCGACCAGGGCGATGACCACCTTGTTGCGCTCGTCGAAGGAGGTCGGGAAGCGGCGGGCTCGCTTCGGGGCCATCAGCGGCACCTCCCTGCGACCGGATTGGCACCCAGGTCGCCCATATAGCCCTCGGGCAGCGGGATGCGGCCTTGGATGGAGCAGAGATAGAAGTTGACCCAGGAGCCGTAGCTGCCCAGCCGGCCGATCTGGTCGAGCTTGGTGGGCAGTGTCTGCAGGAACTGGTCGACGACCTCGGAGGAGTCGGCGAGGTTGCCCGACAGCTTGCCCAGTGCGCGGATGTCGCGCTTGAGCGGCTTGCGGCCGTCCTGCAGCAGACTCGAGACGCTGTCGGTCAGCTCGGCCATGCCGGCGATGCTCTCGCCGATGGCGGTGCGGTCCTCGGCCAGGCCGGAGACTAGCTGTTGGAGCGTGACGATGGTGGTGTCGAGCTGGTCGGTGCGCTGGTTGACGACGTCGAGCACCGAGCTGAGGTCGCCGATCAGGTCGCCGATCACCTGGTCGCGGTCGGCCAGCGTGGAGGTGAGCCCGGCGGTGCTCGACAGCAGGTCGCTGACGGTCGGGCCCTCGCCCTGGAAGACCGCGATGATCTGTTCGCTGAGCTTGTTGACGTCTTCGGGGGCCAGCAGCTGGAAGAGCGGCTGGAAGCCGTTGAAGAGCAGGGTGAGGTCGAGCGCCGGCTTGGTCTGGTCCAGGCCGAAGGTGTAGCCGGCGGGCAGCGCCCGGCCGGGCTGGTCGGGCGGCGTGAGCGCGATATAGCGCTGGCCGACCAGGTTGCGGAAGCGGAGCTCCGCGGTGGTGCCGGTGGTCATGGGGGCGCTGTCGGCGACGGTGAAGCCCACCTTGCCGACGGTGCCGCCGGCCTTGTCTTCGCTGACCGTGATCGTCTTGACGGTGCCGACCTTGACCCCGGCCATCCGGATGTCGTCGCCGGTGTGGAGGCTGGTGACGTCGGTGAACAGCGCTTCGTAGTCGTGGCCGTCGCTGCCGGCGCTGTTGCGGATGGTGCCGGCCAGGGCGAGGGTGGCCAGCGAGGTGACGACGGTGAAGACGATCGCCTTGAGCAGGGTGACTCTCACTGGATCGTCACCTCCGCGCCGCGCAGGGTCGGGCCGAGCAGCAGGCTGGCCCAGTCGGGGTAGTCGGAGGGTGCGATGCCCTGGGTAGGTCCGACGAGCTCGGCGATCAGCTCGTTCTCGGCCGGGGAGTTGTCCTCGCCGAGGTCGCCGTCGGCGCTGGCGATTCGGCTCTCGATCTGGGTGGGCGGTGCCGGGATCGTCTCTGGCTCGCTGCTGGAGCGGGAGACCGGCTGGGTGCCGGTCTGGCCGGTGACATAGGGGCACCGCGGGCCGCCGCCGGTGAGCTGGGTCGGGACGTCGGTGCCGGCGAGGTACTTGCCGCGAGAGGGCACCACGTTGAGCACCACGTGGACGCCCGGCTCGTCGGTGCCGGCGCCGAGGGTCTTGTCCATGACCGGGACGAAGTCGCTGGCGGCCTTGAGCAGGCAGGGGAACTCGGTGGCGTACGGCGCCACCGCCCGCAGCGCCTTGCGGCTCTGCTTGGAGAGGATCCGGATGGTCTTGTCGTTGGCGCTGGTCCAGCCTCGGGTGGTGTCGGCAGCGTCGATGACCGTCGCGAAGACGCTCGCGAGCTGGTCCTGCTCGTCGACCAGGGTGGCCGAGGTGGCGGTCATGGTGTCGAGCGCGTCGAGCAGGTCGGGCACTGCGGCGGCGTACTGGTTGGCGACGGTGCCGAGCGCGGCGAAGTCGTCGGCCATCTGCGGGACGAGCGGGTTGAGCTTGGCGAGGTAGTCGCCCCAGGCGGCGAGCGAGGTGCCGATCTCGGCGCCCTGGCCGCGCAGCATGGTGGCGAGCTCGCCGAGGCTGGCGGCGAGCTTCTCGGGCTGGATCGAGCGCAGCAGCGGCAGCAGCTGGTCGAGGACGTCCTGCAGCTCGACGGCCTCGGCGGAGGTGTCCTCGTGGATCACGTCGCCGCCGCGCAGGCCGGGGGTGGTCGCGTCGGGGGTGACCAGGGAGACGTAGCGCTCGCCGAAGAGCGTCTTGGGCAGCAGCCGGGCGGTGGTGTCGGCCGGCAGCTCCCGCAGTGCCGAGGGGTCGAGCGCGAGGGTCAGCTCGGCTCCGGTGGATGTCGGCTCGATGTGCCTGACGCTGCCGACCGGGACGCCGTGCAGCTTGACGTCGGAGCCCTGCTGGATCGCGTTGCCGAGCGCGCCGGTGGTCAGCTTCACGTCGGTGTGGTCGGTGAATGCCTTGTTGTAGACCAGCACCGCCACGCCGAGCAGTGCGGCGACCAGCACGAAGTAGAACGCGCCGAGCGCGATGTCGACCGCCCGGCTCATCCGGCGATCCTGACGGTGACGGTGCTGCCCCACATCGCCAGTGAGAGGACGAGGTCGAGGATCGCGACGGTGACGATGGTGCGGCGCACCGACCGGCCCACGGCGATACCGACGCCGGCGGGGCCGCCGGAGGCCTGATAGCCGATCCGGCAGTGGATGAGGATGATCAGCACCGAGAAGAACAGCACCTTGCCGAAGGACAGCAGGATGTCGACGGTCGGCAGGAATAGCGTGAAGTAGTGGTCGTAGGTGCCCGCCGACTGGCCCCGGAACCACACCGTGACGATGCGGGATCCGGCATACGACGTCAGCAGGCCGACGACGTAGAGCGGGATGATGGCGACGAACCCGGCGATGACCCGGGTGGTCACCAGGTAGGGCACGGCGGGCACGCCGATGACCCGGAGCGCGTCGATCTCCTCGTTGATCCGCATCGCGCCGAGCTGCGCGGTGAAGCCGGCGCCGACCGTGGCGGACATGGCGAGTGCGGCGACCAGCGGCGCGATCTCGCGGGTGTTGAAGTAGGCCGAGATGAACCCGTTGAGGGTGGCGGTGCCGATCTGGTCGAGCGCGGCGTAGCCCTGCATGCCGACGACCGTGCCGACGAAGAGGCACATGCCGACCATCACGCCGATGGTGCCGCCGATGACCGCGAGCGCGCCGGAGCCGAAGCTGACCTCGGAGAGGATCGAGAGGATCTCCTTGGGGAAGCGGCGCAGCGCGTAGGGGATGGCGGCCAGCACCCGGCCGTAGAACCGCAGGTCGCGGCCGGTGCGGGCGATGCCGTCGAGGGCGCGGTCCCAGCGGGGACGCGGCTTGGTCGCTGTCGTCGTCGCCATGTCAGGCCGCCTTCCCTGGCACGAGTTGGAGGTAGAGCGTGGTGATGACGAAGTTGACGAAGAACAGCAGCAGGAAGGTGACCACGACCGACTGGTTGACCGAGTCGCCGACGCCCTTCGGGCCGGGCCTGGTGTTGAGGCCGCGATAGGCGGCGACCACGCCGGCGAGGAAGCCGAAGATCGCCGCCTTGAGCTCGCCGACCCACAGGTCGGAGATCTGTGCGAGCGCGGTGAAGCTGGACAGGTAGGCGCCCGGCGTACCGCCTTGGACGATGACGTTGAAGAAATAGCCGCCGAGCACGCCGACCACCGAGACCAGGCCGTTGAGCAGGATCGCGGAGAAGACGCAGGCGAGCACCCGGGGCACCACCAGGCGCTGCACCGGCGAGATGCCGATGACCTTGAGCGCCTCGATCTCCTCTCGAATGGTTCTCGCCCCGAGGTCGGCGCAGATGGCCGCACCGCCGGCACCGGCGATCACCAGGGTGGTCACGATCGGCGCCGCCTGCTGCACCACGGCGAGCACGCTGGCGGCGCCGGTGAAGGACTGCGCGCCCACCTGCACGGTGAGCGTGCCGAGCTGCAGCGCGATGACCGCGCCGAACGGGATGGCGACCAGCATCGCCGGGATCCAGGAGACGCTGGTGACGAACCAGAACTGGTCGAGCAGGTCTCGGGCCGCGAACGGCCGCTTGAAGGTGGCCCGGATGGTGTCGAGCGCGAGCGCGAAGAGGTTGCCGACCTGGTCCAGCGCCCGTACGACGATGTCCGGCCGTCTGACTCCCGGGACTCGGTCTGCCTCCTCGTCGTCGACGTAGAGCGGCGCCTCGCCGGAGCGCACCCGGTGCTCGTGCCGCTCGGCGCCGGCGCGCTGGATCGTGCCGGAGGGGACGAGCTGGCGGGGCAGCACCTCGATCGGGCGGGCGCCGCCGCGGACCACCACCCGACGGGTCTGCTCCGGGCCGGCGTGGGCGCCCTCGTAGGCCAGCTCGAGGTCCTCGATCTCGTCGTGCAGGCTGTGGTCGACCTCCTCGCTCATGCCGATCGGGCCTACCGGGTCGCCGCTCATGAACTGGGAGACCACCGGGTGGTCGGTGAGCAGGAACTCCTCGCGCGGTCCGAACATCACCAGCCGGCGGCGGTAGAGCATCCCGAGGTTGTCGGGCAGCGTGCGGGCCAGCTCGATGTTGTGGGTGACGACCAGCATGGTGGCGTCGGTCTGCGCGTTGACGTCGAGCAGCAACTGGGCGAGGTTGGCGGTGCGGACCGGGTCGAGGCCGGAGTCGGGCTCGTCACAGAGGATGATCTCGGGGTCGGTGACCAGCGAGCGGGCCAGGCCGGCGCGCTTGCGCATCCCGCCGGAGATCTCACCGGGCAGCTTGTGCTCCTGCCCGAGCAGCCCGACCATGTCGAGCTTGTCGTTGACGATCTGCCGGATCTCGGCGTCGGTCTTGTGGGTGTGGACGTGCAGCGGGAAGGCGACGTTGTCATAGACGCTCATCGAGCCGAAGAGCGCGCCGTCCTGGAACAGCACACCGAACCGCTTGCGCAGCTCGAGCCGCTGCGACTCCTTGGCCTTGACCATGTCGACGCCGTTGACCAGGCAGACGCCGCGCTCGGGTCGCAGCAGGCCCATCAACGACTTGAGGAAGACCGACTTGCCGGTGCCCGAGGGGCCAAGCAGGGCGGTGATCTCTCCCGGAGGAAGGGCGAGGGTCACGTCGCTCCAGATGTTCTGACTGCCGAAGCTCTTCGTCAGCTCCTGCACCTCGACAGTGCCACCCATGGCCTACTCCCTCACCTGTCGCGTCAACCGATCCGCGCTCGTGCTTGTCCATCGCACAAGCTAGGTGTGTGCGCCGTCACAGGACAGCGAAAGGCAGCTCCGAGCCGTGGCGTTATCGTTTCGTTACCGTCACCTGTGACCGCCATGTCAAGCCCGATCAACCGACCAACCTGTTGCGCAAGACACCAGTCCGCGGTCCATGGGGAAGTGGCGGCGTGGTGGCTCAGCGGTCGATCGCCGTGATGGCCTCGACCAGGGGCCTCAGCCCGACCCCGAGCGCATAGATGCGGTCGTCCAGGCGTTGGACGTCGGTCTTCATCTCGACCCGCAGGTCGTCGACCTTCTTGTCGACCTGAGCAATGTCGCCCTTCAACTCCACCCGCAGGTCGTCGACCTTCCCATCGACCCGAGCAATGTCACCCTTCAACTCCACCCGCAGGTCGTCGACCTTCCCATCGACCCGAGCAATGTCACCCTTCAACTCCACCCG
>NZ_JASGDQ010000022.1:0-6255 GCF_047607185.1 Nocardioides sp. | reverse complement strand
CCGCCGCCGTGCCCTGGTCGGCGCCGGCGGCCTGGCCGCCGCGGCCGCGGTCGGCGCCTTCCTGGTGCCGCTGGCCGGCGGCAGCGGGGATACCGCGGTGGACAACGGCATCGCGACCGATCCGTCGAGCGCGGCCTCGACCAAGCCCTCGACATCACCATCGCCGACCACCGAAGCGACGCCGAAGGCCGGACCCTTCGTCGCCAGGACGGGCTGGTGGGACATGCCGGCGAGCGAGATGGCCACGAGGCTGAAGAGCCTGCTGCCATCGGAGGTCCGGCTCGAGTCCTATGCCAAGAACAGCACCTACGCCGACCCGGAGCTCGACGGCGCGCTGAGTCTCAGGTCCGACCCCGATGCCGTGGGCGGGATCCGTGTCGCACTGCTGCAACAGCCGGCCGTCGACCCCATCGTCGACCCGGTTGCCGACCCATCGGAGTACGACGGCGTCGACATGACTGTCGGCGACTACTCCTGCCCCGGCGGCAACATTGCCGAGGAGACGACGTTGATCTCCTGTGAGACGCTCCGAAACCAGGACGGGACGCTGTTGGGACGAATCCAGGAGACCGTCCACGGCGGCATCGTCAACCGCCAGGCGAAGATCGTCACCGCCGGAGGAGTGATCTACGTTGCGACAGTCAACGCGACCGGAGAGAAGTGGGAGACGCCCTCCGGAACGGCGCCGCTGCTGACCTTGGACCAGGCGCTCGCTCTCGCCGAGTCCTCCGTCTGGACCGACTGGGACCCAGCAGGGAAGCCTGAATGACTCCCTCGCGGGACGTCATGCGGATGGAGCCTCCTATGGCTCGGATCGCATGACGTCCCGCGGCCGTGGTCAGGCAGCAGGCTCCTCGCGCCAGCCGGTGAGCGGGTCGGTGGCGCCCTCGGCGCCGCCGGTGTCGGACTCGGCGTCGGGGTCTTCCTCCGGCGTCATCACGGCGTCGGTGGGCGCGGCGACCTCCCACGGGTTGGCCTGCCGGGCGGCGGTGTCCTCGGTGGCCGGCCGCTCGTTGCGCCGCAGCCGCGTGACGCCGCGGTTGAGGTCGTGGCCGACGAAGATCGCCTCGATCTCATTGGTGGTGTGGACCTGGCCGCTCTGGTCGGTCCAGGTGCTCACGTTGAGGCGGCCGTGGACGCCGACGGCGTCGCCCTTGACCAGCGACTCGGCGACATTGCGCGCCAGGCCGCGCCAGGCGTTCACGGTGTACCACTGTGTCGGCGCGTCGGCCCACTCCCCGGTGCGCCTGTGGAAGTGGCGCGGCGTGCAGCCGAGCCGGAACGTGGCCAGGTCGGTGGTGCCGGCCTGACGGAACTGGACCGTGCCGCCGACATAGCCCTGCACGGTGATGATGGTGTCGTTCATAAGACTCACTCCTCGTCGTAGATGACCGATCAGGTCTGACTCAGAGCCTGCTCAAGGGCACCGACACTTCGGTACGCCGTGACGACGGCCTGTGGATATCGCTGTTCGGAGGCCGCCTGTGGAGAGTTTCTGGCCTATTTGAGGGCGCGGGCCAGGCCCTCGCGCACCGCGGAGTAGGCGGCGAGCTCGGCCTGCACCGGCTCGACGACGAGCTCGCCGGCAACCGTGGAGACCGCCGCGCGGAGCCGCTGGTCGGCGCGCGCGGCCCGCGATCGCGCGGTCGCGGCCACCAGGAACCGGCAGACGAGGGCGAGCACGATGCCCAGCACCACTCCCCCGATGCCGAGCAGCACCGGCAAGGCGATGCCGCCGACCTGGGGCGTCTCGTCGTCGGAGAGCGTCCCGGACACGGCTGCGGCCAGCGTCCAGATCCCGCCCGCGACAGCGGCGAGGATGAGCAGCCATTGCAGCACCCGGATCAGACCGGCCCAGACCGGCAGCCGGTCGGCACCCAGGTCGACGTCGCCGACCGCGGCGTCGAGCCGGTCGTTGAGGTCGCCGATCCGGGACACCGAGGCCTCCCGGATCGACTCCTGCCACGGCTTGCCGAGGCCCGCCGAGGCGTCGTCGGCCAGGGCACGGACCTCGGTGTCGACCCGGGCGCGCTGCACGGCGGTCGGCTCCGGCACCGAGGTGCGGGCGCGACCGGTGAGCTCCTTGCCGGCCGAGCCGAGGTCGAGGTGGAGCCGCTTGAGCGGGTCCGGCTTGAGCGCGGAGATCCAGGAGACCAGCGGCCAGCCGGTGGCGCGGTTGGCTCGCACCCGGGTGGCGCGCTGGACGGCGTCGACGACCGTCGGCACGCCGGCGGCCTCGGCGATGGCGTCGTCGAGCGCCTCGACGCGGGCCGGCGCCAGGGAGCGCGGCTTGGCGTCGCCGGACTCGGCCTCGATCTTCGCGGCGATGGCCTTGACGTCGGCCTCGAGCCGCTGTCGGGTGGCCTTCTTCTCCTTGACCCGGCGGGCGATCTCGGTCTTGAGCTCGGGGATGCCCCAGCCGAGCTTGGCGCTGACGGGGATCACCGGCACGTCCGGGAGGCCGTCGGCGTCGAGCAGACGACGTACGTCGGCGAGCATCGCGTCGCGGCGGTCCTCGGGCACCTCGTCGATGTGGTTGAGCACCACGACCATGACGTCGGCGTGGGTGCGCAGCGGCGCGAGGTAGCGGTCGTGGATCGCGGCGTCGGCGTACTTCTGCGGGTCGAGCACCCACACCAGCATGTCGGTGAGGACTACGAGCCGGTCGACCTCGAGGTGGTGGGAGACCTCGGTGGAGTCGTGGTCGGGCAGGTCCAGCAGCACCACGCCGTCGAGCTCGTGGCCCTCGCGGCGGGTATCGAGCATGGAGTCGCGGGTGGTCTGGTGACGCTCGGGGATGCCGAGCCACTCCAGCAGCTCTCGGGCGCCCTGGATGCCCCACACGCAGGCGGTGGCCCAGGAGGTGGTCGGCCGGCGCACGCCGACGGCGGAGAGCTCCAGCCCGGTCAGCGCGTTGAAGGTGGAGGACTTGCCGGATCCGGTCGCGCCCGCGATGCCGACCACGGTGTGGTCGGCGGAGAGCTTGAGGCGGCCGCCGGCGCGGTCGACGACGGTCCGGGCCTCGACGACCAGGTCCTCGCTGAGACGGCCGTCGGAGGCGTCGACCGCCGCCGCGAGTCCGTCAAGGCGCTCGCCGATGTCGGAACCCTTGGTGACCAGGCCCTTCACGGCGTTCTTGGCACTCTCCAGCAAGGCCATGCTCTCCCTTGAGTTCTCGACGGACGGGCCTAAGCGTAGTAGCCCGGACGGGCTAGTCTCGCGCGGACCGGTGGTGCGGTCGCGGGCTTCTAGGGAACCCTAGTCATCGAGCTGGGCCGCGAAGCGTACGTCGTCCACCCGGCGGGACGCCTGGCGGAGCCGCTCCGGCGCCGCCGGGTCGATCTCGAGCCCGTCGAGCAGGCCGGTGAACCGGACCTCCTCGTCGGTGAAGAGCAGCCTGATCCGGGCCTCCAGCGAGGTGCGGGCGCGCTCGGCGAGGCTGCGTACGGCCTGATCGCCGAAGACCGCCTCCAGCAGCTTCTGGCCGACCACGGCCGAGCCGCCGGCGATGCCGACCTCGGCGCCGGTCAGGCCGGCGGTGTTGGCGAAGACGACCATCATCAGCGCCACCGAGAGGCCGTTGACGCCGAAGGCGAGGAAGCGCGCGGTGGAGCGCTTGTCGGCGCCCTCGGTCTTGACCATGTCGAGCACGTCCTGCTGCCAGTCGCGCACCGCCCGCTCGGCCTTACGGCGCAGGTCGCGGGAGGCGCGGCCCAGCTCGCTCGGCGCGGACTCGACCAGGCCACGACCGGCCTCCAGCTGCAGCCAGGTGGCCTCGGCCCGCTCGGCGGCGGCCTCGGCGTGCTCGAGGATGAGCAGCTCCAGGCCGGACTCGACCGCGACCTGGACGTGCTCGGCCTGCTGCGGCTTGCCCCGGACGGCGTTGACGAGCCGGTCGCGCAGCTTGCCCACCTTGGACTCCAGCGAGCGCAGCAGCTCTCCGGTGCCGACGAACTCCTGCCAGCGGGCCAGCACCTCGCCGCGCAGCATGGTGCCGTCGGCGGTGGCGGCCAGGATGGCCTTGATCCCCTCGGCGTACGCCGTCTCGGCGTCCTTGCGCAGCCGCGTCACGGCCTCCGCCTGGCCGACCGACGCGTCGGCGATGGCGTGGGTGCGCCGCGAGACGGTGCGGATGGCGCCGTCGAGGGTCTGCTGGACGACGGTCTGCCGGGCGGAGGCGTCGGCTGCGAGCAGGTCCAGCCAGCCGCGCACCTCGGCGACGCTGTCGGCGGGCAGCAGGCCCTCGGCGGAGACGACGCCCTCGCGGACGATGAACAGCGGGCTGTCCTTGAGCCCGCGGGCGGCCAGCATCCGGGCCAGGTGGGTGGCGACGGTCTGTACGGCGTCCTCCGGGGTCCGGTCGAGCACGATCGCCACCGCGGTGGAGCGCTCGGCGGCCGAGCGCAGGAACTCCCACGGCACCTGGTCGGCGTACCGCGCGGAGGAGGTGACGAAGATCCACAGGTCGGCAGCGGCGAGCAGCTGCGCGGCGAGCAGCCGGTTCTGCTCCTCGACGGAGTCGACGTCGGGGGCGTCGAGGATGGCCAGCCCGGCGGGCACCCGGTCGGAGGGGACCAGCTGCAGCGCCTTCGGGTCGTTGGTGGCGTGCGAGACCCGCTCCAGCTCGGGCAGCAGCCGGTCCTGGCCGAACCAGCGGCCGTCGGCCGGGTTGTGGACCAGGACGGGTGAGCGGGTGGTCGGTCGCAGCAGCCCGGCGGCGGTGAGTCGGGAGCCGACCAGCGAGTTGACCAGGGTGGACTTGCCGGCGCCGGTGGAGCCGCCGACGACGGCGAGCAGGGGCGCCTCGATGCTCGTGATGCGCGGGATGACGTAATCCTCGAGCTGGCCGAGGAGCTCGCGCTGCGCGGCGCGCTGCTCGACGGCGCCGGGCAGATCCAGCGGCAGCCGGACGTCGGTCAGTGCCTGGTGGAGCCGCACCAGCGCGGTCAACATGCGCGCGCCGTCTGCGGCGTCGGTGCTCGGATCGAGCGTCATCGGGTGGGCACCACCTGTCCGGGAAAAGCGATGGTCGGCCTGACCTTACCGATTCGGTCGACGTACTCCCCTCCCCGGGCGGCGAAGTCGGGTGGTGGCGTGCCCCGCAGGTAGCGGGAGTGGAGGAAGCCGAGCTCGATCACCGCCTGCTGGTAGTCGCGCATCGCGACCGCGGCGGCGGCCCCGCCGTGCTGGGCCGCGAACGACCTGGCGAGGCGGCGGGCGCGCAGGTCGACGACCCAGCCGATGTCACTGGCCGGGAGCAGGCCGCGCGCCGCCGCATCGCCGAGGGCGTTGGCCAGCATCCGTCGCTCGGAGGTGCGCGCCCACAGCGCCAGAGCGCCCAGGCCGCAGAGGATCGGGAACATCAAGACGGCGTAGACGATGACGAAGCCGCCGAAGCCGTAGACGGTCGAGGAGTTCCACAGCGCGTGCGCGGCGACGGCGAGCGCGTAGCCGCCCAGTGGCAGCAGCAGGCGCAGCGCGCCGGAACGGGCGTTGACCGCGAGCCCGACCGCGACGCCGGTGAACGCGGTGAACAGGGGGTGGGCGAACGGGCTGGCCAGGCAGCGCATCGCGAAGGTGGCGGTGAGCGCACCGGCGCCGCCCGGCGCGACGCCGGTGGTGCCGTCGTAGGCGGCGGTGAGATAGAGGATGTTCTCGGTGAAGGCGAAGCCGATGCCGACCATGCCGGCGTAGACGATCCCGTCGAGGACGCCGTCGAGCTCGTCGCGGCGCCACCACAGCAGGGCCAGCAGGAAGGCGCCCTTGCATGCCTCCTCCACGATCGGTGCGAGGACGGCGATCGAGGTCTCGTCGGTGAGGCCGGCGACCCAGCCACCGACGCCCTCGAGGACGAGAGCGGCGAAGACCGCGACGAAGGCGCCCCAGCCCAGGCCGAGGGCGAGCAGGGCACGCGGCTCCGGCTCGTAGCGGTCCAGCCACAGGAAGCAGGCGACCAGCGGCACCACCGGCAGCGAGGCCAGCACGGTCGCGGTCACCAGGGTGCCCGGGGCGCCGGAGAGCGCCACCAGCAGCACCGTCGGGAGCGCGGCCAGGACCACGAGCACGGACACGACGGCCGTGAACGTCGTACCGCTTCGTCTGGCCCCCATGGCCGAAGCCTAATGGCGACTAGTGGTCGTCTCCGGAAGTTCGTCCCGGGTCTGCGCGGCCCAGGCACACCCATCGCGGCGTTGGCGCCGCTCGGAAGACGCCCGGTATGCCGTCGCGACGCCGCCTTGCGCTGCGCGCACCTGG
>NZ_JASGDQ010000021.1:0-10680 GCF_047607185.1 Nocardioides sp. | reverse complement strand
GGCGTTGGTGTGGGCCCCGGGGCCCCCCCCCCCCCCGCCCCCCCCCCCCCACGCCCGCGCCGGCACAGTCGTCCCCACCCGCCAGCGAGCAGTAGACCGCCTCGGCAGTGCCACGTGCCCCATCCAGCACCCGCCCCGGGCCGGCCGCGGCCAGGACGCCGATGATCGCCGCCACCACGGCGGCCAGGCCGACGTACTCGGCGGTGGACTGGCCGCGCTCACCCGGGGAGGCGAGTCGGCGGGCGGATGGTGACACGTCTTCGATGCTGGCCGCGGCCACGCCGACCGGGCAGGGCTCCCGGGCCCAAACCGGGGCCCAGATCCGGGGCCCAGATCCGGGTCCCGCTCTGGGCCCCGGCTTGGGCCCGAACGAAGTCCGGGATCGGGTGAGCCGGACCGGGTCAGAGCGAGACCGGCACGGGCAGGCCGGCCACGACCGTCACGGGCTTGTCGCTGACCGCGCCGTCGGACGCGATCGTCAGGGCGTGCCGCACCAGGTCGGTGCCCTCGACGGCCCAGGCCGTCACCGTCCAGCCATCGGCCGCGGCCGAGGCCGTCGGGGCGGTGACCTGAGCGCCGTAGGAGGCCACCGTGCTGTCGCGGAGCTTGGTGCCCGACTCGTTGAGGCCGGAGCGCCACTTCACCTCGTCGAGGGAGTTGATGCGATAGGAGTACGTCGAGAAGGACCGGGTGGCGTCGAGGAACGTCTCGGCGACGGCCGTGGCCTTCTCGGGGGTGTCGAGGCTGACGGCGGCGTCGGCGACCATCTCGTTGAAGGCGTCGGGCGCCCCGGAGAGCAGCAGCGCCCGGTCGTCCTCGGCCAGCGCCACGAAGAACCGCTGCGGGTGCGGGACCGTGTCCGAGTTCACGTCGATGATCCGCCAGCCGGTCAGCCACGGCGCGTCGAGCGGGCTCAGGCTGGTGGTGGACTGTTCGAGCAGCGCGGCCCGCGTCGGGTCCGTCGTGGCCAGCGCGGTGGCGAGTCGGGAGCGCACGTCGGTCTCCTTCGTGGTTGTGCTCGTGGTGGACGAGGCGCTCGGCTCGGAGTCTCCGGACCCGCAGCCGGTGGTCAGCGCGAGCAGGGCCGTCGCCACCAGTGAGGCGGCGAGGCGGTGCCGGTGCGCGAGTCCGGCCATCGGTGTCGTTCCTCTCCGTCGGTCGGCGGGCCGCATCAGTGCGCCCTGTCCCAAAAGCCACCGTAGTAGTCGGGGTAAGACTGCCCGTTCGTCGACGTCACGAAACCACCGTTGTAGAACTCCTGCTCGACGGCGTCGTAGCCGGCTTGTCGCGCTTCCTCGTCGCTGGCGCCGGCCTGCACGGCGGCGTCGTAGGCGGCTGTGTACTGGTCCTCGCCGGGCTGGCTCGACACGTCGTAGCCGGCGGCACGGAACTCCTGGGCGGCCTGGATCTGCTGCACCGTGCCGTCGGTCTCCTCGGCGATCATGTCGTGGACGTACTGGTCGCGGCTGAGATTCTGGACGTCGGCGCTGCGGCCTTCCGTGCTGTACCTCGCGTGGTTGGCCTCGTGGACCAGGGTCGAGGGGTCGGTGAAGCCGTCGCCCAGGACGATCTCGGTGCCGTTCCAGTAGGCACCGGTCGTGCCGGGGTCGATCCGGATCGGGATGTCGTTGTCGGCCAGCCACTGCAGCGTGTCGCGCCCCCGCTGGGTCGAGAGCATCTCCTTGACCAGGTCGGAGTCCGGGTCGAGCCCGTCGGGGATGTCGACGTCCTCGGGGTTGGTCGGGCCACCGCTTCTCCCGTCCGGCCCTTGGTCGCCGCCCTCGTCCTGGCCGCCGTGCTCACCGCCCGATTGGTCCTCGGAGCCGCAGTCGCCGCCCCCGCCGACGGCGCTCGCGAGGTGGCAGAAGGCCGAGTCGATGGTGCCGCCGGCACCTTTCAGGACACCTGGTGCCACGAGCAGCAGCAGGCCGATGACGGCCACCACGACGGTGGCCAGGCCGACGTACTCGGCGGTGGACTGGCCGCGCTCACCTCGCGAGGTGAGTCGGCGGGGACTCAGGGACACGCGAACGATGATCACCCGGCGCTCCGCCGTGGGACAGGGCTCCCGGGCCCACGTCGGGGCCTAGATCCGGGCCTAGAACGGGCCCAGGTCGCGACCCGCCGAACAACTTCGCTAAACGCTCGACATCATGTATCTTGATATCAAGACAAGTGAGTCGAATCGACCAAGGCATGCCTTACTTTCGGGGCCGGTCAGCCGGAGGGCAGGATGGAGTACGACGAGGCTTGCGCACAGCGGAGAGCACGCGACTAAGGAGTTGACGGCGGTGGCTAGCAAGGACAGCTTCGGTGCCAAGAGCACCCTGGACGTCGAGGGGACGTCCTATGAGATCTTCAAGCTCGACGCGGTGACGGGGGAGGGGCTCGCCGACGACGCAGTGGCGTCGCTCCCTTATTCCCTCAAGGTCCTGCTCGAGAACCTGCTGCGCACCGAGGACGGCGCGGACATCACCGCCGACGACATCCGGGCGCTGGCGGGCTGGGACGAGACCGCCGAGCCCGACAAGGAGATCCAGTTCACGCCGGCCCGAGTGATCATGCAGGACTTCACCGGCGTGCCCTGCATCGTCGACCTGGCCACCCTCCGCGAGGCCGCGGCCGACCTCGGCGGCGACCCGAGCAAGATCAACCCGCTCGCGCCGGCCGAGATGGTCATCGACCACTCCGTCATCGCCGAGGTCTTCGGCACCCCGGAGGCGTTCGAGCGCAACGTCGAGATCGAGTACGAGCGCAACCGCGAGCGCTACCAGTTCCTGCGCTGGGGGCAGACCGCCTTCGACGACTTCAAGGTGGTCCCGCCGGGCACCGGCATCGTGCACCAGGTCAACATCGAGCACCTCGCTCGCACCGTCTTCACCCGTGAGGTGGAGGGAGTCCTGCAGGCCTACCCCGACACCTGCGTCGGCACCGACTCCCACACCACCATGGTCAACGGTCTGGGCGTGGTCGGCTTCGGCGTCGGCGGCATCGAGGCCGAGGCCGCGCTGCTCGGCCAGCCGGTGAGCATGCTCATCCCGCGGGTGGTCGGCTTCAAGCTCCACGGCGACCTGCCCGAGGGCTCCACCGCCACCGACCTGGTGCTCACCATCACCGAGATGCTGCGCAAGCACGGCGTGGTCGGCAAGTTCGTCGAGTTCTACGGCGCCGGCGTCACCGCGCTGCCGCTGGCCAACCGGGCCACCATCGGCAACATGAGCCCCGAGTTCGGCTCCACCATCGCGGTCTTCCCGATCGACGAGGAGACCATCAACTACCTCAAGCTCACCGGCCGCTCCGAGCACCAGCTCCAGCTGGTCGAGGCCTACGCCAAGGCCCAGGGACTCTGGCACGACCCCGCCGCCGAGCCACGCTACTCCGAGCGCCTCGAGCTCGACCTGGCGACCGTGGTGCCGAGCATCGCCGGGCCCAAGCGGCCGCAGGACCGCGTCGAGCTGACCGACGCCAAGACCTCCTTCGCCGGCCACCTGCCGACCTACACCTCGGCCCCCGACGCGAAGGTCCCGGTCACGCTGTCCGACGGCACCTCCTTCGAGCTGGAGAACGGCGCGGTCACCATCGCCTCGATCACCTCCTGCACCAACACCTCCAACCCCTCGGTGATGATCGGCGCGGCGCTGCTGGCCAAGAAGGCCGTCGAGAAGGGGCTGACCCGCAAGCCGTGGGTCAAGACCACGCTGGCGCCCGGCTCCAAGGTCGTCACCGACTACTACGAGAAGGCCGGCCTGACGCCGTACCTGGAGAAGGTCGGCTTCAACCTGGTCGGCTACGGCTGCGTGACCTGCATCGGCAACTCCGGCCCGCTCATCCCCGAGATCTCCGCCGCGGTCAACGAGAACGACCTCGCGGTGGTCTCGGTGCTCTCGGGCAACCGCAACTTCGAGGGCCGGATCAACCCCGACGTGAAGATGAACTACCTCGCGTCGCCGCCGCTGGTCATCGCCTACGCCCTGGCCGGCAACATGAACGTCGACCTGCTCAACGACCCGCTGGGCACCGACCACGACGGCAACCCGGTCCACCTGGCGGACATCTGGCCGAGCCCGGCCGAGGTGGAGGCGACCATCGCCGAGGCGATCGACTCCGACATGTTCTCCAAGGACTACGCCGACGTCTTCGCCGGCGACGAGCGCTGGCAGAACCTGCCGACGCCGACCGGCAACACCTTCACCTGGGACCAGGACTCCACCTACGTCCGCAAGGCGCCCTACTTCGACGCGATGAGCCTGACCCCGTCGCCGGTCTCGGACATCGCCGGCGCCCGGGTGCTGCTCAAGCTGGGCGACTCGGTCACCACCGACCACATCAGCCCGGCCGGCAACATCAAGGCCGACAGCCCCGCCGGTCAGTACCTCGCCGGCCACGGCGTCGCGCAGCGCGACTTCAACTCCTACGGCTCCCGCCGGGGCAACCACGAGGTCATGATCCGCGGCACCTTCGCCAACATCCGGCTGCGCAATCAGATTGCGACGCCCGGCGCTGCATTGCCGGAGGGCGGCTACACCCGCGACTTCACCCAGCCCGACGGTCCGGTGACCTTCGTCTACGACGCCTCGCGCAACTACATCGAGCAGGGCGTCCCGCTGGTGGTGCTGGCCGGCAAGGAGTACGGCTCCGGCTCGTCCCGCGACTGGGCCGCGAAGGGCACCTCGCTGCTGGGCGTCAAGGCGGTCATCGCCGAGTCCTACGAGCGCATCCACCGCTCCAACCTGATCGGCATGGGCGTCGTCCCGCTGCAGTTCCCGGCCGGCCAGAACGCCGACTCCTTCGGCCTGACCGGCGAGGAGACCTTCACCATCACCGGCATCGAGGCGCTCAACCAGGGCACCACCCCGAAGACCGTCCACGTGTCGAGCACTCTGCCGGATGGGGGGCAAGGCGCGGAGTTCGACGCGGTCGTCCGCATCGACACCCCCGGCGAGGCGAACTACTACCGCAACGGCGGCATCCTGCAGTACGTCCTGCGCAACCTGGTCAACGCCGGCTGACCCTTCTCGCCACGTCATACGCCCTGGCTGCCCCGGCAGCCAGGGCGTATGACGTTGCCGGCGAGGATGTGTGGTCAGATAGGACAACCCCACAATTGCCCCACAATTGATGAAATAGTCCCCGACTTGACGGAGTGCCGACTCTTGCCCAGCCGACCGATCCGCTTGCTGCTCGTCCTTCTCACCCTCACCCTCGCGGCACCGTTGACCGCGATGCCCGCCCACGCCGAGGCGAACATCGCTGCCGGAAACTGGGGGATCTACACCGGCGGCCGCGACGGCGTCTACACGGCCTACGCCCAGGCCAAGGGAAAACGGAAGAGGACGCTGGCCAAGGCCGCGCTGCAGCCGCGAGCGGCCTGGCTCACGGCCGCGACCCCGATGGACAAGGTCGAGCTCTACTTTCGGGAGTACATCGACAACACGCAGCACGGCGACCCCGACAAGCTCGTCCAGATGACGATCTTCCGGGAGTTCCCGCGCACCGAGGCACATCGCGACATCCCGCTCACCGCCCAGGAGCAGGCCGACTACCGGGAGTGGATCGACCGCGCCGCGACTGCGATCGGCGACACCCGTGCCCTGATCCTGCTCGAGCCCGACCTGCCGGAGAACGCCCCCGAGGCCGGCAAGGCCAAGGGGCTCGAGGTCGCCGACCCGGAGGTCAGGCTCGGTCTGGTGAGGTACGCCGCCCAGAAGCTGGCGGCGCTGCCGCGCACCACCATCTACCTCGACGCCGGCGCCGCCGACTGGATCGACGTCGGCCGGATGGTGCCGGTGCTCCAGGCCGCCGGGATCGAGTACGCCCGCGGCATCTTCGTGGGCGCCACCCACCGCACCAGCGTCGGTGCGGACGCGGTCTTCGCCGGCCGGGTCATCGACGCGCTTGCGGCTGCCGGCCACCCGGGCAAGCGTGCCGTGCTCGACACCGCCGACAACGGCCGGCCCTACACCACCCGGCAGTTCAAGCGGAAGCATCCGCGAGGAAACTACAACGACCCCGTCGTGTGCCGCTCCAAGCGCGAGAAGCGCTGCCAGACGATCGGTGTGCCGCCGACCACCGATGTCACCGCCCCTCGGCCTGCGCTGAAGCTCAAGCCCAGGCAGGCGGCCGCCGTGGCGACGTACGTCGAGGCGTTCTTGTGGATCGGCCGGCCCTGGATCGGCAATAATGGCGCGGAGTTCTCGGCCAGTCGGACCGCGCAGGTGGTGCGCACCTCGCCGTTCCTGTGACCGGATGAGAACCGGGCCCCAGCCACGTGGCTGGGGCCCGATCCCGTCTCCCCGGGGCGGGTTCTCAGGCGACGCGCAGGCCCAGCCTGGCGAGCACGGCCTCGACCAGGCGCTGTGAGACGCCGGCCTTGGCCAACAGCCAATCCTGCACCTCGCTCCTGTGGAGCAGCTTGGAGTCGGCTAGCACGTCGAGATGGGCGTCATCGAGGGCGAGCACGATCCGGACCAGCACCGGGGCCAGGTCCAGGTCCCGGGCGTGCTCGACGAACCGGTCGACGATCCGGACGTCGGCAGTGGTCGGCACGTTGACCATGCCGGCCAGTGTCGTCTGCTCGACCTCGTGCAGCGTCGGCAGGATGCGCGGCCACACGTCGTGCTCGGCGATGGCGTGCACCAGCGAATCGCGGGCCGAGGCGGTGACCGCGTCGACCTGGCCGACCAGCCGGGCACAGCTCTCCTCCGACAGCGAGGTCAGCAGCGTCACCGCGGCGTCGTAGGCGTCGGCCTCGGCGGCCGCCCGGATCACCCCGGCCAGCCGATGGTCGGGAAGCCGCGCCACGATGGCGTCCAGCGCCTCCGGCTCCTCGGTGAACAGCGCAACTCGTAACAGCGCGTCGTCGGTGGCAGTCTCCACGACCCCCATCGCGACCTCGACGTCCACCACGGAGACGAACCGGCCGAGCACCAGATGCTCGCCCGCGTCGAGCAGGCGACGTCCCACGTCGATGACGAGGTCGTCGTCGAGGGCACCGATGATGGGCTCGACCCGCTTCGGGTCCAGCGACACCGCCAGCCTGGCCAGGAACTCGGGGTCGAGATGGCCGGCCAGCCGGGACGCCTCGCGCGGGTCGAGCACGCCGGCGACTCGCGCCGACAGCATCGGGCCGAGCGCCAGCTTGGCGATCTTGGCGGTCACCCCGGTCGGCAGCAGCCGCGACAGCGAGGCCAGCAGCAGCACCCGCTGCTCGTTGCGGGCGAACATCGCCGACGAGATCCAGGCGCGTAGCTCGCGCAGTCGCTCCGGCGAGGAGTCGGTCAGGAACGACAGCTCCGTCTCGGGCACCCGCAACTCCTGGGCGAGCTTGGTGATCTCGATCCGGCTCAGCAGGTCACCCACGACGACCTCCCGGGAAGAGCAGCTTCTGCGCGGTCCCGCGCAGCAGCTTGGGGACGAAGCGCAGCGCCTCGTCCAGTGCCTTGTCGAAGGCGACGTCCTCGTCGGTCATCGCCCTCGCGACGGCGGTGTCGAGCCGGCCGAGCTCGTCGGGCGCGTAGGCCCGGAACGGCGAGAGCTGCTGCTCAGTCACCCCGATCCGATTGGCCAGGCTGGCCAGCTCACCACTCATCCCAGGTCCCTCCGGTCGCTGTGACTGCTCCCACATTACCCGACAGTAGGGATCTGGATGTCAAGTGCCGAGAGGAGTCCGCCGACTGATCGCGGAGACGACGGACCCTACAGTTGAGCCATGCTCGTCGCCTTTTCCATCGCCCCCGCGACCGCCGACCCAGACGGCGGCGTGGCCGAGGCCGTCGCCGCGGCCGTCAAGGTCGTGCGTGAGTCCGGCCTCCCCAACGAGACCAACGCCATGTTCACCAACATCGAGGGGGAGTGGGACGAGGTGATGGCGGTCCTGAAGCGCGCCGTCGATGTCGTCGCCGCCCGCTCGCCGCGCGTATCCCTGGTCCTCAAGGCCGACATCCGACCGGGCTGGACCGGCGAGATCACCGCGAAAATCGAGCGAGTGGAGCAGGCGCTCGAGGGATGAGCGAGCCCTCGCTGGTCATCCTCGGCGCCACGCCGACGCCCCGGCGTCGGCGCTACGTCCTGGTCGGCGCGGGGGTGCTGGCCGTCATGATCGTCGCCGGTGCCGCCTCGGTGCCGATGCTGCGGGGTGAGACGGAGGTCCACCGCGCCGACCGGGTCTACCGGGGACTGGGCGACGTCAGGGTCTACGAGGGGCTCAGCGTGGGGCACACCTCCGGTGAGGTCGACTACGGCGTGGTGCCACCGGTCGGCGGCGCGCACGACCCCGCCTGGCTCGCCTGCGGCAGCTACGACGAGCCGGTCCGCGATGAGAACGCCGTCCACGACCTCGAGCACGGCGCGGTCTGGATCACCTACCGGCCCGATCTCGCCCCGGACGAGATCGCGATGCTACGGAGCAGGCTGCCGAGCAACGGCATCATGTCGCCGTACCCGGGGCTGGCGGGACCCGTCGTGATCACGGTCTGGGGCCGTCAGCTCGACCTGACCGGGGCGGACGACTCGCGACTGGAGCTGTTCATCGCCACCTTCGGCCATGGCGAGACCGCTCCGGAGCCCAACGCCTCGTGCGCCGGCGGCATCTCCGACCCCGGGGGCCGGACGACGACGGCGGTCTGAGGGGGACGCCCTCGCGGCGCGCCGTCGGCTGCATGGCGCGCCGAACAGAGCGGTAACGTGCCCCTATGGGTCTTCTCGATCGGATCTCCTCACCACGAGACCTCGACGTGCTCTCCGACGGCGAGCTCGAGGTGCTGGCAGCGGAGATCCGCGACCTGCTGGTCGCCTCCACCGCCAAGAACGGCGGCCACCTCGGTCCCAACCTCGGCGTCGTGGAGTTGACGCTGGCGATCCATCGGGTCTTCGACTCCCCGCGCGACAAGGTCGTCTGGGACACCGGTCATCAGGCCTACGTCCACAAGCTGCTCACCGGCCGCGCCGCCGCCTTCGACGCCCTGCGTCAGGAGGGCGGCCTCTCCGGCTACCCGAGCCAGGCGGAGTCCGAGCACGACCTTGTCGAGAACTCCCATGCCTCCACCTCGCTTTCCTACGCCGACGGCCTCGCCAAGGCTTACTGCATCCGCGGCGAGGAGCGGCACGTGGTCGCCGTCATCGGCGACGGCGCGCTCACCGGCGGGATGGCCTGGGAGGCGCTCAACAACATCGCGGTCGCCAAGGGCAGCAGGCTGGTCATCGTCGTCAACGACAACGGCCGCTCCTATCAGCCCACCATCGGCGGGCTCACCACCGCGCTCGCCTCGCTGCGCACCAACCCGCGCTACGAGCGGGTGCTCGACGTCGTGAAGCGTCGGCTCCCGGCGCTCCCCGGTGGCGGGGCGACGTACGACGTCCTGCATGCGGTCAAGAAGGGGCTCAAGGACGCGCTCGCGCCCCAGGGGCTCTTCGAGGACCTCGGCCTGAAGTACGTCGGTCCGGTCGACGGCCACGACCGGGTCGCGATGGAGCACGCGCTGAAGCAGGCCAAGGGCTTCGGCGGCCCGGTGATCGTCCATGCCATCACCCGGAAGGGCTTCGGCTACGACGCCGCGGAGCTCAACGAGATCGACCAGCTCCACCAGACCGACCCGTTCGACGTGGCCACCCAGACGCCGCAGCCGAAGGGGCGGATCTGGACCGACTTCTTCTCCGAGGAGATCGTCGCGCTGGGCGCCGAGCGGCAGGACCTGGTCGCGATCACCGCCGCGATGCTGCACCCGGTCGGCCTGGACCAGTTCCAGGCGCGCTTCCCGGAGCGCACCTTCGACGTCGGCATCGCTGAGCAGCACGCCGTGACCTCGGCCGCCGGGTTGGCGATGGGTGGTCTGCACCCGGTCGTCGCGGTCTACGCCACCTTTCTCAACCGCGCCTTCGACCAGGTGCTGATGGACGTCGCGCTGCACCGCTGCGGCGTCACCTTCGTGCTCGACCGGGCTGGGGTGACCGGCAACGACGGCGCCTCCCACAACGGGATGTGGGATCTCTCGATTCTCCAGGTCGTGCCCGGCATCCGGCTGGCCGCCCCCCGCGACGGCGCCCGGGTGGGGGAGCTGCTGCGCGAGGCGGTGTCCGTCGACGACGCGCCGACGGTGCTGCGGCTCCCCAAGGGCGCCCCGCCGGCCGACATCCCGGCCATCGGCAAGGCCGGCGGCGGCGACCTGCTGTTCCGCCGCGGCACCAAGGACGTTCTGGTGGTGGGTGTCGGCGCGATGGCAGGCGTGGCGATGGGCGTGGCGGAGCGACTGGTGGCGCAGGGACTCGGCGCGACCGTCGTCGACCCGCGCTGGGTGATGCCGGTCGATCCTGCACTGGTCCAGCTCGCGGCCGAGCATCGCCTGGTCGTCTCGATCGAGGACAACGGCGTGGTCGGCGGGGTGGGCGCGGTGCTGCTGCAGACCCTCGCCGCGGCGGGGGTCACCACCCCGGTGCGTATCCACGGCATCCCGCAGCGGTTCCTCGACCACGCCAAGCGGGAGAAGATCCTGGAGCGGATCGGCCTGACCCCCCAGGCGATCGCCCGCTCCGTCACCGAAGAGCTCGCCGAGTCGGCAGAAGTGCGGGTCTGAAACCCGCCGAGTCGGCAGAAGTGCGGGTTCGCCGCCTGCACTTGTGCGCACTGGGGCCTCCTGAGACCGGCACTCCTGCCGACTCGGCGAGGATGTTACTGGCTGGTAATGG
>NZ_JASGDQ010000020.1:0-17899 GCF_047607185.1 Nocardioides sp. | reverse complement strand
GAGCTTGAGTTGGTTCGCAACACCGACTCTTGGACACCCTCGACCTATTTCACCCTCGCCACACCGGCCCCAGCCCTTGGAATAAGTCATCTAGGGTGCTCGCCATGACTATCGCACCGCCGAACCCCGGGGTCGCCGCTGCCGCCCGGGCCAGGCTGGCGGCGCTCGCGGCGCCGGCCGGCGCTCTGGGACGCCTCGGGGAGCTGGCGGTGTGGACGGCGGCGACGCTGGGCAAGGTGCCGCCGCCCGAGCTGCGCAACGTCCGGCTGGTGATCTTCGCCGGCGACCACGGCGTCGCTCGGCACGGCGTCTCCGCCTATCCCCCGGCGATCACCGCAGCGATGGTGCGGACCTTCGTGGCCGGAAAGGCGGGTGTCAGCGCGCTCGCCCAGGCGCACCAGGTCGCGGTGCGGGTGCTCGACATCGGCGTCGACGACGACCTGGCCGGCCTGCCGGCTGAGGTGACGGCGTTCAAGGTGTGCCGGGGCTCCGGGGCGATCCACCTGGAGGACGCTCTCGCCGCGGCCACCTGCGAGCAGGCGCTGGAGGCGGGCGCGCGCATCGCCCGCCAGGAGATCGCTGCCGGTGCCCAGCTGCTGCTCAGCGGTGACATGGGCATCGGCAACACCACGCCGGCGGCCGCGCTCATCGCCGGCGGGCTGGGGCTACCGGCCTCGGAGGTCACCGGCCGTGGCACCGGCATCGACGACGCCGCGCTGTTGCGCAAGCAGCGCATCGTCGACGAGGCGATCGCGCGGGTCTACCGCCGGCTCGGCGACCCGGTCGACACGCTGGCCGCGCTGGGCAGCGCCGACCTGGCCGCGACCACCGGCTATCTCCTGGAGGCGGCCCGCTGTGGCGTGCCGGTGCTGCTCGACGGCCTGATGTCGGTGGCCTGCGCTCTCACCGCGGACCGGATCGAGCCCGGCGCCGGGGCCTGGTACGTCGCCGGCCACCGCTCCACCGAGCCAGCCCAGTCGCTGGCGCTGGAGAAGCTCGGCCTGGAGCCGCTGCTCGACCTCGGCCTCCGGCTGGGCGAGGGCTCCGGCGCCGTCGCGGCGGTGCCGGTCGTCCGCAGCGCGATCGCGCTGCTGCGGGACGTGGCGCTGCTGGCCGACCTGGCGCCGTGAGGGGGCGGCAGCTCGGCCTGCTCACCCACCGGGCGGTACGCCGCCTGGGCGGATCACCGGTGCCGTCCTCGGCGCGGCCGTCGAGCTGGCCGCCGCCGTACTCCTGGTTGGCGCGGCCTCGGGATAGTCCGGGACCTCTCGGAGGGCGATCCGGGACCTCTCGGAGGGCGATCCGGGACCTCTCGAGGGGCAATCAGGGACTTCTCGCCGGTTCAGAAGTCGAGCGAGGTCAGCGGGCGGATCACGGTGAGCACGACAGCGACGCCTGATCCCAATCGCAGGTCGTGAGACGCTACAACGCGTGATGCCGACGGAGCTCCTCGCCCACGCCCGTGCCGCCACGGGGTTCATGCCGGCCGAGGAGGGCGAGCTGCTCTACGAGCGGGCGCTCGAGCGGCTGCCGCACGGCCCGGCCGTCGAGATCGGCAGCTACTGCGGCAAGTCGGCGATCTACCTCGGCGCCGCGGCGCGGCAGACCGGCGGCACCGTCTTCACGATCGACCACCACCGCGGCAGCGAGGAGAACCAGGCCGGCTGGGAGCACCACGACGCCACCCTTGTCGACCCCGAGCTCGGGCTGATGGACACCCTGCCCACCTTTCGCAAGACCATCGCGCGGGCCGGCCTGGAGGACGAGGTGGTCGCCGTCGTCGGCCGCAGCGTGACAGTGGCGCGGCACTGGCGGACCCCGATCAGCCTGCTGTTCATCGACGGCGGCCATGGCGAGCAGCCGGCCCGTGACGACTACCAGGCGTGGACCCCGAAGGTGATGCCCGGCGGGCTGCTGCTGATCCACGACGTCTTCCCCGACCCGAGGGACGGCGGCCGGCCGCCGTACGAGCAGATCTACCTGCCCGCCCTGGCGGCCGGCTTCGAGGAGGTCGAGGCGCGCGGCTCGATGCGGGTGCTGCGCCGGTCTCGTGCTGCCGAGAGCGACGGATAGACCACGCTCAGAAGCACGAGGCGCGGAAGATGCCCGACCCCGGCGTCGCGGCGCCGTACTTCTCCCCCAGTGCGTCGACGGCGAGGATCACCGCGCCGGCGGTGAAGGTGGTGTGCTCCTCGGGCCAGAAGACGTCGGGGTTGTCGTTGGGATAGCCGGGGTCGTCGTAGACCCAGCCGGTCCAGTAGCCGCCGTCCTCGGCGCGCAGCAGTTGCATGTCGGCCAGCAGCGCCAGGGCCCGCTCGTGGTCGCCGATCGCGTCCAGCGCCAGCACCAGCTCGCAGGTCTCGGCACCGGTCACCCACGGGTTGGTGTCGACGCAGCGCACCCCCAGGCCCGGCCGGACGAAGTCGTCCCAGCGGCTCTCGATCAGGTCCGCCGCGGCGGCTCCCCGGACGGCGCCACCCAGCACCGGGTAGTACCAGTCCATCGAGTACGTCGACTTGTCGGCGAACTCCGCGCGGCGATGGCGCAGCGCGTCGGCGAGCCGGTCGGCGGCCACCTCCCAGCTGGGTCGCGACTCCCCCACCAGCTCGGCCAGTGCCGCGCCGGCGCGCAGCGAGTGGTGGATCGAGGAGTTGCCGGTGAGCAGGCAGAGGTCGTCGACCGGCGTCCAGGCGATGCCCCCGAACGGACGCTGCAGCCCGATCACCCAGTCGAGCCCGGCCCGCACCGCCGGCCAGAGCCGGCGCACGACGTCGAGGTCGCGGCGGATCAGCCAGTGGTGCCACAGCCCGACCGCGAGATAGGCGCTGAAGTTGGTGTCGCCCCGGTCGTCCTCGACCACGCCGTCGCGCCAGCGCATCGGCCAGGAGCCGTCCGGTCGCTGCCCGGCGGCGACCCACTCGTAGGCCCGCTCCGCCGCCGCCACCTCGCCGGCGGCGAGCAGCCCCATCGCGGCCTCGACGTGGTTCCACACGTCGACGTGCGAGCCCGCAGCCCACGGGATGGCGCCGTCGTCGCGCTGCACGGCGATGATCGAGCGGGCGGTCGCCGTCACCTGTTCAGGCGTCAGCACCCCCTCGACGTACGGGATCATGCAGTCGGCTTGTGGAAGTAGAGGGCCATGCTCTTGCCGATCAGCGGGTCGAGCACCTTGCCGGCCAGCCGCAGCGGCAGCGGGTCCTTCATGATCTCCCACACCAGCAGCCGGTGGTAGGCCTTCGGCAGCGGGTGGTCGTCGTCGCGGACGCCGACCGCGCACTTGAGCCACCAGTACGGCGAGTGCAGGCCGTGGGCGTAGTGGAGGCCGTCGAAGACCAGCCCGGCGCCCTCGATCTTCGACCGCAGCTCCTCCTGGGTGTAGATGCGGATGTGACCACCGGGGTTGTTGTGGTAGTCGTCGGAGAGCTTCCAGCAGACGACCTCGGGGAGCCAGCGCGGCACCGTGGCGACCAGGGTGCCGCCCGGGCGCAGCACCCGGGCCAACTCGCCGATCGCCGCGATGTCGGCGGGGAGGTGCTCCAGCACCTCGGCGGCGATGACCCGGTCGAACTCGCCGTCGGCGAAGGGCAGCGCGAGCGCGTCGCCCTCCTTGACGTCGGCCTCGGCGCCCTCCGGTGCCTCGCCCGCCTCGCGCATCGCGGTCAGCCACTCCCGGACCGTCGCCAGCTCGTCGGCGTCCTGGTCGAAGGCGATCACGTCGGCGCCGCGACGGTAGGCCTCGAAGGTGTGGCGGCCGGCGCCGGCGCCCATGTCGAGCACCCGGTCGCCGGGACGCAGCCCCAGCCGGTCGAAGTCAACGGTCAGCACGTCGTCTCCCTCTCATCAGCGGCGATCGCCTCGTCGTAGACGGCGACCACCTTCTCGGCCACCGCCTGCCAGCTGAACAGGTCCTCGACGCGGCGCCGTCCGGCCGCGCCCATCCGGGAGCGCCGATCGGGGTCGTCGAGCAGCGCGGCCAGCGCCGCCTCGAGCTCGCCGACGTCGCCGGGCGGGACCAGGTCGGCGGCCAGGCCGTCGGGACCGACCACCTCCGGGATGGCGCCGGCGCGGCTGACGACGAGCGGCGTGGCGCAGGCCATCAGCTCGGCGGTCGGCAGCGAGAAGCCCTCGTAGAGGGAGGGCACGCAGGCGACCTCCGCCGAGCCCATCAGCTCGACCAGGTCCTCGTCGGTCAGCCCGCTCATGAACCGGACGTCGTCCTTGATGCCCAGGGAGTCGATGAGCCGCTCGGTGACGCCGCCCGGCTTGGGGGCGGTCACCAGCACCAGTTGCACGTCGCGCTCGGTGCGCAGCTTGGCGAACGCCTCCAGCAGGGTCGCGATGCCCTTCAGCGGTGCGTCGGCGGAGGCCATCGCGAGGATCCGACCGGGCACTCGGGGCCGGGTCGGCGGGGCGAACCGCTCGTCGACGCCCAGCGGGATCGCCCGCACCCTGTCCGGATCGAGGCCGAACTCGGCGACGGTGTCGCGGGCCGAGGTCTCCGAGGGGGTGATGACCAGCCGGAGCCGGCGGGCCACCCGGCGCTGCATCCGGACGAAGCCGTACCACCGCCACACGCCGTACTTCCTCTTCAGGCCGCGGGCGGCGGTGAACTCGATGCGGCGGTCCATCGTGATCGGGTGGTGGATCGTGGTCACCAGCGGCAGGCCCAGCGCCTCGATGTCGAGCATCCCGGTGCCGAGGGTCTGGTTGTCGTGGACCACGTCGAAGTCGCCGGCCCGCTCGGCGAGCGCCCGGACCACCCGCCTGGAGAACGTCTTGGGCTCCGGGAAGCCGCCGATCGCCATGGTGGCGAACTCCTCCACGTCGATCAGGTCGCGGAACTCCCGCAGCCGCGGCACCCGGAACGGGTCGGGCTCGCGGTAGAGGTCGAGGCTGGGCACCTTCGTCAGGGCCACTCCGGGGTCGAGCTCGGGATAGGGCTGCCCGGAGAACACCTCGACGGTGTGCCCGAGCGCTGCCAGCTCCCGGCTCAGGTGTCGCACATAGACGCCCTGACCGCCGACGTGGGCCTTGCTGCGATAGGACAGCAGCGCGATCCTCATCCGCCGCCCCCTCTCCATCCGGCAGAGTCCTACTAGCTGGTAGCTAGCGCGGGCCCAAGCCTATCGGTACGACGCGCATCGGCCGTCCTACCGACCTCGACGAGGAGAGCACGGGTCATAGGGTGGAGTGCGTGGACCGCATCCTGGACATGCTCCGGCGTCACCCGTCGGGGATCCTGCTGGCCGGGCAGCTGGTGGCGATCATCGCCTACCCCTTCCTGGGCGAGTCCACGCCGGGCCGGGCCATCCTCGGTGTCGTGCAGCTGCTGCTGGTGCTGGCCGCGGTGGCCGCCGTACGGCTCACCCCGGCGCTGACCTGGGTGGCGGTGCTGCTCGGCGGTCCGGCCACCGTCTTCGCGGTCTGGGAGGCGCTGGCGCCGCACACCGACTGGGTGGTCCTCACCTCGGCGGTGCTGCACGTGCCGTTCTACGCCTTCGTGTCCTACGCGATGATCCGCTACCTCTTCCACGACGACAAGGTGACCTCCGACGAGCTCTTCGCCACCGGCGCCGCGTTCACCGTGGTCGCCTGGGCGTTCGCCTACCTCTACGCCGCGGTCCAGGTGCTCTGGCCGGGCTCCTTCGGCGACGAGCGCAGCTGGTACGAGCTGCTCTTCCTCTCCTTCACCACGCTGACCAGCGTCGGGCTCTCCGACATCGTCCCGGTCCTGGGCCATGCCCGCTCGATCAGCATCCTGGAGCAGGTCGCCGGGGTCTTCTACGTCGCCCTCGTGATCGCCCGACTGGTGAGCCTCTCGGGGCGCAGCAGGTGATCGCCCTCGTCGCCGGACTGCTCCTGGGCATGGCGATCTCGCTGCTCACCAGCGCTGTACCACCGGTGCCGGAGCAGGTCTTCCGGCTCGCCCAGGCGATGATCGGCGTGGTCATCGGCGCCGACATCAGCCTGGACTCGGTGGCGCGGATGGGCAAGGACGCGCCGACGATCGTGCTGATCACCCTCGCCACCATCGGCATCAGCCTGGCGGCCGGCCGGCTGCTGGCGCTGCGACGCGACGTCTCCCGGGTCACCGGCGCCTTCGCGCTGATCGCCGGCGGCGCCAGCGGCGTCACCGTGGTCGCCCGCGACCTCGGCGCCGACGACCGCGTGGTCGTGGTGGTGCAGTACCTCCGGGTGCTGGTGGTGCTGCTCACCCTGCCGCTGGTGACCACCCTGGTCTTCCACCCCGCCACCGGGCAGGGCGCGCTCATCGCGTCCCAGGCACGGCTGGGGCCCTCGCTCGGGTACGTCGCGGTGGCGCTCGCCCTCGGCCTGCTGGCCACCCGGCTGCTGCCGTTCACGGCCAGCGTCGTGCTGGTCCCGATGGTCGTCGGCGCCGCGCTCGCGGCGACCGGCTGGTTCGGGACCGTCGCAGTGCCGGCGCCGATCCAGTGGGTGGCGATGGGGCTGATCGGGCTGCAGGTCGGGCTGCGGTTCACCCGGGCGAGCCTGGCCTCCATCGCCCGGATGCTCCCCACCGTGCTGGCGCTGATCCTGGGCATGATCGCCGCGACCGCTGCGGTCGGCTCGCTGCTCGCCGTGCTCACCCCCATCGACGGGCTGACCGCCTACCTGGCGACCACACCCGGTGGGCTGCCGGCGGTGCTGGCAACGGCCGCCGACTCCGGCTCCGACGTCACCTACGTGATGGCGGTGCAGCTGGTGAGGCTGCTGGTGATCATGTTCCTGCTGCCCTTCCTGGCGCGCTGGCTGCGTCGCTGACCGGGGCCAGGCTGGAGCGGGGCATGGCGATCCGCGCCCGCCGGCGGTAGCGCACGATCTGCGTCAGGCCGACCGCCCAGACGACGTACTGTGCGCTCAAAGCCCAGCGGAACGCCTCCGGCGGGTAGCCCGAGCCGCCACCAGGGGTGCGCCAGTCGAGGATCCAGCCGATCGCCAGCACCAGCAGCAGCGAGGAGAGGAAGCCGCCCTGGTTGACGATGCCGCTGGCGCTCGCCAGCCGGGCCGGCGGGTTGGCGGTGCGAGCGATGTCGAAGCCGACCATCGAGGCGGGGCCGCCGCAGCCGATGACGAGGACCAGCACCACGAGCAGCCACAGCGGCGCGTTGCCCGGCCAGGCCAGCACCACGCTCCAGACCGCGACGGTGGCGCCGATGATCCACAGCACCAGGGTGGAGCGGTGCCAGGGCTCCTGACCGATGAACCAGCCGAGCATCGGTCCGACCGAGACCGTCGCGACGACGATGAGGGTGATCAGCAGGCCGGCGACGTGGTCGCTGCGGCCCTCGCCACGGACGAAGAACGGCAGTCCCCACAGCAGGCTGAGGGTGTTGGCGCCGAAGGGGGTGGTGAAGTGGACCCAGAACGCCAGCCGGGTGCCGGGATGACGCCACGAGTCGGCGAGCCCGCCGAGCACCTCCCGCAGCGGCTGGGTCGCGCCGCGAGTGGTACGACGCTCCGGGCCGTCGCGCAGCAGCGCCAGCGCCACCAGGGTCAGCACCAGCCCGGTGACGGCGGCGATGAGATAGGCCTCGGTCCAGCCCAGAGCGCCCAGCGCCCAGGTCATCGGGACCGCCGCCGCGACCGCACCCAGCTGGCCGACGGTGGCCGAGAGCAGGCTGACCATCGCGAACCGGTGCGGCGGGAACCAGGAGGCCGCCAGCCGGAGCAGGCAGATGAACGTCATCGCGTCGCCGGCGCCGACGAAGACCCGGGCGATCAGCGCCAGGGCGTAGGAGTCGGCGAACGCGAAGCCGACCTGCGCCACGCCGATGACGACCATGCCGGTGAGCAGCACCCGGCGCGGCCCGAACCGATCCACCAGCAGCCCGACCGGCACCTGCATACCGGCGTAGACCAGCAGCTGGAGCATCGTGAAGGTCGCCAGCTGGGCGGCCGAGATGCCGAACCGGTCGGCGGCAACGAGTCCCGCGACCGCCAGCGAGGAGCGGTGGAAGACCGCCAGGAAGTAGGCCCCGACCCCGACGCCCCACACCACCCAGGCTGAGCGGGATGAGGGAGACGTCACCCCCGAAATCGTAGTCGCGGTGGTGTGGGGGGCCGATTCGGCGGCGGGTCAGCCCCGTCACACCCATACCGTGCCGCTCTCCCAGGTGGTGAGCAGACTCAAACTGACACCCCCAGGACCGTGAGCAGACTCAAACTGACACCCCCAGGACCGTGAGCAGACTCAAACTGACGCCCAAAGCACGGTGAGCCGTCGCAAACTGACACCCCCCGCTGCACTCCTCCGGTCAGTTTGCGACCGCTCACCTCAAGGGCATAGGCAGGCGTTGGCGGCCAGCCTTCGCCAAGCCCGGGAGCTCCACTGACTCATTCACTCAAGCGGGATTGGGCTACTTGGTGGCTTCCATCATCTGGCGGAGCTCCTTCTTCAGGTCTCCGATCTCGTCGCGCAGCCTGGCGGCGACCTCGAACTGGAGCTCGGCGGCGGCGGCCTTCATCTGGTCGGTGAGGTCCTGGATGAGCTGGGCCAGGTCCGCGGACGGCAGGCCGACGAGACCGTGCTGACGTGCCTCGGCGGCGCGGTCGCCCAGCACCGGGGTCGGCGACTTCTTGGCCATCTTCCCCGCGCGGCCGCGGGCCTCCGTGCCAGCCCAGGTCTGCAGCAGCGCCTCGGTGTCCTCGCCCTCACGCGCCAGCATGTCGGTGATGTCGGCGATCTTCTTGCGCAGCGGCTGGGGGTCGATGCCGTGCTCGGTGTTGTAGGCGACCTGGAGGGCGCGGCGACGGTTGGTCTCGTCGATGGCGGCCTCCATCGACGGGGTGATCCTGTCGGCGTACATGTGGACCTGGCCGGACACGTTGCGGGCGGCCCGGCCGATGGTCTGGATCAGCGACTTGTCCGAGCGCAGGAAGCCCTCCTTGTCGGCGTCGAGGATCGAGACCAGCGAGACCTCGGGCAGGTCGAGGCCCTCACGCAGCAGGTTGATGCCGACCAGCACGTCGTAGTCGCCCAGCCGGAGGTCGCGCAGCAGCTCGACCCGCTTGAGGGTGTCGACCTCGGAGTGGAGGTAGCGGGTGCGGATGCCGGCATCGAGGAGATAGTCGGTGAGGTCCTCGGACATCTTCTTGGTCAGCGTGGTGACCAGGACCCGCTCGTTGCGCTCGGTGCGCAGCTTGATCTCGTGGATGAGGTCGTCGATCTGCCCCTTGGTGGGCTTGACGATGACCTCGGGGTCGACCAGGCCGGTAGGCCGGATGATCTGCTCGACCGCATCGCCGCCGACCTTGTCCAGCTCGTAGTCGCCCGGGGTGGCGGAGAGGTAGATGGTCTGGCCGATCCGCTCCAGGAACTCCTCCCAGCGCAGCGGCCGGTTGTCCATCGCGCTCGGCAGCCGGAAGCCGTGCTCGACCAGGTTGCGCTTGCGAGACATGTCGCCCTCGTACATCCCGCCGATCTGCGGCACCGCGACATGGGACTCGTCGATGACGAGCACGAAGTCCTCGGGGAAGTAGTCGAGCAGGCAGTTGGGTGCGCTGCCTCGGGTGCGGCCGTCGATGTGCATGGAGTAGTTCTCGATGCCGGAGCAGGAGCCGACCTGTCGCATCATCTCGACGTCATAGGTGGTGCGCATCCGCAGCCGCTGCGCCTCCAGCAGCTTGCCCTGCCTCTCGAAGCTGGCCAGCTGCTCCGCCAGCTCGGTCTCGATGCCGCGGATCGCCCGCTCCATCCGCTCCGGTCCGGCGACGTAGTGGGTCGCGGGGAAGACGTAGAGCTCCTCGTCCTCGGTGAGCACCTCGCCGGTGACCGCGTGGAGGGTCATCAGCCGCTCGATCTCGTCGCCGAAGAACTCCACCCGGACGGCGTGCTCCTCATAGACCGGGAAGATCTCCAGGGTGTCGCCGCGGACTCGGAAGGTGCCGCGGGTGAAGGAGAGGTCGTTGCGGGTGTATTGGATCTCGACGAGGCGGCGCAGGATGGAGTCGCGGTCATGCTCCTCCCCGACTCGGAGCCGGATCATCCGGTCGACGTACTCCTGCGGGGTGCCGAGGCCGTAGATGCAGGACACGGTGCTGACCACGATGACGTCGCGGCGGGTGAGCAGGGAGTTGGTGGCGCTGTGCCGCAGCCGCTCGACCTCCTCGTTGATCGAGGAGTCCTTCTCGATATAGGTGTCGGTCTGCGGGACGTAGGCCTCGGGCTGGTAGTAGTCGTAGTAGCTGACGAAGTATTCGATGGCGTTGTTGGGCAGCAGTTGTCGCAGCTCGTTGGCGAACTGGGCCGCCAGCGTCTTGTTGGGCTGCAGCACCAGCATCGGCCGCTGCAGCCGCTCCGCCACCCAGGCCGTGGTGGCGGTCTTGCCGGTGCCGGTGGCGCCGAGCAGCACCACGTCCTCGACGCCGCCCTTGATGCGCCGGGTGATCTCGTCGATGGCCGCCGGCTGGTCGCCGCTCGGCTCGTAGTCGGAGATCACCTCGAACGGCGCCACTCGACGCTCGAGGTCGGTCACTGGTCGCATACGGCGAGCCTACGTGGCGCCGCGGACAGCTTCGGTCCGCATCATCTCGTGGCGCGGCGGCGGTCGCCGAGAGTGACCTTGACCTTGCCGCCGGTGGGCAGCACGACGCCGGCCTTGGGTCGCTGACGTACGACGATGCGCGCGCCCCGGTGAGCCCGGTGGACCTTGCCGAGCCGGCAGCCGGCGGCACGGAGGAGCTTGCGGGCCACCTTGAGGCTGTGACCGACGACCTTGGGGACGGTGCAGGTGGGAGTGGCCTCGGCCTGCTGGGGCGTGTAGAGCAGCGAGATCGACGGCTGGCCGGTGGTGTCGGTGGCGATCGAGGTGTTGGTCGCGCCCGGCCCGAAGCCGCTGGAGCCGGCGCCACCGCCCGAGCCCGCGGAGCTGGCCCCGCCACCACCACCGCCATAGAGGCCGCCACCGCCACCCCCACCGCCGGAGCCAGCGGGGTAGCACCCGGCAGCACTCGCTCCTGCACCGCCCGCACCCAGGGATCCCGCCGATCCGTCCACGCAGCCGCTGCCGCCAGCCCCGCCTGCCGTCGGCGCGCCGGGCTGCCCGCCCGGCGAGTAGCCGTTGCCGGCGGTTGGGACGGCACCCGCGGAGCCACCGGGATTGGTGATGGGAGGACCGGGTGTCAACGCCCCACCGCCACCGCCACCCGCAGCGACCAGCAGTCTCAGCCCGAGCGAGGTGCCCGCGGCTCGCGGCGCGAGCCGGATGTCGGAGGCACCGCCGCCGCCACCGCCGAGGTAGTCCGAGTAGGTACCGGCGCCGCCATTGCCGCCGCCGTTGAACCCGCCGGTGCCTCCCTCCGCATTCCCGGCAACCTCGATGTAGAGCACCTGACCGGGCGTCACCGCGAGGTCGGCGATCGCCAGCGCGCCGTACCCGCCGGCCCCTCCCCCCGAGCCACCAGCAGCACCTCGCCCGCCGACGGCGAGCGCGTGGATGGTCGTCACGCCCGGCGGCACCGTGAAGGTCTGCTCCGCGCCGGTCGACAGGAAGGTGACCGACTCCGAGGACGCGCCGACCGCGGCCGGACCTGCAACCACGGTGAGGCCACCGAGCCCGATGGCCAGACTGAGGGCGGTTCCGGCGACGCCTCGCATGTCTGACAGCGTAGATACGCCCGACGCGGATGGGAACGGGCGACGCCGGCAATGCTGCCGTTAGGCTGAAACCGTGATCAGCGGCAGCGTATGGACGTGGGTACGCCGGAGTCTGCTGGCCTTCATCGGGGTCCCCGCGCTGCTGGCGATCGGGATGACGCTGGTCGACGGCTATCGCAGCCGGGGTCGGCGGGCCAAGCCGTTCCCGGTCACCCCGCCGCAGACCACCGCTGTCGGCGCGGGAGCCATCACGACGTACACCTTCGGCAACGACCTCTACGACGACATGATCGAGGCCATCGAGGGAGCCCAGCGGCAGATCCTCTTCGAGACCTACATCTGGAAGGGCGATGCCGTCGGCGAGCGATTCAAGACCGCGCTCGTCGCGGCAGCCCGGCGCGGCGTCGACGTCTACGTCATCTACGACAGCTTCGCCAACCTGGTGGTGCCGCCGAGGTTCAAGCGCTTCCCGGCTGAGCTGAAGGTGCTGCGGTTCCCGGTCTACCCCGCCGGCTGGCGCTTCTTCGACCTGGCCCGCTACGGCCGCGACCACCGCAAGATCCTCGTCGTCGACGAGGAGGTCGGCTTCGTCGGCGGCTACAACATCGGCACGCAGTACGCCACCGAGTGGCGCGACACCCACGTCCGGATCACCGGGCCCGGGGTGTGGGACCTGCGCCGCGCGTTCGCCGACTTCTGGAACCTCAACCGGCGCCGCATCTTCCGCGGCAGCGCGCGACCGCTGCTGCTGGAGACCTCCTCGGTGTGGGAGCCGCGGATCCGGTTCCATCGCAACGTGCCGCGGCTGTGGATGTTCCCGATCCGGTCGATGTACATCGAGGCGATCACCCGGGCCTCTCGCAACGTCTACCTCACCACCGCCTACTTCCTGCCCGACCAGGACTTCGTCGACGCGCTCAAGGACGCCGCCCGACGCGGGGTCGACGTCCGGCTGCTGATCCCGCTGAAGTCCAACCACGTCGTCACCGACTGGATCTCGCGCGGCTACTTCTCCCAACTGCTCGACGCCGGGGTGCGGATTCTGCGCTTCAGCGGGGCGATGATCCACGCCAAGGCGGCCACCGTCGACGGCACCTGGAGCACCATCGGCACCGCCAACATCGACCGGCTCTCGCTGACCGGCAACTACGAGATCAACGTCGAGGTCATCGACGAGTCGCTGGCGAGGGTGATGGAGGAGATCTTCGCCACCGACGAGTCCAACTCGCTCGAGCTCACCCGGCACGAGTGGGAGGCCCGCGACGTGCACCGGAAGTTCACCGAACTGGTGCTGCGGCCGCTGCGGCCGCTGCTCTGAGGACTCAAGTCGGTAGGTGGGTGCGCGGCGCCAGCCGGGGACCCCGACGGGGCCGACGGATGCCCGCGATCAGCAGGAGTGCGACGACCCGGCCGCGATGCGGGCGGTACGGCGCCAGGAAGGCCTCCAGCTCCTCGTCGTCCCAAGGCCTGCCCTCGATCGCGAAGCCGACGTCCTTGGCGACGTGGTAGTCGCCGAAGCTGACGGCGTCGGGGTCGCCATGGGCCCGCTGCCGGGTCTCGGCGGCGGTCCACCGGCCGATGCCGGGGATGCTCCTCAGCCTCCGCTCGACCTCGTCGCCGGGGAGGCCGATCGTGCGCTCCAGGGCATCGGCTCGCTGGCAGGCCGCCAGCACCGCTCGGCTGCGCGCGGGGTCCACCGGCAGCCGGAGCCACTCCCAGCTCGGGATGCCGCGGATGGTCTCGGGCGCCGGCTGGACGCGGAGCCGCGGGTGCGGACCCGGCGCGGGCTCGCCGTACCGCTGGACGAGGCGGCGGAAGCCGCCGAACGCCTCCTGGCCGGTCACCTTCTGCTCGATGATCGCCGGCACCAGCGCCTCCATGACGAGGCCGGTCGCGCCGATCCGGACCTCCCCGACACGTCTGGCCGCCGCGCACAGGACCGGAAGATCCGGCTCGAAGCCGGTGGGATCGTCGAGCTGGCCGAGCAGCGCCGGGACCTGGCCGATCGCCCACCGCGCCCCGTCTCCCCAGGCCTCCGCCACCACCTCGTCGCCGTCGTGGTGGAGCGCCAGCGTCGCCGGTCCGTCCGGGGTCCGCAGGCCGCGCCAGTGGCGCGCGCCCTCGAGGCGGTACGTCGGATCGCCGGCGCCGCGCCGTAGCGGGGCGAGCATCCGGCCGATGGCGACAGAGTGCTCCAGCCGCCACCTCCGTGTCCGTCCCCGCACGGAGACGGACGCTACCTGTCGGCGCCTGATGGTTGACTCTCACCATGCAGCTCACCGAGGTCGTCGTCACGTCCGCGACGGTCGGCGCCACCCGGTCGCGGAAGGCCAAGGTGGCGGCGCTGGCCGACCGACTGACCGAGGCGCGCCCCGACGAGCTCGAGATCGTCACCTGCTATCTGGCCGGGTCGCTGCGGCAGCGGCGCACCGGGCTCGGCTGGCGCTCCCTGGCCGCCCTGCCACCTCCGGCGACGGAGTCCTCGCTGGAGGTGGTCGAGGTCGATGCCGCCTTCGAGCGGATGAGCCTGCTGACCGGCCCGGGCTCGGCGGCGGCCCGGGCGGCCGCGACGGCGGCGCTGTTCGGACGGGCCACCGAGGCCGAGCAGCACTGGCTGAGGGGCGTGGCGGTGGGCGAGGTCCGGCAGGGCGCCCTGGACGCCCTGGTGCAGGAGGCTCTCGCCGCGGCTGCCGCGGTGCCGCTGCCGGTGCTGCGCCGGGCGGCGATGCTGGCCGGCTCGACGGTGGCGATCTCCCGGCTCGCCTTCGAGGGCGCCGAGGCGCTGGCCGCGGTGGGGCTGGAGGTGGGCCGGCCGGTGCTGCCGATGCTGGCGGCGAGCGCGCCGACGGTGGCAGCGGCGGTGGTCAAGGCCGGCTCCCCTGTCGCCGTCGACACCAAGCTCGACGGCATCCGCGTCCAGGTGCACCGCGACGGAGACTCGGTCGTGGTCGCCACCCGCACGCTCGACGACATCACCCACCGTCTCCCCGAGGTTGTCGAGGTGGCACGGGGCCTGCCGGCGAGGCGGTTCGTGCTCGACGGGGAGGCGATCTCGCTCGGCGAGGACGGCCGGCCGCGGCCCTTCCAGGAGACCGCGTCGCGCACCGCGAGCCAGAGCGGCACCGCGGTGTCGGCCTACTTCTTCGACCTGTTGCATGTCGACGGCCGCGACCTGCTCGACGCGCCGCTCGACCAGCGACTGGCCGCTCTCGACGCGCTGGTGCCGGCCGCTCATCGGGTGCGACGACTGGTGACCGATGAGGTCGAGGAGGCCGAGGCGTTCGCCAGGGAGGCGCTGGCGGCGGGTCACGAGGGCGTCGTGGTGAAGAGCCTCGCCGCGCCCTGGGAAGCCGGTCGCCGGGGCTCGGGCTGGGTGAAGGTGAAGCCGGTGCACACCCTCGACCTGGTGGTGCTGGCCGTCGAGTGGGGCTCTGGCCGTCGTCGCGGCCTGCTGTCCAACATCCATCTCGGCGCCCGCGACCCGGCGACCGGCGACTTCGTCATGCTGGGCAAGACGTTCAAGGGGATGACCGACGAGATGCTGGCCTGGCAGACCGAGCGGTTCCTGGCCCTGGAGACCCATCGCGACGACTGGACGGTCTACCTGCGACCCGAGCAGGTCGTCGAGATCGCCTTCGACGGCGTGCAGCGGTCGACGAGATACCCCGGTGGGATGGCGCTGCGCTTCGCCCGGGTGGTGCGCTATCGCGACGACAAGACCGCCGCCGAGGCCGACACCGTCGACACGCTGGCGGCGATGAAAGGCGCTTAGCTTCGCCTATCGTGAAGAACATGCGCGCCCCACGAATCCATGTCCGTGCCGTGCTCGCCACCGCTCTGATGCTGAGCATCGGCGGCCTCGTCGCGATGCCCGTCTCCCCGGCCAGTGCCGCCCCGAAGCTCGCGAAGGCGCCGCAGGTCGACCCTGGCTGGCCGGTCGCCGGCGAGGTGATCACCCTGAGCGGCACCATCGGCAAGTCGGTCAAGCGGGTCGTCAAGCTCCAGACCTGGAGCGGCGGCAGCTGGCGGGTCGCGGCGAAGAAGACGGTCAAGAAGAAGGGCCGCTACTCCTTCTCGATCAACCAGGCCAGCCAGTCGGCGCGCTACCGGGTGGCGGCGCCGAAGAAGCGGGTCGGCAAGTTGACCTGGCCGCGCAAGCTCAGCAAGGTGCGGGTCGTCAGTCTGCAGTCGCAGAGCACCGTCCTGAGCACGGTCCGCTCGGTCAAGGCCGGCACCCTCGCGCGGCTCACCATGTGGCTGAGCCCGGTGCGCAACGGCCGCCCGGTCGCCGTGCAGCGCTACGACGGCGCCACCTGGCAGACCGTCGCCACCGTTGCCGAGAACAGCATCGGCCAAGCCGTCTACGACTACCCCGCCAACGAGATCGGCGACTACGACTTCCGGGCCGTGCAGCTCGCCTTCAACGGCGCTCCCGAGTCCGCCGGGGCGGCGGTGGAGCTGGCGGTGCTGCCGGCCGATCCGGTGCAGGTCGTCGCGCATCGCGGCGCCTCCTCCAACAACCCCGAGAACACCAAGTCGGCAATCCGCAACGCGGTCAAGCTCGGCGCGGACTACCTCGAGCTCGACCTCCAGCGTACGGCGCCCGACTACCCCGACCCCGATGGGGCCGACGGCCCCGAGTCCGAGGGACCACGGCACTGGATCCTGCTCCACGACAGGACGCTCGCACGTACGACGAATGTCGCCGCGGTGTTCGGAGCGGCGCGCGCCGCCGATCCGGTCAGCACCTTCACCCTGGCCGAGATCA
This sequence comes from Nocardioides sp., assembly GCF_047607185.1. GTDB lineage: Bacteria > Actinomycetota > Actinomycetes > Propionibacteriales > Nocardioidaceae > Nocardioides. The sequence goes on along the minus strand of NZ_JASGDQ010000020.1, from coordinate 1,514 downwards.
AGCAGCTCGACGCCGGGTCCTGGAAGGGCACGAAATTCGCCTGCACTCAGACCAAGTGGACCGGCAACTGCCGCATCCCGACCCTTGAGGAGGTGATCGGGGCTCCTGGCACCCTGCTGCCGAACGGCGAGACACTCGCAGCCGAGGACGCCGCCGTCTACGACGCCGAGCAGGAGAACAGCCGGGCCGTGAAGTTGGTGCTCGAACACAAGGTGTACGACACCGCCGGCGATGCCGCCGAGATGCAGGACCTCTACGACCGGGTCGCGGAGCTCCAGCCCGGCTGGATCCACCCGGACGACCACGACGACAAAGTTGTCTTCATGTCCTTCTACTACGCCAACGAGTTCGAGCAGTTCGCAACAGCGCCGCTCGCCTCGGAGGGCGCCGAGCTTGCTGCCATCGTCGACGACACGACCGCCGACACGGTGCCTTCCTGGCCCGTCAATCAGGTGCACATCCGCAACGATCTGGTCTCCCCGGCCGCGGTGCAGCCTTGGCGCGACCATGGCGTCACCCAGATCGCGGCGTGGACGGTCAACAGCGCCGACGCGATGCTCCGGGTGGCCACCACCGGCGCCACGATGGTCACCACCGACGACATCGAGCTCGCCCGATCCACGCTGCTGCGTTGATCGTCACGCGTGTGCAACTACGAGTTGCACACGTCGTACCCTTGACCGGTGACGACCGCTGAGGACCGCGCTCCGGCGACCGATGGCCGCCGGAGCGCGGCCGCCGCGAGGCGCCGCGCCCGCGAGGCCGAGATCATCGCCGCCACCCGGCGGCTCTTCGACGAGCGAGGAGTGCGCGACGCACAGATCGAGGACGTCGCCCGTGCCGTCGGCATCAACCGGGCCATCGTCTATCGGCACTTCACCGGCAAGGAGGAGCTCTTCGCGCTCACCCTCGTCGGTTATCTCGACGAGCTGCGGGACGTGCTGGCCGCAGCCGGTTCCAGCGCCAGCGGGGCGGCGACGAAGGTGGCCGCGACGGTCGGCGCCTTCGTCGACTACGGCGTCGCCCACCCGGCCTTCGCCGACTGCGCCCTGGCGCTGATGCGTCGTACCGGCCCGGAGCTCTTCGACGAGATCTCCGAGAGCGCCATGCTCCGACTCGGCCGCGCGATGACGGGCTGCCTCTCGATCCTCACCGAGGTCATCGAGGAGGGCGCCGCCGCTGGCGAGTTCCACGTCGAGAACCCGACGCTGCTGGCCAACACGCTCTACGCCAGCGGGCTCGGTGCCCTCCAGCTCGCCCGGGTCGGCATCACCGTCGCCGAGGCCACCCCCGGCGTGCCGGTGATCGGCGAGGTCTCGGTGGAGCAGGTCCGCGACTACATGACGACCGCGGCCCTGGCGATGCTCCGCTGACGAGTCGGCAGAAGTGCTGGGCTCAAAAGCCTCGAGTCGGCAGAAGTGCCGGTCTTACAACCCTCGAGTCGGAAGAAGTGCTGCTCGCTCACCCCCACTTCTGCCGACTCGGCACTCTCCTGACCCGCACTTCTGCCGACT
>NZ_JASGDQ010000019.1:0-5530 GCF_047607185.1 Nocardioides sp. | reverse complement strand
GCTGGTGTGAGAGGGCCCGAGTCGGCAGAAGTGCTGGTGTGAGAAGGCCCGAGTCGGCACAAGTGCTGCGGGCGCGGCCAGCACTTGTGCCGACTCGGCGGTTTGTGGACCTGCACTTCTGCCGACTCGGCGGTTTGTGGACCTGCACTTCTGCCGACTCGGCGGCGGGGTGCGTAGGCTCGCCTCGTGCTCACCATGCGACAGGGGATCCGGGCCCTCGGGCCGGCCGACCTGACCGCGTTCCTCGACCTGGTCGCGCTCGACCCGGTCGTCAATGTGTTCGCCGACTACCGCGCCCGCACCACCAGCCTGGAGCAGCGCTGGCTCGGCGGCGAGATGTGGGGTCGCTGGCTGGGCGGTGACCTGGTCGCCGCCTGCCACGTGGGCGCCAACCTGGTGCCGATCCAGGCCGGCGAGGACGACGCCCGCGCCTTCGGCGAGCGGGCGCTGGCACGCGGCCGCACGGTCTCCACGCTGGTCGGCCCGCACGTGCCGGTCAGCGCGTTCTGGCACACCGTGGCCGGTCACTGGGGCCGGCCCCGCGACATCCGCTGGCAGCAGCCCCACCTGGAGCTCTCCGGCGCACCGCTGGTGGCGCCCGACCCGCTGGTCCGTCGTACCTCCCGGGCCGACCTCGCCGAGGTCTATCCCGCCTGCGTCGCGATGTACACCGAGGAGGTCGGCGTCTCACCAGAGCTCGGCGGCGGCGCGGAGCTCTACCGCGCCCGGGTGCTGCAGCTGATGTCGCGCGGCTGGTCCTTCGCGCGCTTCGAGGACGACGGCCGGCTGGTCTTCAAGGCCGAGGTCGCCTGCGCCTCGCCCTACGCCGCGCAGATCCAGGGCGTCTACGTCGTCCCTGACCTGCGCGGCCAGGGCATCGCGACCGCCGGCATGGCCGCCGTCGCCGACATCGTGCGCCGCGAGATCGCGCCGGTCGTCTCCCTCTACGTCAACGACTGGAACACCCCCGCCCGTCACGCCTACGAGGCGGTCGGCTTCGTGGAGACCGCCCGCTTCTCGACGGTGATGTTCTGACCGGTGCGCACCCGGGTCCACCGAAGTCGGTCGCGGGTCGGTGCGCCGCGCCTGCGCCACGGCGTCCGGGGGGGTGTCGGTGGACCCGGCTACGAGCCTGTGGAGAGCGAGATGCGGCGCGGGACGAGGTCGCCGACGATGGGCAGGTGAGCGCAGCTGCGGACGACCACGTGATCGAGGCCCTGACCCGCCTCGGTGGCGTGGCCGGCCGGGCTGAGCTGATCGCCCTCACCAGTCGGCGCGACGTGGACCGCGCGCTCGCAGGATCGACGATCGTCTCGGTGCGGCGCGGCTACTACGGCCTGCCGGTGCTGGGTGACGCTCTCGCGATCGCCAAGGCGGCGGGTGGTGTTCTCTGCCTGACCAGTGCCGCCCTCCACCACGGCTGGGCGGCGAAGTCGGTCCCGGAGTTGCCCCACGTCCTGCTCGCCCGCGGCCGTCGGGTTCCGCCGGTCGTGGCCGGACGCGGGAGCTGGCACCGCGGGGATCTGCTTCCGGAGGAGCTCGACGGCGGCGCGACGTCACGCGAGGTGACGCTGCTCCAGTGCCTGCGGCAGCTGCCCTTCGACGAGGCGCTCGCCATCGCGGACTCCGCGCGCCGCGATGGCGAGTCGGCCCTGCTGACGCGGGTGGCCCGTCAAGCGCGCGGGCCGGGCAGCCCGCAGGTGCGACGGGTCGTGGAGGTGTCGACTCCCGATGCGGCGAACCCGTTCGAGTCCGTGCTCCGGGCGATCTGCGCGAGCATCCCGGGGCTGACGGTGCGGCCGCAAGTCCTCATCACCAGCGTCATCCCGTGGGTGCGCCCCGATCTGGTCGACGAGGATCTGCGCCTCGTCATCGAGGCCGACTCCTTCGAATGGCACGGCAACCGGGCGGCGCTGCGCAACGACGCCCGGCGATACAACCTGCTGGTCGCCGATGGGTGGCTGGTGCTGCGGTTCGCCTGGGAGGACGTGATGTTCGAGCCCGACTACGTGAGGTCGGTCGTGGCTGCGCTCGTGCGTCGCGTGCTCGGGTCCACCGAAGTCCGTGGCCGGGTCGAGAGCGCCGCCTGACGTCGGCTGACGGTGCCCGCTTCGGTGGACCGGCGTCCGCGGAACCAGGTGGGAGCGCACCGGCCGGGCGCCGTACCCTGTGCCCATGCTGATGCGGATGTCGACCCTGTTCGTGCGAACCCTGCGGGAGGATCCGGCGGACGCGGAGGTGCCGAGCCACCGGCTGCTCGTGCGCGCCGGCTACATCCGCCGTGCCGCGCCGGGCATCTACACCTGGCTGCCGCTGGGTCTGCGGGTGCTCGGCAAGGTCGAGGCGATCATCCGCGAGGAGATGGCCGCCATCGGCGCGCAGGAGGTGCACTTCCCGGCGCTGCTGCCCCGCGAGCCCTACGAGGCCACCGGCCGCTGGACCGAGTACGGCGACGGCATCTTCCGGCTCAAGGACCGCAAGGACGCCGACTACCTGCTCGGGCCCACGCACGAGGAGATGTTCACCCTCCTGGTCAAGGACCTCTACAGCTCCTACAAGGATCTGCCGCTCTCGCTCTACCAGATCCAGACCAAGTACCGCGACGAGGCCCGACCCCGCGCCGGCCTGCTGCGCGGCCGCGAGTTCATCATGAAGGACTCCTACTCCTTCGACATCGACGAGCGCGGCCTGCAGCAGTCCTACGACGAGCACCGCGACGCCTACATCAGGATCTTCGACCGGCTCGGCTTCGACTACGCGATCGTCAAGGCCACCTCCGGCGCGATGGGCGGCTCGGCGAGCGAGGAGTTCCTGGCCAAGGCCGAGGTCGGCGAGGACACCTATGTCCGCTGCACCAGCTGCGACTACGCCGCCAACGTGGAGGCGGTCGCGGTGCGGCCACCCGCGCCCACGTCGGCTGGGCCCGACTTCTTGGCGAGCCTCCCCGCCGCCCGTGTCGAGGAGACGCCCGACACCCCGACCATCGCGACCCTGGTGGACCGGCTCAACGCCGACCATCCCCGCGAGGACCGGCCCTGGCAGGCCGGCGACACCCTCAAGAACGTGCTGCTCACCCTCAAGCACCCCGACGGCACTCTCGAGCACCTCGCCGTCGGCCTGCCCGGCGACCGCGAGGTCGACCAGAAGCGGCTGGAGGGCCAGCTCGAGCCGATCGAGGTCGAGCCGATGGACGAGGCGACCATGCGGTCCTTCCCCGACCTGGTGAAGGGCTACATCGGCCCCGGCGTGCTGGGGGAGCGCGGCAAGACCGGCATCCGCTACCTGGTCGACCCGCGCGTCGCCGAGGGCACCGCCTGGGTGACCGGCGCCGACCTCGACCAGCACCACGTCCTCGGCCTGGTGGCCGGCCGCGACTTCACCCCCGACGGCACCATCGAGGCTGCCGAGGTCCGTGACGGTGACCCCTGCCCCCACTGCGCCGACGGCACGCTGGAGTCCGCCAAGGGCATCGAGATGGGCCACGTCTTCCAACTCGGCAGGAAGTACGCCGAGGCGCTCGGTCTCCAGGTGCTCGACGAGTCCGGCAGGCTGGTCACCGTCACCATGGGCTCCTATGGCATCGGCGTCACCCGCGCGGTCGCCGCAGTCGCCGAGGGGACGCTGGACGAGATCGGGCTGTGCTGGCCGCGCAATGTCGCCCCGGCCGACGTACACCTGATCGCCACCGGCAAGGACGAGGCGATCTTCGCCGCCGCCGAGCGGATCGCCACCGAGCTCACCGAGGCCGGCGTCGAGGTGCTCTACGACGACCGCGAGAAGGTCAGCCCGGGCGTGAAGTTCAAGGACGCCGAGCTGATCGGCGTGCCCACCATCGTCACCGTGGGCCGCGGCCTCGCCGACGGCGTCATCGAGGTCAAGGACCGCCGCTCCGGCGAGCGCGAGGACGTCGCCGCTGATCAGGTGGTCGACCACCTCGTCGCCCTCGTCAGACGATGAGCAGGATCGTCGACCGCGCCATCCGGGCGCGGGTCGTCATCGCCGACGAGGCGGCCAACCGGGGTACATGTGACTTTTGCAGTTTTGTGCAGTGCGAAGAGTTGAGGGGTCGAATCGCTAGGTATGCCGCCCAGCGGGTTGCATGATTGTGCACAGAGAGAGTCCCCCCAACAAGAATCTCTCCAGGCCTAGTGTCCAGGCCTCCTCGGACGGCCCGCGAGCCGCTTCGGGCAACGTCTCGGGAGTTGCTCGGAGCCAGGCTCGCGGGCCGTGTCCATGTCGGCGTCAGTCGACACCGGGCAGGGTCTGCGGCGAGCCCTTGAGCGACAACTCCCGCAGCGCCGTCTCGGTCAGCACCTCGACCGCCCAGCGCCGGTCCTCGCCGGTGGTCTGGGCGACCAGCCAGGCATAGGTGGTGGCACAGCCGCGCTCCAGTGTCAGCGCCGCCCGCCGAATCCCGGCCGGGGAACCGGTCCGGCCCGGCACCTGATAGGCGGGCTCGGCCGGGACCGGGGTCTGGCCGGCGTCGGCGATCAGCGCGGTGAGCCGGTCGCGGCGGGCGCGGTGGTGCTCGAAGCCGGATCGCAGCACGCCGTACAGCCCGGGGGAGTCGGACTGCGAGGTCCGGGCGGCGAGCACCCCGTAGACGTAGCAGGCGGCGTGCTCGGCGGCCAGGGCGGTCTGCTCTGGCGTCATGCCGTCACCCCTCGCTGCGCTCGTGGCCGGCATGTTGCCTGTGGTTCGCTCGCAAGCTCGCTCACTGCCGCCACCCCTCGCTGCGCTCGTGGCCGGCATATTGCCTGTGGTTCGCTCGCAAGCTTCTCACGCGGCGGCCCCGTGCACGAGCTGCGCCACCGCGGCGGACATCGACGCGAGCAGCCTGGCCAGGCTGCCGTCCTCGGCGCTCACCGCGCCATCGGCGAGAGCCGTCCGCAGACCCTGCTCCACGGCGACCAGCGCGGCACCGGCGTCGACAGCGCCCGAGGGCAGCGTCGTCGGCGAGGCCAGCGGCGTGCCGGGCGCCGCCGGACGCCCCAGCGCGACCAGGTGGGCATCGTGCAGGGCGGCGTACGACTCCCCGCCGGCGACGGCGAGGGCCTGGTTCCGCGCGGCCAGCAGCTGGGCGGCGACGGCGTCGACCAGCAGCTCGTCCGCGGTGGGCGCCGGGACCGGCGCCGGATCGTCGGCAGGCAGCAGGTCGCAGCCGGTCAGCGCCGCGGCGGCACCGACGAGCAGGCCGGGCACGGCGCGGCGAGACAGCGACATCACGGAAAGACCATAGAGCCTCCGCCGATGGGCCGCGCCTGCTGCGCGGCGCCCCAGCACGCGCCTGGCTGCGTTGTCGTCAGTCGCCGTGGCTCCGCCACGGCTCCCTCCTCCGCCTTGCCAGCCACGCACCGGGACACCGCCCGCGACGACGCCGCCCATCGGCGGAGGCTCTAAGCCTCGATCCGTGGATGAGCTCTCCCGAGTGGGTTGAATCCTGTGGGAGGTGCAGTGGGCCGCACGGGCGCGCCTGTGCTGCTGGTCTGTCCAGCCTTTCCACTGAGTTCCTCTGGTCGGCCTGTACGGC
>NZ_JASGDQ010000018.1:0-12580 GCF_047607185.1 Nocardioides sp. | reverse complement strand
GAAGTTCGTCCCGGGTCTGCGCGGCCCAGGCACACCCATCGCGGCGTTGGCGCCGCTCGGAAGACGCCCGGTATGCCGTCGCGACGCCGCCTTGCGCTGCGCGCACCTGGACCCACGCATACCCCCCACGAACTTCCAGAGACGACCACTAGCGCCCGTCTCTCTGCCGGCGATCGACAGCGTCCTGACAGCCTGATCGGTCAGGATCGGCACTATGGGTGCGAAGGTGTATCTGCATATCGGTGTGCCGAAAACCGGCACGACCTATCTCCAGGACCGGCTCTTCCTGAACCGGACCGAGCTGGCCAGGCATGGCGTCAAATATCCTGTCGGAGCGCGCGAGTCGATGTTCTTCCCGGCCATCGACCTGACCGGCATCAAGTGGCCGGGCTTCCACGAGAAGGCGCGGGGCGAGTGGGACGCGCTGGTACGCCGGACCCGGCTCGCCAGCGGCACTGTGGTGATCAGCCACGAGATCCTGGCGGCGGCACCGCCCGAGCGGATTGCCCGGCTGGCCGACGACTTCGCGGGTGCCGAGGTCCACGTCGTGATCAGCGCGCGAGACGTCGCCAGACAGCTCGCCGCGGACTGGCAGGAGGGGCTGAAGATGTACGGCACGAAGACGTTCGGCCGCTACCTCGACGAGGTCGTCGCGGAGGATCCGGCCACGTCGCGCCGGTGGTTCTGGCGGGCCCAGCACCTGCCTCGGGTGCTGGGCAACTGGGCCGGCATCGCGCCCCCGGAGCGGACCCATCTGCTGGTGCTGCCGCGCTCCGGGGCCGATCTGTGGAGCAGCTTCTGCGGGCTGATCGGGGCGTTCCCGGACTGGGCCCCCCGCGAGAGCCCGCGCCGCAACCCCTCCCTGGGCCGGGCCGAGGCCACCTTGCTCCGCAAGCTCAACAAGCGCCTGCGAGAGGCGGGCGTGGGCCGCGCGGACTATCGCCGGGCCGTGCTCAACCCGATCGTCTACGACGTGCTCTCGACCCGGTCCGGCAGGGAGCCGGTCGTCATTCCGCCCCGGCTCCACGGCTGGGCCGACGACCTCGCCCAGCAGTGGGCCGGCGAGATCACCCGGTCCGGGATCGACGTGGTCGGGGACCTCGCCGACCTGCGCCCGAAGCCGCCCGCCGGGGAGTGGCTCGACCCCGACCACCCCCGTCCCGGCAAGGTCAACGCCGCTGCCGTGGACGCCCTGGCCGGCGCGGTCGCCGCGTTCTGCGCCTTGCCCGATCCGTCCTCCCGCCTCGACCGGCGGGCGGCCAGGGCGCTGCTGCGGCTGGCGCGTCGGCCGGCCGGCCGCCCGGACTGACCTCAGCGGCGGCGCCACGGGAGCCGGTCGAGGACCTGCTCGCGGAGCCGGCGGGCGGCGACCACGCCGGACTCGCCGGAGAGGATGTCGCGGCGCAGGCCCTGCTCGACGTCGACGAGCCGGCGGTCGATGAACTTGGTCAGGTAGAGCACCAGGCCGAGGCCGTGCTCGCCGACATAGGCACGTAGCGCGGCGTCACGCACCAGGGCGTCGTACTTCTCGTGGTCGCCGCCGTTGGCGATCACGCTGTTGGAGTCGATGCCGGTGGCGTGCGGCCGCTGGTGCCAGTAGGCGAGCGGCTGGTCGCCGAGGAACTCCAGCGTCCAGCGCGAGAGGATCCGCAGATTGAACTCCCAGTCGCCGACGACCGAGAGGTCCTCGTTATAGGGGCCGATCTCCTCGTGCAGCTCGCGCCGGTAGAGGAAGCCGATCGGCACGAACCGGTTGAACAGCAGCGTGTCGCCCAGCAGCGGGTCGTGCAGGTGGCCCTGGAAGAGCTCGCGGCCGGTCTCGACGTAGCGCCCGCGGTCCTCCCTCTCCCAGACGATCTCGACCTTCGACACGACGCCCGGCGCCAGCGGGTGCGCGTCGAGATAGGCCGCCGCCGTCTCCAGGAAGGTGGGCGCCCAGCTGTCGTCGTCGTCGTGGAGCACGAGGTACGACGCCCCGGCGGCCGTGGCCGCATGCACGCCGGCGTTGGCGCTCGGCCAGCGGCCCAGCGACTCCGGGTGGTCGAGGATCGTCACCTTGCCCTCGACCGCGGACTCGCCGACGGTGCCGAGCACGGCGGCCGGGTCGCCGCCGTCGTTGACGACGAAGGCGTGCCAGTCGTCATAGGTCTGCGCGGCGATGCTGCGCAACGCGCGCGCGAGGAAGTAGGGACGGTCCTTGGTGCGGACGACGATGCCGACGGTCACGCCCTGATCCTAGGATGTGGCCATGGCAGACCGGGTGCTCCTCCATATCGGCACGCCCAAGACGGCGACCACCTACCTACAGGACATCCTGTTCCGCAACCGCGACGTGCTCGAGAAGCACGACGTGCACTACCCCGCAACCCACTTCGACGACCACTTCCGCGCCGCGCTCGACCTGACCCGTCGCGAGTGGGGCGGGCTGGAGGAGGAGGTCGTGGGGGCGTGGGACGCGCTCGCGGCGACGGCTCGCCGCCGCGAGGGCAGCGTCATCATCAGCGCCGAGATCCTCGCCGGCGCCAGCGCCGAGCAGGCGGCCCGGGCGATCGGCAGCTTCGGCGACGCCGAGGTCCACCTGGTGCTGACCGTCCGCGACCTGGCCCGGCAGATCCCGGCCGAGTGGCAGGAGACGGTCAAGCACTACAACACCGAGACCTACGCCGAGTATCTGGCGATCGTCCGCAGCGGCGAGGGCCGCAGCGCCGACCTGTTCTGGCGGGTGCAGCACATCCCCGACGTGCTGCACCGCTGGGCCGCCGACGTACCCCCCGAGCGGGTCCACCTCGTCACCGCGCCGGCCGTCGGCGCCGACCACAACGTGCTGCTGGAGCGGCTGGAGAAGGTGCTCGGCATCGACGAGATCCCGCTCGCCTACGAGAGCGACCGCACCAACGCCGGCCTGGGCGTCACCGAGACCGCGCTGATCCGGCGGATCAACGAGCGGGTCGACCGCACCCTGCCGGACATCAAGTACCGCTTCCTGGTCCGCGAATTGCTCGCCCACCGGCAGCTCGCCGAGCGGACCACCCGCACCGGCTCGGCTCGGCTGCTGCTGCCGCCCGACTACCAGCCCTGGGTCGACGACGTCGCCGGTCAGTGGATCGAGGAGCTCGCGGCGGCCGGCTACGACGTCACCGGCGACCTCGAGGAGCTGCGCGGCGAGGTCCGCGGGGAGTACGTCGACCCCGACTCGCCCGACCCGCGCGAGATGCTCTCGGCCGCCATCGAGTCGATCATGGCGCTGGTCCACGAGGGCTCCCGGCTGATCGTCGAGGAGGAGGATCTCCGCGAGGAGCTCGACCGGACCCGCCGCGAGCGGGACGAGGCCCGGGCGCTGCGGCTGCGCACCCACGTCAAGCAGATCGCCTACACCCGGCTGCAGGACAGCGAGCCCGGCCGAAGGGTATTAGCCGCCTACCGCCGCACCCGACGCCGCTAGCGGCGCCGGGCACGCACGCTGGCCGCGTTGTCGTCGCTCGACGACCGCTTCGCTCTCAAGGTCGCCGTCGCTCCTCCGCCTTGCCATCGCACGCACCGGACACCGCTAGCGGCGCCGGGCACGCGGCAGGAGCTCCCGCGAGGCGTACCGGCCGACCTTGACGGTGTCCCAGCCGTCGACGCCGGCGCCGACCACGCCGCCCACGACGGGGATCCGGCGGCCGACGGTGGTGGCGAGCCGCTTGCCCGCCACCTGGGCGATCAGGTTCGCGGTCACCTCGGCGGCCACGATCCGGTCCAGCTCCGCGTCGTGCACCGGCGCGGTGGCGATGGCCATCGGCGGCGCCGGGATCTTCTTGGCGGCCACCAGCTTGTTGACCTTCTGCTCACCGAGCAGGGTGACCAGGATGGCGTCGCGCACCCGGGGGTCGTCGAGGTCGTAGCCGCGCAGGTGCGCGATGCCGGCCACCATCCGGCACTGGATCAGCGCCAGCCCCGTCACATTGGCGGGGATCATCACCGCCGCCGTGACGAGGCCGCCGAGGTTGGTCGCGAAGCCCCCGGCCGAGGCGTACGCGACATGGTTCTCGATGACCTCGCGCACCGCCTTGGTGGCGTTGCCCTTCTTCTCCTCGAGCTGCTTCTCGGCAGCCGCCGCCGCGCCCGGCAGCGGGCCGACGCCGACGATCGCGCGGTGCAGCGCAGTCTGGATGACGCCGGTCGAGACGCCGGGTGCCAGCGAGATCACCTTGGGGGCCAGGGTGGTGCCGACGGCGGTCGCGACCTTCTTGGTGGTGGCCTTCATGCCGACGATCCTACGGACAGGTAGTTTCTACGGGCCGGTAGTTTCTCGACCGTGCCCATCGAGCCGCCGCCCTCGGAGTGGGAGTTCGTCGACCTTGCCGACCCGGGTCTCGACGCCCGGCTCGACGACCTGGTCGGCATGGGGGCCGACCTGGCGCCGGGCACGCTGCTGGCGGCGTACCGGCGGGGGCTGTTCCCCATGCCCGGCGAGCGGCGCCGCGACTACCTGTGGTTCTCCCCGGTGCGGCGCGGCATCCTGCCGCTCGACGGACTCAAGACGTCGAAGTCGCTGCGGCGCTCGGCACGCGACTTCGAGATCCGCGTCGACACCGCTTTCGAGGAGGTCGTGGCCGCCTGTGGCGACCCGCGCCGGCCGCAGGGCTGGATCGACGAGCGGATCCAGACGGCGTACGGCGACCTGCATCGGCTCGGCTGGGCGCACTCGGTCGAGGCCTGGCGTGACGGCGAGCTCGCCGGCGGCCTCTACGGGGTCTCGATCGGCGGGCTGTTCGCCGGTGAGTCGATGTTCCACCGGCAGCGGGACGCCTCCAAGGTCGCCCTGGTGGGCCTGGTCGCGCTGCTGCGCTCCGACGGCGTCGAGGGACGGCTGCTCGACGTGCAGTGGTCGACCCCCCACCTGGCCTCGCTGGGGGTCGTCGAGGTGCCCCGGCGGTCCTACCTGGAGCTGCTGGCGGCGGCGCTGGAGCTCCCCGACGCGTTCGCCGGGGATCAGACGACCTGAGGGTCCTGGCCGGTCTCGCTGATCATCGCTCTGCCGGCGGCCTCCCAGTCCAGCATCCCGCCGTCGAGGTTGACCACCTCATAGCCCTGCCCGGAGAGCCACATCGTCGCCTGCGCCGACCGGCCGCCGACCTTGCAGACCACCAGCAGCTGCCCCACCGGCACCTCGTCCAGCCGGGCGGGCAGCTCGCCCAGCGGGATGTGGGTCGCGCCGGCGATATGGCCGTAGGCCCACTCCACGTCCTCGCGGACGTCGAGCACGCTCAGCCCGGCGGGCAGCGGGTCGGGCAGGTCGTCGATGGAGACGCTCTGCACATTTCCTGGGGGAGTCACTTGAGCAGTCTAGAGAGACGCCGGTCGGCGAGCGGCTTGCCGCCGGTCTGGCAGGTGGGGCAGTACTGCAGCGAGGAGTCGGCGAAGGAGACCTCGCGCACCGTGGCGCCGCAGCGGCGGCACGGCTTGCCGGCCTGGTTGTGCACCGCCAGATTGGACTTCTTCTCGCCCTTCAGCTCGCTGGCGGCCAGCCCGCGGGAGCGCTCGACGGCGTCGCCGAGCATGGTCCGGATGGCGTCGTAGAGCACCTGGAGGTCCTCGTCGGTGAGCGAGTCGGCCGGCTTGAAGGGCGACATCCGGGCCTGCCACAGGATCTCGTCGGAGTAGGCGTTGCCGATGCCGGCGACGGTGCCTTGGTGGCGCAGCACGCCCTTGAGCTGCTTCTTGCCCTGACCGGCCAGGATCCCTCGCAGCACCTCGGGGGTGAAGTCGGCGGCCAGCGGGTCGGGCCCCAGCGTGGCGATGCCGGGCACCTCGAGCGGGTCCTGGACGACGTACATCGCCAGCGACTTCTTGGTGCCCGCCTCGGTGATGTCCAGGCCGCTCTGCCCGATTCCTGGGAGGTCGTCGAGTACGACGCGGACGGCCAGCGTCGACTTCTGGCTCGGCTTGGGCGGCACCAGCGGCACCTCGTCGCGCCAGCGCACCCAGCCGGCCCGGGCCAGATGCAGCACCAGATGCAGCCCGGAGGCCTCGATGTCGAGGAACTTGCCGTGCCGGGTCACGTCGTCGACGAGGGTGCCGGCCAGCGCCGAGACCGGCGGCTGATAGGTCTTGAGCGCGGCGAACTGGGGCACATGGATCGCGGTGATGGCACGGCCGTCGAGCCGACGCCGCAGGTCCAGGGCCAGCGCCTCGACCTCGGGCAGTTCCGGCATGTCGGCGAGTCTAGGGCGTGTCTCTCGTGGGGTACCGGTGCGTAGGGGCGGCCCAAGCATCACAATCGAGCCATGACATCCCCGTGGCGGCCGCAGGTCGTCGCGCACCGAGGCGCCAGCGCGGACCTGGCCGAGCACACCCTCGGGGCGTACGTCGAGGCGCTGGACGTCGGGGCCGAGGGGCTGGAGTGCGACGTCCGGCTGACCGCCGACGGCCATCTGGTCTGCGTCCACGACCGCACCCTGAAGCGGACCGCGCAGACCCGCGGCGTGGTCTCCACGATGGAGCTGGCCGACCTGGCCGAGCTCGACTTCGCCAAGTGGAAGAACCCCTGGATCGACCTCGACGACGAGGCGCCCGACCGGGACGATCGGCTCGACCGGGTGCTCACCCTGCGCATGCTGTTGGAGATGGTGCGGCTCTATTCGGAGAAGACCGGCCGGCGGGTCGAGCTGGCGATCGAGACCAAGCATCCCACCCGCTACGGCGGCCTGGTCGAGAAGCGGCTCGTCGAGATGCTGCGCGAGTTCGAGTGGACCGGCGCCGACGCGCCGGTGCGAGTGATGAGCTTCAGCTTCACCGCGTTGCAGCGGGTCGAGCGGCTTGCGCCGGAGCTGCGGCTGGTGCAGCTCATCGACCACAGCCGCGACTGGCCGATGCTGCGCCGAGTGATCGGCCGGGACTGGATCATCGGCCCCGGCATCGCGCTGCTCAAGGAGCGCCCCAAGCTGGCCGCCCGCATCGCGGCGTCCGGCCGCGACATCCACGTCTGGACGGTCAACACCGCGGCCAACCTGGAGATCTGCCGGGAGATCGGGGTGCGGGCGGTGATCACCGACAAGCCGGCGTACGTCCTGGGGCTGTTGAGCAAGTAGGGTCTGCGCTCGTGGCCAAGAAGTCCCGCAACCGCGTCGTTGAAGAGCCGCTCCCGCTGTACGACGGGCAGGTGGTCGGCGCCAAGCAGCCCTGCCCCTGCGGCAGCGGCAGGCGCTACAAGGTCTGCCACGGTGACGCCAGCGCCACGACCTTCGTGAAGCGGCCCTTCGAGGGGCTGCCCGGCGAGTGCGACATCGTCGCGATGCGTGAGCTGGTGCCGGCCGCGACCGCCCCGTTGACGATCAAAGGCCACGAGGACCGCACCGTGCTGCTGGCCTCGCTGCTCCCGGTCGCGGCGCCGGCGATGCATCGCGACAGCGGCCAGGTGTGGGTCGGGCTGCAGGTGCGGCACAGCTTCGGCGATCCCTCGCGCGAGGTCGCCGCGGCGCTGCTGGACGCCCTGGCGGCGACCGAGCCCGGGATCATCGGCGTGCTCGCGAACCCCGGCCCCGGGTCCCGGCTGCAGGACATCGTGGTGGGCGGGACCCTCGACGTGACGGTGCACGAGGGCTTCGACTTCTGGCTCGCCGACCTGGCCGACACCGAGGGCCTCGAGGAGGCGCTCCAGGAGGCCAATCAGGCGGCCGACCCCACCGTCCGGCTCGGCGGCGTCGAGGCGGCGTACTGGACCAACGTCGGCAGCAAGGAGCTCCTGCGCTGGGTGATGCCCGAGCCGGAGGAGGACCTGCTCTCGGCATTCGCCCGGCTGCACATCTCCGGCGACGACGTGATCGTCCCGGGTGCCCGGCTGATCGGCATGTTCCGCGCCTACGGGCTGCTGGCCCCGGTCTGGGACCTGCCGCTGGGCACCGGCGCCGAGGTGCTGGAGGAGCCGGCCGCCGAGCTGAGGCGAAAGCTCGACGCCCTCCTCGCCGCCGGCGGCGAGCTGACCGCCGAGGAGCGCTCCGCCCGGGCCGGCCTGGCCAACCGGCAGGTCACGATCCGCTAGCGTGCTGCACCCGGCGCAGCGCCCAGGGCCGCAGCCGGGCATAGCCCTTGACCGAGGTACGACGCAGCCGCGCCAGCGAGTAGCCGCCGGCCAGCACCTCGGCGGCGCCGTCGTCGACGACGACCGACCCCGGCCGGGCCACGGTGGTCAGCCGCGAGGCGATGTTGACCGTGGGGCCGAAGACGTCGCCGAGCCGGGTGACGATCTCGCCGTACGCGAGCCCGGCGCGGACCTCGGGGAAGCTGTCCTCCGCCGCCGCGCCGCGCTCGGTGACGGTGAGCGCCACCTCGGCCGCCGCGACCGGGTCGTCGCAGACGAAGAGCACCGCGTCGCCCAGCGTCTTGATGACCCGGCCGCCGTGGTCGACCACCAGGCCGGTGCACTCGGCCTCGAACTCCTCGACCCAGCCGACCAACTCGGCCTCGCTCAACGACCGGCTGCGGGCGGTGTAGCCGACGATGTCGACGAAGCAGACCGCCATCGTCGTCGAGCCGGCCTCCGGGGTGGTCAGCAGCCGCGAGGCGGCACCGAGGAGGTGGCGGCGCCAGACGTAGGACTGCAGCGCCTCGACGCTGGGCAGCACCTCCGCGCTCAGCGTCGCCAGCTCCGAGGCCGGGTCGCCGGAGAGCGCGGCCCGCTCCATCGTCACCTCGGCCAGTAGCGCCGTCTGCCACTCGGCCAGCCGCGCGAACGAGCGGCCCCAGGTCCGCACCAGCGCCGCCTGCCGGTCGGGGCTGAGCACGCCGAGCTGCCAGAGCACCTTGGTGTGCCGGAGCGCCTCGACGTCGGCTGGCCCGAACGCCGCCTCGTCGTCGTCGGCGCGTGGGAAGCCGAGCAGCCGCCACAGCTCGTCGGCCACCACGACGGGTACGCCGGCGGCCTCGGTGACCTGATCGCGGGTGAGCGAGGGCGCCTCGCCGAGCAGTGCCGCGCCGACCAGGTCGAGCACGTCGGGGATCTCGCTGAGGTCGCCCAGCGGCTGGTCGCCGGTCAGTGGGAGCCGAACCTCTCGGCGGCGACCGCCTCCAGCGCCTGGTGGAACTCCGGCTGCTCGACGTCCAGCTGTCGCAGCGCCTCGGCCGAGAGGTGGATCAGGTCCAGCGGGGTGAGTGCGACGATGCTCGCGGTGCGCAGCGACCGGTTGAGGATCGCCGCCTCGCCCACGATGTCACCGGGCCCGAGCTGGGCGATCTCCTCGCCCTCGCGTCGTACCGAGACCGTGCCGGACAAGATGATGTAGGCCTTGTCGGCCGGGGTGTCCTCCCATATCGGCGACCACCCCTGCGGCAGCGTGACGCGGGTGCCGGTCGCGCTGATCCGGGCGATCTGCTCGGGAGTGAACTGGGAGAAGAACGACTCGGCCACGGGGACCTCCGGGTGTGATGGCGGTTACACCCGGAAGTGTCTCATACCGAGAGTACGGCGGTCCTCCGGAAGGTCAGGCGGTGGTCGACCGGAACGGGTCGGCCGGGTAGACGCCCAGGATCTTCACGTCGGTGGTGAAGAAGGCCAGCTCCTCCAGCGCCCGCTTCAACCCGGGCTCGTCGGGGTGGCCGTCAACCTCGGCCAGGAACTGGGTGGCGGCGAACTCCCCGCCCACCATGTAGGACTCCAGCTTCGTCATGTTGACGCCATTGGTCGCGAAGCCGCCGAGTGCCTTGTAAAGCGCGGCCGGGAGGTTGCGGACGTTGAAGATGAACGAGGTGACGACCGGCCCCTCGCCCAGCGGCGCCACCACGAAGTCGGGGGAGAGCACCACGAACCGGGTCGTGTTGTGGTCCTCGTCCTCGATGTCGGTGGCCAGCACGTCCAGGCCGTAGATCTCGGCTGCCAGCGGCGGGCTGATCGCGGCCATCGTGGGATCGCCGGCCTCGACCACCTCGCGGGCCGCGCCGGCGGTGTCGCCGGAGATGACCGGGGTGAAGCCATGCTTGCGGATGATCCTGCGGCACTGGCCCAGCGCGTGGACGTGGCTGTGCACGGTGCGGACCTGGTCGAGGGTCACCCCCGGCAGCCCGAGCAGGTTGAACCTGATCCGCAGGAAGTGCTCGGCGACGATGTGCAGCGACGAGGTCGGCAGGAAGTGGTGGATGTCGGCCACCCGGCCGGCGAGGCTGTTGTCGATCGGGATCATCGCCAGGTCGGCGCTGGGCTCATTTCCGTCGGCTCCCTCGACGGCGGCGAAGACGTCTTCGAACGACGCGCACGGCACGGGCTCCCAGTCGGGGTAGTGCTGCGCGCACACCATGTGGGAGTTGGCACCGGGCTCGCCCTGGTAGGCGATGCGTCCCTGGGAAGTCACGCGTCCAGTCTAGGGTCGACACGTGCTCGCTCTCGCACTGCTTTCCCTCGCCACGGCCATCGTCGCGCTGGTGCTGGCCGGTGCCGCCTGGCGCGCCCGGGCGACGTACGACGGCCCCGAGCCGCTGCCCGCGGACGTGCTCGGCCTACGCCAGGAGGTGGCCGCGCTGGCGGCCGAGTCGAGGAGCGCGATCCGGCACCTGGCGGTGGTCCGCTACGACGCGTTCGGGGACATGGGCGGGCAGCTCTCCTGGTCGGTCGCGCTGCTCGACGCCGACGGCAATGGGATGGTGCTGACCAGCATCCACGGCCGCTCCGAGGCTCGCGGCTATGCCAAGGCCGTGACCGGCTGGAAGTCCGAGGCCCAGCTCTCCCCGGAGGAGGCCGAGGCGATCGCCACCGCCCGGCCCAAGCGCTGAGCCCGGTTCAGGAGATCGTCACATACCGGGGGCTTCCTTGAAGCAGCGTGTTCGAGCCCGGCGCGCCGCCGATACCGATGGCATAGGTGTAGATCGGGACCGTGCCGCGCACGCTCGTGGTGATGGTCGAGGTGAATCCGTGGTAGTCGCCGATGTAGGGGTTGGAGGCGCCGACGTCTGGTCGATAGGTGTTTGCCGTGATGGCGTAGCCGGGTGCTCCAGAGCCGGCCGGTCCGCCGACGTAGACGTGGATCTGGAGCGGCGACAGCGACAGGTCGGGGTCGATGGCCCAGCCGGTCACCGAGACCGTACCGCCGCCTCCGGTGGCGGTGTCGTGCCAGCCGTACGGAGGCCGGCCCGCCGTCTTGAGTGAGGTCCCGGTGAGGTTCAACGAGTTGTTGATCTTGCTGACGTAGGAAATGCCGCCCGGCGTGCATTCGGCTCCATCGCTTGGAACTTGGCATCCTGACTGTAGCCCCAGCGCGATGGCGCTGCCGTCCGCGGTGAGGCCATCCACGGGTCCGCCACTATCGCCCTTCTGTGCGCCGACGTCCCCGGCATGCCAAACGACACCGAGCATGTCGGTGACGGTGACGCCATTGCCGTAGGAAGCCGTGGCATCGGTCGATATTACGTTGCCGCAGGACTCTGTGATCGACCTGGCCCCGACAAGGCACATCATGGCGTAGAGGGGTGTGGGGTCGGTCGCCAATTCGGCATCCGCCTGTGCTACCACCGTCCGGTAGCTGGTCGCGGTGTTCCAGACCCAGGGCTCGCGAGGCAGTGACCCGAGGTGGAAGACCTCGGCGTCAGCGGTCTGGACGCCGATGTTGTAGGTGGTGTTCTGGATGTAGCCGTAGAGCGACCAGTCCGCATACCGGTGGACCGCCACCCCATTGGAGTTGCTGATCGGGAGGTTCGACCCGCAGTGGCCTGCGGTGATGCCGTATTCGCCGCCGCCGCCGTTGACGACGAAGCCCGAGGTACAGTAGTAAGCCGTGCCGATTCCGACCTTCTTGCCGCCCATGAAGGTGCCCCCGTCTTGGGCATCTGTGGGTGCCGCCTCGGGCCCGACCACGAGGTCGATGGCCGGTTCGGCACCGGCGATGCTCGGATCGTAGGTCTGCTTCGATCTCTTCGCCGCGGCAGAAGCCAACGAGAACGCTCCCGTGGGCTTGGTAAAATCTCCAGTTTGGGCCGCAAGTAACATCTGCGCCAGTCTTGGCATAGTTCTTACCGAACGCCAGCTTGGTGTCAGGGCTTCCGCACCGGCTCAGGTTAGCGGTGCACATGGTGCTGGTCACCGATATCGAAGTAACCGGAGCAGTACAGGTGACTGTCAGGTGAGCGTTGACTGTTGTCTGGAAGCTTTCGCTGGAGGGGTGAGGATAGTCGTACGCGACAGTGCAGGTGATCACTGCGCCGCCGGGGCCAGTGGCGAGTGACTGAGTTTGAACTCCGGCAGGGTCCTGGGAGGTCGCTGTCAGCGTATCCACTACGACAGGGTCACCTCCGGGCTCCGTAGTGTCTGTCGCAGGGCCGTCGGCGGTCGCGGACGGAATCGCAACAAAACACATCACTGTGGCCGCAACTAGTAGTAGAAAAGCCAAAGGGAACTTCATCAAGTCTCCTGATCTCCGCGTGCTGGTAGTGCAAGAGAGACCCTAGGTGACCCCACCGCCGGCAGCCAGAACCCCGACGAATCAACAGCGACGACCACTGATATGTAGGTGAGTTTGTCAAGAGGGCATGGTGAGGCGCCCGCCTTCGGGAGCGACCCTGAGGCGGGCGCCTCGTGCTTGGCTGCTGGCGATGTCGGCTGGTGAGCGTGTCGTTG
>NZ_JASGDQ010000017.1:0-4206 GCF_047607185.1 Nocardioides sp. | reverse complement strand
TCGATCGGCGACATCCCGCCGGCCGAGTACGAGGACCTCTACCGCCAGCAGACACACCACTCATCCCCGGGCTACAGTGACCCCGCTGTCGCCTGACACACCCCTCCGACAGCCCCAGGGCGGTTCATAACACGAATCATACGACGCCTTCTTGGCAGCCACTTAGAGCCTCGTCGCGTCCAACAGCTCGCCGAGCTCCTCGGAGGTGAGATCGCGGAACTGGCCGGCCTTCAGGCTGCCGAGCCGGACCGGGCCGATCCGGGTCCGGGTCAGCCGGGTGACCGGGTGGCCGACGTGGTCGAGCAGCCGGCGCACGATCCGGTTGCGGCCCTCGTGGATGACCAGCTCGACGATCGACTTGGCGTCGGCGGCCTCGATGGTACGGGCCTTGGACACCGTGACGGGGCCGTCCTCCAGGGTGACGCCCTCGCGCAGCTGCTTCAGGGTGCGCGGCCAGACGTGACCCTCGACCTCGGCGACATAGGTCTTGTCGACCTCGTAGGAGGGGTGGGCGAGCCGGTGGGCGAAGTCGCCGTCGTTGGTCAGGATGATCAGGCCCGAGGTGTCGGTGTCGAGCCGGCCGACATGGAAGAGCCGCTCCGGCCGCTCCGCGACCAGGTCCCGCAGCGTCCTGCGGCCCTCCGGGTCGCTCATCGTGGAGACCACGCCGCGCGGCTTGTTGAGGACGAGGTAGACCTTGTCGCTGATCGGCGGCAGCCGCTTGCCGGCGACCCGGATCAGGTCCGCGGCCGGGTCGACCTTGGTGCCGAGCCGGGTGACGACCTCGCCGTTGACCTCCACCTCGCCGGCGAGCATCAGCTGCTCGCTGTGGCGTCGGGAGGCGACGCCGGCCAGGGCGAGCAGCTTCTGCAGCCGGATCTGCCCGTCCTCGTCGAGCGGCAGCGCGTCGGTCGGGAGCTCACTCATCGGCCCCGCCCGTCGTCTCGGCTGTCGTCTCGGCTGCGGGCGGCGGGGGATGCTCGGTCGCGGCGAGGAGCTCGTCCTCGAGGTCGTCCATCTCGGGGAGGTACGGCGCCAGCTCGGGCAGCTCGTCGAGGCCGGTGACGCCGATGCGCTCCAGGAAGTAGCCGGTGGTGCGGTAGAGGTTGGCGCCGGTCTCCGGGTCCTGGCCGGCCTCCTCCACCAGGCCCCGGGTCAACAGCGTACGCATCACGCCGTCGACGTTGACGCCTCTGATCGCGGAGACCCGGGCGCGAGAGACCGGCTGCTTGTAGGCCACCACGGCCAGCGTCTCCAGCGCCGCCTGGGTCAGCCGGGCCTGCTGGCCGTCGAGCACGAATCGCTCGACCACGACGGCGTACTCCTCGCGGGTGTAGAACCGCCAGCCGCCGGCCACATTGCGCAGGTCGAAGCCGCGGCCCTGCTCGGCGTACTCGGCCGAGAGGCCCTCGAGCGCGCCGGTCACCTCCTCGACGGGGTAGCCGACGGCGGTGGCGAGCGTCGTCACGTCGAGCGGCTGGTCGGCGACCATCAGGACCGCCTCCAGCGCGGGGCGCAGCTCGGCGACGGGCACGGCGAGCGCGTCCTCGACCACCTCGGGCTCGGTCATGCGGTCTCCTCGGGTGTCGGGGTGTCATCGGATGGGTCGGGCAGCGGCGGCGCCCCGTCGAACTCGTCCTGGACCAACTCGTCGACATCGGCGTCCTCGTCGCCGGTCCACCGCACGGTCAACTCGCCGAGCGGGGTCACCTGGTCGAAGGCGACCGCCCCCTCGCGGAACAGCTCCAGCAGGCTCAGGAACCGCGCGACGGTGGTGAGCGTGTCGGGCGAGTCCCCGACCAGCGCGCGGAAGGTGAGGGTGCCGGCACGGCGCAACCGGTCCACCACGATGCCAGCCTGCTCGCGCACGCTCACCTTGGCGGCGTGGATGTGGTGCAGGGTGAGCTCGGGCGGGCCGGGCTTCGGCTCCAGCGCTCTCGCCGCGAGCTGGGCGAACTGCTCCAGGCCGATGCCGATCAGCACCTCCGGCAGCAGCGTGGCGAACCGCTCCTCCAGACCCACAGCCCGCGGAAAGCGCTTCGACTCCCCCGCCAGCCTGGTCTCCAGCACTGCGGCGACCTGCTTGAACGCCTTGTACTGCAGCAGCCTGGCGAACAGCAGGTCACGGGCCTCCAGCAGCGCCAGGTCCTCCTCGTCCTCCACGTCGCCGGCGGGCAGCAGCCGGGCGGCCTTGAGGTCGAGGAGCGTCGCGGCGACGAGCAGGAACGACGAGGTCTGATCCAGGTCCCACTCCTTGCCGCCGGCCTTGACGTGGGCGATGAACTCGTCGGTGACCCTCGCCAGCGACACCTCGGTGATGTCGAGCTTGTGCTTGGAGATCAAGCTCAGCAGCAGGTCGAAGGGGCCCTCGAAGTTGTCCAGCCGGACCGCGAAGGCGCCGGATGCGGCCCCCTCGGCGGCGGTCTCGGTCATGGCAGGACCGGCTACCGGTCGTGGCGCAGCCGCTGCACCAGCGCGCTGTCGTCGCCGTTGGCCTCGAGGTCGGCCAGGACCAGGGCGACCGCCTCGCGCACCAGCCGGCCGCGGTCGACGGCCAGGCCGTGGCTGCTGCGGAGCGAGAGCCGGGCGTGCTCGATCTCGAGGAGCTCCTCGGAGGTGATGTAGACCGTCATCTTCTCGTCGTGACGGACCCGGCCGCTGGGCTTCCGGGGCTCCGGCTCCTCGGCCGTCGGCGCCGGCGTCGTCGCCGGCTCCGCGGCGGTCGGACGGAAGAGGTCGTCGGCCGTCGGGAGGCTCACGCGGCGTGCCACCGGGCGAGCACCTCCTTGGCGAGCTGGCGGTAGGCGTCGGCACCGGTGGAGGTGGAGGCGTAGCTGGTGATGGGCTCGCCGGCGACGGTGGAGTCGGAGAACTTCACGGTACGGCGGATGACCGTGTGGAAGACGGTCTCGCCCCAGGCCTCGACCAGCCGCTCCATCACCTCCCGGGAGTGCAGCGTGCGGCCGTCGTACATGGTGCCGAGGAGGCCGTCGATGTGGAGCTTGGGGTTGAGCCGCTGCTGCACCTTGTCGATGGTCGACTTCAGCAGCGCCACGCCGCGCAACGCGAAGTATTCGCACTCCAGCGGCACGATCACGCCGTCGGAGGCGGTCAGAGCGTTGACGGTGAGCAGGCCGAGGGAGGGCTGGCAGTCGATGAGGACGACGTCGTACTCCGGGAGGACCGGCGCGAGCACGCGGGCCAGGGTCTGCTCGCGGCCGACCTCGTGGACCAGCTGCACCTCCGCGGCCGAGAGCTCGATGTTGGACGGCAGCAGGTCCATGCCGTCGACTCCCGAGGCGACCACGACGTCGCCGACCTTCACGGCGGGGTCCATGAGCAGGTTGTAGACCGAGAGGTCCATCTCGTGCGGGTTCATGCCCAGGCCGACCGAAAGCGAGCCCTGCGGGTCGAAGTCGACCAGCAGCACCCGGCGACCGAACTCCGCGAGCGCGGCGCCCAGGTTGATCGTCGTGGTGGTCTTGCCGACACCGCCCTTCTGGTTGCACAGCGCCACGACCCGCGCGGAGCCGTGCGAGGTGAGCAGGGTGGGTTCCGGAATGCGCGGCATCGGGCGGCCGGTGGGCCCGAGCTCGGCGTCCCCCACCGAGAACGGCAAGGTGTCGGACAAGGTCTGCCTCCCGGAGTTTGTCGACTTGTAGCTGGGCCTCGGGTGAGGCTACGGCTCCCCGCCGACAGGTCTCAACCCGGCCCGGGTTTCCCACCGTCCCGCCCGGTGCCCTGTTGAGGGACGTCCGCGCGCCACCCACAGGCACGCCCGCCGCTGTGGACCAATCTGTGGATCCCCGCGGCTGTCTAGCGGCTGTGGACGAGATCCTGGTAGTCGGGGTGCTTCTCGATCCAGCCTTTGACGAAGGGACAGCGGGGCACCACGTCGAGCTCGCCGTTCCGGCGTACGTCGTCCAGCGCACCTCGCGCGAGCGCCGACCCGATCCCCTGCCCGGCGAACCTGTCGTCGATCTCGGTGTGCAGGAACACGATCGCCTCGCCCTCGACCCGGTAGGTGGCGAAGCCGGCCACCTCCCCGTCGACGATCGCCTCGTAGCGATGCCGGTCGGTGTCGTTGCGTACCACTACATCGGCCATGCTCGCCAGCCTAGTAGGCTGTCGCGGCTAAAGCGCGTGGTAGCGCGGTGTCCGGGTGCGTGCCTCGCAAGGTGCCGGCGCGAAGACAGGCTGGTGGCC
>NZ_JASGDQ010000016.1:0-7825 GCF_047607185.1 Nocardioides sp. | reverse complement strand
GAAGTTCGTCCCGGGTCTGCGCGGCCCAGGCACACCCATCGCGGCGTTGGCGCCGCTCGGAAGACGCCCGGTATGCCGTCGCGACGCCGCCTTGCGCTGCGCGCACCTGGACCCACGCATACCCCCCCACGAACTTCCAGAGACGACCACTAGTGGTCATCTCCGGAAGTTCGTCCCGGGTCAGGCTGCGTGGTGGAGTGTGCGGTCGTTGTTGAGGCGGGCGAGGTGGCGGTTGAGGTCTTGGCGGCTGTAGCGCCAGGCGAAGGGGTTCGCGGTCTGGTTGTAGTGGTCTTGGAAGGCGAGGATGCGCTCGGCGAGGTGGTCGAGGTCGGCGAAGTCGCCGGTGGTGATGGTCTTGCGTTGCAGGATGGAGAAGTAGATCTCGATCTGGTTGAGCCAGGACGCGTGGACTGGTGTGTGGATCAAGGTCGCGTTGGGCCATGCCTCCCGTATCCGGTCGATCGAGGCCTGCCCGGCGTGCGAGGAGCCGTTGTCGACGATCCAGTACACGCGCGTGGCCGACTTGTAGGGCTCCTGGTTCATGACGTGGTCGACCAGGTCTGTGAAGGGTTCGATGCCGGTCTTGGGAGCGATCTGGCCGAACACCTTGGCGTGGTGGACGTCGTAGGCAGCCATGTAGGCCAGGGTCCCGCCGCGGGTGTACTCGAACTCGATGCGGCGCGTGCGGCCAGGACCCGGCGGCTGGCCGTGGTGGCGTCGGCGCAGGGCCTGGAGTTGGGACTTCTCGTCGGCACTGATCACGTATTCGTCCGCGCCGAGCAGACGGCCTTCCCAGGTCCGGGCGTACAGGTCGAGGACTCGGGCTGCCTTGGCCGCGAAGTCGGGGTCCCGAGGGAAGATCCACGACCGATGCTGCCACGGCTTGATCGCGTCGGTATCGAGCCAGCGGCGCACTGTCGATGCGGAGATCTCTTGTGCGATCCCGCGGGCGATGACCTGCTCGGTCAGCTCGTTGATCGACCACCGTGACAGCGGCAGGACCTTTCCGGTGACCGGGTCGGCGGTTTCGGCAGGAAGTTCACAGGCGAGCGCCTTCGTTTCGGCTACCTGGGCGGCGGTGAACCTCGACGGGCGCCCTGAGCGTGGCATATCGGTGATGCCGCTCATTCCGGCGGCGGCGAACCGCCGGCGCCACTTCCGCACGGTCTTGAGGTCCATTCCGACCAGCACCGCGATCGCGGCGTTGGTGGCCTCAGCGGCAGCAGCGAGCACGATCCGGGCTCGCTGCCGGTCGCGGTAGGACGTCTTCGCAGCACGAACCCGCGCTTGGAGAGCGGCCTCATCGTCGATGCTCAGGGTGATCGGGTCAGGGGATACAGGGCGCACGCTCATTTCTGGCGTACCGGACGCCTGCGGACCAGCCGCCACGCCGGAGAGCACCCGCCACAACCCGCCACAACCCGCCACAACCCGGCAGCGGATCGGGAAGGATGACAGACGTGGCGGCTATCCCGGATTCGACCAAAGCCTCGCTCGCACAGCGGCTGAGCGCCCATGCACGAGAGCATTGGCCCCGGATCGAGAAAATCATCACTCGCTACCGCGCCGGGTTCGCCTACGTTGATGCGATCGTGGACGGCGAGCAGATCAGGCTGTGTCGACTGCGCTATGCCGGCTACGCCAACCAGTGGGGCTTCGCGATCTACCGTGCCAGCCACGACGACTACGACAACGCGTTCCTCCCCACCGGCTACATGAGCGGCACCGCCGAAGAAGCCCTCGACACCGCCGCCTGGCTATACCTCGACCCGGGACGAACTTCCAGAGACGACCACTAGGCGGTCTGGAGGTGGTACACGGCGTACCCTCATTTCATGCTCAGGGTCGCACCAGCCGCCTCGCTGAAGGAACGCGTCGTCGAGCGGACCGCGAAACCCGCGGTCCGGTGGGGCGTCAGCCACGGCCTGCCACGGCTCGTCATCAACCGGGCCGCCAGACAGGGTGACCTGCAGGGCAGGATGATCGCGACCGCGATGAGCGAGCCGTACGTCGACCAGCTGCAGCCCCTCTTCGACGAGCTGCGCGAGCACGGGCCGCTGGTGCGCGGCCGCCTCAGCTTCGTCACCGCCTCCCATGCCGCGGTCAAGGAGGTGCTCGGGAGCAACGACTTCGGCACCGGATTGCCGCTGCCGGCCGACGGTCCGGTCGCCCGGCTGGGCCGCTGGTCGGCCAGCGACGTCTTCAACCCGGTCTCGCCGCCGTCGCTGCTGGTCACCGACCCGCCCGACCACACCCGCTACCGCAAGCTGGTCACCCGGGTCTTCAGCGTCCGCGCCGTCGAGCGGATGCGGGAACGCACCCAGCAGGTCGCCGACGAGCTGCTCGACGCCCTCGACCCCGACCGCCCCGTGGACCTGGTGACCGCCTACTGCGGGCTGCTGCCGGTGACGGTCATCTCCGAGATCCTCGGGGTGCCGACCGGGATGCGGCAGCGCATCCTCGAGCTCGGCGCCGCCGCCGGGGCGAGCCTCGACCTCGGTGTCAGCTGGCGGCAGTTCCGCGCCGTCGAGGCGGCGCTGCGAGAGTTCGACGACTGGCTCACCGGCCACATCGAGATGCTGCGCCGCCACCCCGGCGACAACCTGCTCAGCCACCTCATCGAGGCCCAGGAGGACGGCGTCGGGCTCACCGAGCGGGAGCTCAAGGCGACCGCCGGGCTGGTGCTCGCCGCCGGCTTCGAGACCACCGTCAACCTGCTCGGCAACGGCATCGCGCTGCTGCGCCGGCACCCCGACCAGCTCGCCGCCCTCCTCGGGGACCCGTCCGGCTGGCCGAACGCCGTCGAGGAGATCCTCCGCTTCGACCCGCCGGTGCTGCTCACCGGCCGCATCGCGCTGCGCGACACCGAGGTGGCCGGCACCCGGGTGCCCGCCGGCATCCCCGTCACCACGGTGCTCGCCGGCGCCAACCGCGACCGCGACGTCTTCGCGGACCCGGACATCTTCGACATCACCCGGCCCAACGCCCGCGACCACATCTCGTTCTCCAGCGGCCGCCACCACTGCCTGGGCGCGCAGCTGGCCAGGATGGAGGGCGAGGTTGGCCTCCGGTCGCTCTTCGAGCGCTTCCCCGACCTCCGGCTCGAGGACGGCGCCGCCCGCCGCCAGACCCGGATCCTGCGCGGCTACGAGCATCTGCCCGCCAGCCTCCGCTGACCTCGTCGTCGTCCTTATGACGTTGCGGCCGCGGGCAGCTGTCGGTTGACTGGCGTCTCGTGGAGATCGTCCATCCGCCGAAGGCGTCCCCAAGCGACAAGGTCGCCGTACTGTCGCCGTCGTTCGCGGCGCCAGGCTTCGCCCCGGCGGTGCACGAGCAGGCGCTGCGCCGGCTCGCGGAGCTGACCGGGCTGGTGCCGGTCGAGTTCCCGACCACGCGACAGCTCGGCTCGACGCCGGAGCAGCGGGCACGAGATCTCAACGCCGCCTTCGCCGACCCGTCGATCAGGGCGGTCCTGGCCACCGTGGGCGGGGAGGACCAGATCACCGTGGTCCCGTATCTTGACCCGGCGTTGGTGCGGGCGGACCCGAAGCCGTTCCTCGGCTACAGCGACAACACCAACCTGCTCAACTGGCTGTGGAGCAACGGTGTCGCGGGGTTCTACGGCGGCTCCACCCAGGTCCACCTCGGCCCCGGACC
Organism: Nocardioides sp.; assembly: GCF_047607185.1. Classification (GTDB taxonomy): domain Bacteria; phylum Actinomycetota; class Actinomycetes; order Propionibacteriales; family Nocardioidaceae; genus Nocardioides. The sequence goes on along the minus strand of NZ_JASGDQ010000016.1, from coordinate 4,168 downwards.
GGTGGTCGACCCGTGCCACGCCGCCTCGCTGCGTGCCGCCCTGCTCACCGGCGAGCGGCTGGAGATCACCGAGCCCGGCGAGTCGGAGGACATCGGCCTGGACTGGCAGGACCCCCGCGCACTGAGCGAGCACGGCGAACGCGTTCCGACCGAGCCATGGGCCTGGGCCGGCCCGGCTCGAGAGGTCACCGGCCGCACCTGGGGCGGGTGTCTCGAGGTGCTGCAGTGGATTCTCACCGCCGGGCGGTTCAGCCAGCACCCCGACGTACTCCGTGGCGGGGTGCTGCTGGTCGAGACCTCGGAGGAGATCATCCCGGCCCGGGAGTTCGGCTGGATCCTGCGCTCGCTCGGCGAGCGCGGCATCCTGGCCGACGTGGAGGCGGTGCTGGTCGCCCGCCCGCCGACGATGACGTTCGAACTGAGGCCGAGCGAGGAGGAGCGGGCCAAGCACCGGGCTGAGCAGCGCGACGTCGCCATCTCGACGATCGCTCGCTACAACCCGGACGCAGTCGTGGTTGTCGGCATCCCGTTCGGTCACACCCGGCCGCAGTGGGTCCTCCCCTACGGCGGCCGGGTGACGGTCGACGCCGTGGCCCAGCGGGTCTTCGCCGACTACTCCTGACTGGGCCTAGCTGCGAGCGATCAGGCCGGTGACATTGCCGTCCTTGTCGGCGACGGTGGCGATGGTGGTGCCGCCCCCGACCTCGGTCGGCGCCGAGACCAGCGTCGCCCCGGCGGCGACCACCGCCTCGACGGCGGCGCCGAGGTCCTCGACCCCGAACTGGGCGACCGGCCCGGTGAGCCCCTGCGCGTGGCCCTGCGGATTGAGGGCGATCTCGACGCCGCCGACGTTGTAGCCCACGTAGTAGGGCGTGTCGGTGTGCGGCTCGACGCCGAGGAGGGCGCTGTGGATGGCCTTGGCGGCCTCGATGTCGGTGACGGGATGAATGATGGAGTGGAGAGTGTTCATGCCCTTCCGACGTACGACGCCCGGCGGATGTGACATATCGTCTGGTCATGGTGCGTCTCCCGCACGAGAACGTCGCGACGGTTCTGGTCGACCCCAGCGTGCTGGCCGACGTCGAGCTGGCGCTGATGGAGCTCGATCTGCGGCTCTGGCCGGTGCGCACCGCGCCGATCTGCGAGGACGGTCCGCGCCAGGAGTTCCAGCTGCGCCGCCGGATGCTGATGGCCAAGCGTGGCGCCTGGGACTGCGCGGCGGACTGGACGCCGGTCTGGATCAGCTTCGGCGCCAGCTGGTACCACGGCGACGACCCGCTGCCCTGGCGGGCGCACGCGACGCTGTGGGAGCTCCTGGAGGAGTACGCCGACCACGTCCGCTACCAGCGGCGCCTGGGCGGGGTCCGGCCGCTGATGACGCCGGCCGGCCTCGACTGAGACCGCGACAGCCGACTCTCACACCTGCGCGGCCACCGCCAGCACGGTCTGGATCGGGATGGCGTAACCGGTCACGTTCCAGCCGGTCGAGGCGGCGACGTTCATGCCGACCACCTCGCCCTCGGCATCGAGCAGCGCACCACCGGAGTCGCCCGAGACGATGTCGGCGTCGACCTGGATCAGGTCGCTGAGCTGACTGGCGTCACTGCCGCGCTCCTCGGAGACGGCGATCGAGACATCGAGCCCGGTGACGGTGCCGTCGGCGGCCGCCAGCACGCCCTCGCCCTCGGCATTGCCGACCGCGGTGACCGCATCGCCGGTGCTGAGCCCGTCGTCGTCGATGGTGACGGTGGCCAGGTCGCTGGCGTCCTCCAGCTGCAGCACCGCGACATCGTCGGTCGGGTCGTCCTCGACCACCTCGGCGGCGTACTGCTCCCCGGTGGCCGGGTCGGTGACGACGATCTGCTCGGCGCCCTCGATGACGTGGTGGTTGGTGACGACCAGCCCGTCGGACTCCAGCACCAGCCCGGTTCCGGCCGCCGCGCCGTCGGCCAGCAGCGTGTTGACGAGCACCACGCCGGTCGACTCCTGCTCGGAGGCGGCCGCGATCTCGGTCGTCACGCCGCCGTACGTCGGCACCGTGCTCGGGCCGCTGTAGGACTGGCCGCCGTAGGACTGGCCGGGCTGGCCCGGGCCGGCACCGGCGAAGCCGTTGGCCAGGCCACTGTAGGAGCCACCTGGCCGGCCACCGGGATAGCCGAAGTCGGCCGCGACGGCGGCCGGCGCGAGGACCGGGACGACGAGGAACGGCGCGGCGAGGGTGACGGCTGCGACACCGCGGCTGATGCGGTTCATGACGGGCTCCTTCCGTGGCAATTGACTCCACCGTCGGACCGCACGCTGTCACCGCTCTATGAGCCGACCGTGGGGTGGATCGGAACCTCTGCCGCCGCCCGGTGGCAGGATCGGCCGGGTGAGGGAGCTGGGAGCAACGCCGCAGGACTGGTTCCTGAGCGCCGAAGAGCGAGGCAATCCGGACACCGGGCTGGACGAGGGAGGCTCCTGGTCACGCGGCAACCGCGCCCGGCCGCTGGTCCACGGCGCCGCCTACTTCGCGGCGCTGAGCGAACGGCTGGAGGAGACCGGCGCCGGCGACCTGGTGCTCTTCACCGACTGGCAGGGCGACGCCGACGAGCTGCTCACCGGCGAGCCGGGCAGCGAACTGGTCGAGGTGATGGGGCGGGCGCTGGAGCGCGGGGCCGACGTACGTGCCCTGGTGTGGCGCTCGCACAGCCGGCTGCTCGGCTACTCCACGGAGTCCCACCACCGGCTCGGCGAGCTGCTGCAGGAGCGTGGCGCCGACATCTGCCTCGACATGAAGGTGCGACCCGGCGGCGCGCACCACCAGAAGTTCGTGGTGATCCGGCACCGCGCCGATCCTTCCCGCGACGTGGCCTTCGTCGGCGGCATCGACCTCTGCCACGGCCGGCGCGACGACGCCCGTCACCTCGGCGACCCGCAGGCCGAGCCGATCGCGGAGGAGTACGGCGACACGCCGCCGTGGCACGACGTCCAGTTGGAGCTCACCGGGCCCGTCGTACGTGCCGTCGAGACCGTCTTCCGGGAGCGCTGGGAGGACACCGGCCCACGCACCCGCAACCCGATCCGCGGACTCCAGGACCGAGTCCGGGGACTCGACGAGCCGCGCCGGCCGCTGCCGCCGCAGGCGCCGCCACCCCCGCCGGTCGCCGGGCACGACCACGCCGTACAACTGCTGCGCACCTACCCGGCGCTCGGCGTCGGCTGGTCCTACGACTTCGCCGGCGGCGGGGAGCGCTCGGTGGCCCGCGGCTACACCAAGGCGCTCGAGCGGGCTCGGTCGCTGATCTATCTCGAGGACCAGTTCCTGTGGGGGCAGGAGATGAGCAGCCTGCTGGTGGAGGCGCTGCGCGAGCACCCTGGTCTGCACCTGATCGCGGTGCTGCCGCGGGTGCCCGACCAGGACGGCTGGTTCGCCCGGGACCCGCAGACGCTCGGCCGGCTGCGGGCGATCCGCGGAGTGGTCGCCGCCGCCCCCGACCGGGTCGCGCTCTACGCGCCGGAGAACCACGCCGGGACACCGGTCTACGTCCACGCCAAGGTCTGCGTCGTGGACGACAGCTGGGCCACCGTCGGCTCCGACAACTTCTGCCGCCGCTCCTGGACCAACGACTCCGAGCTCTCGGCGGCGGTGGTGGACCTGGGCGGCGAGGGCCTCGGCTACGCCCGCCGGCTGCGGCTGACCCTGGCCGGGGAGCATCTGGACCGGATCGACCCCGACCCGGCGGCCGGGGAGCCGGACGACGACCGGCTGGCGGCCGCGATGTCGGACTGTGTCGACGCGGCGGGCGTGTTCGCCGCCTTCAGTGTGATGGCCGAGGCGCTGGAGGAGTGGCATCGCGGCGGCCGGGTCGGTCCCCGCCCGCCGGGCCGGCTGCGCCGGCTGCCGCTGCCGTCGCTCCCGCTGCCCCGGCAGGTGATCGCCGCGCCGTCGTACCGCTATCTCCACGACCCCGACGGCCGCCCCTGGCGACTCCGCCGCCACCGCACCTACTAGACAGGGCGCGAGTCGGCAGAAGTGCTGGTCTGAGGAGTGCCGAGTCGGCAGAAGTGCTGGTCTGAGGAGTGCCGAGTCGGCACAAGTGCAGGTCTGAGAGGCGCCGAGTCGGCACAAGTGCAGGTCGAGCGCCAGCACTTCTGCCGACTCGGGCTGTTTGGGACCTGCACTTCT
>NZ_JASGDQ010000015.1:0-5663 GCF_047607185.1 Nocardioides sp. | reverse complement strand
TCAACTCCACCCGCAGGTCGTCGACCTTCCCATCGACCCGAGCAATGTCACCCTTCAACTCCACCCGCAGGTCATCGACCTTCCCATCGACCCGAGCAATGTCACCCTTCAACTCCACCCTCAGGTCATCGACCTTCCCATCGACCCGAGCAATGTCACCCTTCAACTCCACCCGCAGGTCGTCGACCTTCTTGTCGACCTGAGCAATGTCGCCCTTCAACTCCACCCGCAACGCATTGATGTCACCCTTCAACTCCACCCGCAGGTCATCGACCTTCTTGTCGACCCGACCAATGTCGCCCTTCAACTCCACCCGCAGCGCATTGATGTCGCCCTTCAACTCCACCCGCAGGTCGTCGACCTTCTTGTCGACCCGACCAATGTCACCCTTCAACTCCACCCGCAACGTGTCGACCTTGCCGTCGAGTCGCGTGATCGCGGCATCGACGTCTCCGAACTTCCGCGAGAGCAGCCCATAGAGCGCGGTGGCGACGCCGAGCAGCGCGGCGAGCGAGACCCATGTCTCCAACTCCAAGTCGATCACCCCTTCAGTGTGTGGCGCCGGCCGGAGAGAAGCCAGCGATCTGACGCTAGATCTGAGCGAGGACAGTCGCAGCCCCGCGCGGAGCTGCCTGTGGATATCGCGGTTTGAAGCCCGCCTGTGGATGGTTTCTGGCCAATTTCGGGGCGACGGCCGCGGTGCTCAGCTCGCTTCGACCTGGTCGGCGACCGCCCGCACCAGCCGGCGGGCCGACTCCAGCGTGAGCACCAGCCGGAGATGAGCGGCCTCCAGTGTCTCCACAGCCAGCCACTCGACCGCGTCGGCCACATATCGACAACGCCGGACCACCAGGTCGGCCGGCTCGAACGACGCCGGGACGGGCACCAGCGGCGCCAGGCTGGCGATCACCGGCACGATCGCGGGCTCACTCTGGTGATAGCGGTCCTCGGGATGATCGGCCTCCCGATGCTCGCGCGCACACCACGCCGGGCAGGCCTCAGTCAGCCAGGAAGGCGAGTCTGGGTCGTGGATCATGTTCACCTCCGGCGCCGAGTCGCGCGTCTTCGAAGACGGTACGACGGCGCACCGACGATTACACCGCCCGAGCCGGCCCGTCCACAGTCACCGGCACGCCATCCGTAGGTTCACATACTGGTATATACATACCGAGCGGCGACAGCGGCGAGACTGGACACGTGCCAAATCGCCAATCCCCCGAGCCGACCTGGTTCGACTTCGCCCGCGAGCTGGGGCATAACCTCAAACGAGCCCGGCAGCGACGAGGACTCAGCCAGGAGCGGGTCGCCCATCTTGCTGGCCTGGCCTCCTTCACCTACCAGAAGTATGAGAAGGGTGAGTCCAAGCCCGGCACGCCGATGAACCCCGAGCTCAAGAGCCTCGTCGCCCTCAGCCAGGCACTTGAGGTGCCCCTCCTCGAACTGCTGCCGAAGGAGTTCCCCGACATGACCAGCGGACGCTGACGCCTCGCCGACGAGACCTGCCGTATCTGACTTGTTACTTGAGTGACAAGTTCTGACGCGAATTTGATCGCACCCATACAGGTATGAACGGCCCGCAACGGCGCTGGGGGCTGTGCTGCTCCTGTGGTTTCGAGCAGCGCACGGCTCGCACACCACGGGGAGGTGTGATGAACAGCGTCGTTCATGTGCCACGACAACGCGCGGAGCTCGTCCTGGAGCGTCGCGCGACGGAGTGGATCGTGGCCGCGATCCAGAGTCAGGTCGCGGCCTGCCGGGGTCCGGTGACCGGGCAGCGCAGGCTCGTCATCCACCATGCCGTGGCGACTGGCGTTGGCGAGTTCTTGAGGCAGGTCCACGGCGATCGCTCCGATCACGCCGAGATCGCGAAGGTCTTTCGGGAGCTCGGCGAGGCCGAAGCGGTCGAACGCGACGACCTTCGCGTCTTGGAGGATGCCTGGCGGGTCGCCACCGTCGAGGCGCAGAGGTTCGTGCGGCAGCACCGGATCGCCTGTCCGCCGGTCGGATCGTCCACCGTGACGAGCGCGGACCGATCCGTCCAGGACTTCATGGATCGCCTCTTCGCCTACACCAGGGCAAGCTTCGAACAACCGCGCTGGCGCGCCGATCCACGCGCCCGGCTGCTCGTCGACCTGGTGATCGCATCAGCCGACCGTCTGCGGGCGGGCGACCGGCAGGCACTGGCCGCGCAAGCCGGGTGGCCGCTCCCGGCCCACGTGATCGTGGGCGTCGCCCAGCCGACCCTGGCAGGTCACCGGCAGCTCCAGCGCGGACAGGGCGACTGGCTGTTGATGGGCGCTCACGCGGGCTTGCTGGTCTTCGCCGTCGACGCCTGCTCGCTCCCGTCACGACGCGCCGAGCTGCTCCGGGCCATCGGGCCCGCTGTGGTCGCGTTGAGCTGGCCGGAGCACTGGGAGGCCGCCCATCAGGCCTATCGCGTGGCCAAACGTGCCCTCCGCTTGCGGCGCGAGGGAGCCATCCGCGCGGACCTGGTGCTCGACTGCGCCGATCACTTCGAGGGTCTGCTGCTCGCCTCTGCCCCGGGGCTGCGCGAGCATCTGCATGCCGGCCTGGAGCCGTTGGACGCCATCACGCCCGGCAGGCGGCTCAAGCTCGCCGAGACCCTCCTCGAGCTGCTGGCCATGCCCGGCACCGCGGCCGAGTGGGCGACCCGGCTGAACCTCCACCCGAACACGGTCCGCAGCCATCAGCGGGAGTTGAGGAAGCTCTTCGGCGACCGGCTCGACCATCGCGAGACCAGGGTGCAACTGCTGCTCGCCGTGCGCTCGGCCCTGCCTGGCTGGCGCCAGGAGGCGAGTCGACGCCGCCGCTGAGAACCTGCCGGTTCACCTCTCCCTCGCCACGGCGAGGACGACCACGCGGCGGGATGGTGCGATGCCGTCGGCACCGGAATAGCGGATTCTCAACCGGTAGCGGCCCGGCTCGCGCAGCCTCGGCAGCAGCAGTACGGCGCGCCCCTCGACGAGCCGGGCGCGGCCATGCTTGCCGCGCACCGAGGCCACCACCCGGCCGGTCGCCGTGGCCCCGGGTGTCGTGACCAGGACCGCCAGCCGGGCACGCCGGCCGACGGTGGTCCGCTTGACCGGGACGACCGTGATCCTCGACGGGGCGGCGGTGGCTGCAGCCGCGGTGGGGACGGCTCCCGTGGTGGCCTCGGCCTGGTCGGCCGGGCCCGGCACTTCCAGGGCGGCCGACTCGGCGGTCCCCGACACATACCCGGGGTGCGAGGCGGTGACCTTCACGGTGATCGCGTGGCCGACATCGGCGGTGGTGAGGACGTAGCTCGAGGCGGTGGCGGCGGTCGGGAGGCCGTCGGCGTCGGTGCCGGTGATCGCGCTGCCGTCGCGGAACCAGAGGTAGGCATAGTCCCAGGTGGTCCGTGCCTCGTTCCAGGTGCCCGGGGTGGCGGTGAGCGTGGTCCCTGCCGCGGCCGGCGAGGTGGACGCGGTGATCGTCGGGAGCTTCTGGTTGGTGGCGATGCAGGGCAGCGCGTTGGAGTCGATCAGGCCCGCTCCGTTGACGCACGAGCGCGCGTCGGGCGTGGCCGGCCCTTGGCCGAAGAAGTCTCGCGGGATCAGCCGGAAGTGCTGCCAGTGGGTGGGCATCGGCGACTGGTCCTCGTCGCGGTCGACGTGGTGGAAGTCGACGTTGACCCAGGCCACCGGGTCGGTCAGCGGCGCGTCGTCCTCGGCGACATAGTCGAGCACGCTCTGGTTCGGACAGCCGGGATCGAGGTTGTAGGAGGCGAACTGCTGGCAGGGCTCGGCGTTGGTGAAGGCTACCGGCCATGCCGCCAGCGCGGAGTCGACGTCGAGCACGCTGTCGTTGACGATCTCGTACGAGCGCGGGTGCCCGTCCGGGTTGAGGGAGCTGGGGTTGAGCACCCGCCACCAGCTCAGTCGGGCGTAATCGCCGCTCGGCTCGCCGAGGAAGGCCCGCTCGTGGGTCGTCGGCGTCCCGCCGAGCACCGCGGTGGACCCCTGGCCTGCGGCGACGTAGTCCCACTGCTGCACCTGCTGCACGGCACCGGCGTCGATGCCGAAGTCGACCCGGTAGCTGGCGTCGTGCCAGTGCGAGGTGGCGTAGTAGGTCGCGCCGTCGCCGGCCGGGCCGATCGGCCAGCCCGTGGTCGGGTCGGTGGAGAAGAAGACCCCGGGAGCATTTCCGGGTGCGAGGTCGCCGGTGGCGCCGAGGCCGACGTCGATGCCGCCTTGGTCGTCCAGGGTGACGCTCTGCTCGTATTCGTACCAGCCCACCTTCGACAGCGAGGCGAGCCGCAGCGCGTTGCCTTGCATGGCATAGCGGGGGCCGCCCTCGGTGCTCCACTCCTGGCTCTCGTAGGCCAGTCCGGTGCCCACGACGCCCAGGCAGATGCCGGGCAGGGTGCGTTCGGTGGCCGTGCCGCCTCGGGTGCTGACATAGCGCACCGGCCGGATCGTCCCGGTGCAGGTCTGCGCGGTCTGGCTGAGCAGGTGGTCGCCGCCGAGCCCGTAGTCGGTGACGTCGTCGTAGGACGTCTCGCCGTTGTCGTAGTCGACGTGGAGTTGTGCGAGCGTGAGCGAGTCGAGGACTCGCTTGTAGCCGGCGTACTCCCGCTCGCCGGTGGCCGGCCTGAACTCCACGCTCTCCAGGGTCAGCCCCTGGTAGGGCTGGATCCGCACACACAGCCGCCAGGCCGAGCCGTTGCCGAGTTGTTGTTCCACGAGCTCCTCGCCACAGCCGAGGTCGGCCTCCGCGGCTGCCACGTGCCCGCCCGCGGCGACCAGCCCGGCGGCGAGGAGGGCGAGTCCGAGCAGGATCCGCACCAGTGCCGACCGCGCCCGGCTCCGCCGCGCCGCGCTCACCCGCCCTCCAGGGACAGCACCCGGCCGGCGCTGAGATCGACCACGAAGTCGCTGGTGTCGAGGAAGGTCCCCGCCGCCGTGGCGATCCGGAGTCGCACGCAGCGATGCGCGCCACACCCGGAGGCCTCGGGCGAGCTGGCCGCCGCCTGACCGGCTGCCAGCCATGCCTGCGCTTCGAGCTGCACCTGGTCGGGGGAGACCAGCGGGACGCCCTGCTGGGCGGCGAAGGCCTGGGTGAACCGAAGCGCCGGCACGGCGGCCGAGGCCAGCCCGAAGGCGGTGCGGGCTTCCTCGCTCGAGGCCGGTGGCTGCAGCCCGGCCGCCGATCGGTCGGCGCTCACCCGGCCCTCGGAGACGGTGACCTGATGGGCGCGATCGGCGGCATAGTCGTAGAAGAGCACCTCGGCGGAGCCGTCGCCGCGCAGGTCGACCGAGAGCAGTTCGCCGCCCGGGTCTCCATGCACGTCCCGGGCGCTGGCCGGCAGCGACTGCCGGGCGATCGCCACGGCCCGGCCGGCGTCCCCCGTGTCCCCCGCGCCGCTGGTCCGCGCGGTCGCGGCGAGGATCGTCCCGCCGACGGCCACCAGGGCGACCGCCGAGACCACCCCGGCCCTGACCCGGGCCGACCTCTTCACCCCGCTCGCCTCCTCCGCGACGACTGGGAGCGTATGTGAGAGCGTGCCTGGGAAGCGGCCGGCCCGAGGACCTGCGGTCCTCGGGCCGGCCGCTTCCCAGGCACGCTCTCACATGCGCTCCCAGTCGTCGCGGAGGAGGCGAGCGGGGTGAAGAGGTCGGCCC
>NZ_JASGDQ010000014.1:0-6783 GCF_047607185.1 Nocardioides sp. | reverse complement strand
GGTGTCCAGATCGGTGTCCACGAAAGCCTCCAGAGCTTGAGTTGGTTCGCAACACCGACTCTTGGACACCCTCGACCTATTTCACCCTCGCCACACCGGCCCCAGCCCTTGGAATAAGTCATCTAGTGTCGGCCCGCACCCGTGACAGAGGGGGAAACACGAGGTTTACCGCACGGCAACTCGCGACCGGCAGTTAAGCGATAACTTCACCAACAGAACGCGGGGCCACAGGGGCGGACGCGCACGGAGGGAGCGACGGATCATGGTCGATGTCACGGTGAGCCTGGGAGCCAACAAGTACGGCAAGGCCGAGAATCGCGTGGTTCGGATCGTGCGAGACACGCCCAGGCACGAGATCATCGACCTCAACGTCACCTCGCAGTTGCGAGGCGAGCAACTGCTCGACTCCTATCTGACGGGGAACAACGCCCTGGTCGTGGCCACCGACACCCAGAAGAACACCATCTTCGCCTTCGCCAAGGAGTACGGCGTCCCCTCGGTCGAGGAGTTCCTGCTGCGGCTGGGCGACCACTTCGTCGGATCGTTCGAGTGGATCGAGGGCGGGCTGTGGCAGGCCGAGCAGTACGACTGGGAGCGCATCGTCGTCGACGGCGCACCGCACGACCACTCCTTCGTGCGGAAGGGCCAGGGCACCCGGCTGGCGGCGGTGCAGAAGGTCGACGGCGCCACCCACGTCACCGGGGGCGTCAAGGACCTGGTCGTGCTGAAGTCGACCGGTAGTGAGTTCTCCGGCTTCCCCCGCGACAGGTACACCACCCTGGTCGAGACCGACGACCGGGTGATGGCGACCTCGGTGACCGGCCGGTGGCGCTTCCTGCCCGAGGCCGTCGAGGCGGGCATCGACTACAACGGGCTCTACGCCGAGGTCACCGCCGTACTGTTGGCGACCTTCGCGAGCGTGCACTCGCTGGCCCTGCAGCAGACCCTGTTCGAGATGGGCAAGGCGGCCATCGAGGCGCGCCCGGAGATCGCCGAGGTCCGCTTCGCGATGCCCAACAAGCACCACTTCGTCTACGACCTGTCCCCGTTCGGCCTGGAGAACCCGAACGAGGTCTTCCACGCCGACGACCGTCCCTACGGCCTCATCGAGGGAACCGTCGTGCGCGACGGCGCCGCTCCGGCGCCCGATGCCTGGCTCGACCTGCCGACCTTTGTGTGAGTGGCGGACTTGAGTTTGTCCGCGAGGAGCGCAACCCTGCACAGGTGGAGCCCGCCACCGCCGACCTCGAGTGGTTCAAGACGGCCGTCTTCTACGAGGTGCTGGTCCGCTCCTATCGCGATGCCGACGGCGACGGCGTCGGCGACTTCCGCGGCCTGACCGAGCGGCTCGACTATCTCGCCTGGCTCGGCGTCGACTGCGTCTGGCTGCCGCCGTTCTTCCCCTCGCCGCTGCGCGACGGCGGCTACGACGTCGCCGACTTCACCGGCGTCCATCCGGCGGTGGGCACCATCGACGACTTCAAGGTCTTCCTCGACGAGGCCCACCAGCGCGGCATCAAGGTGATCATCGACTTCGTCGTCAACCACACCAGCGACGCCCACCCCTGGTTCCAGGCCAGCCGCGAGGACCCCGGCGGGCCCTATGGCGACTTCTACGTGTGGTCCGACACCGACGACGGCTACCCCGACGCCCGGATCATCTTCGTCGACACCGAGCCGTCGAACTGGACCTGGGACCCGGTGCGCCAGCAGTACTTCTGGCACCGCTTCTTCGCCCACCAGCCCGACCTCAACTACGAGAACCCCCGGGTCCACGAGGAGATCCTGGGCGCGATGCGGTTCTGGCTCGACCTCGGCCTGGACGGCTTCCGGCTCGACGCCGTCCCTTACCTCTACGAGCGCGAGGGCAGCAACGGCGAGAACCTTCCCGAGACCCACGAGTTCCTCAAGAAGGTACGGCGGATGGTGGACGCCGACTATCCCGGCACTGTGCTGCTCGCCGAGGCCAACCAGTGGCCCGCCGACGTGGTCGACTACTTCGGCGCCGTCGAGGACCCCGCAGGCGGCGGCATGATCGGCACCGAGTGCCACATGTGCTTCCACTTCCCGGTGATGCCGCGGATCTTCATGGCGGTGCGGCGCGAGTCCCGGTTCCCGATCAGCGAGATCCTGGAGCAGACCCCGCCGATCCCGAGCGGCTGCCAGTGGGGCATCTTCCTGCGCAACCACGACGAGCTAACCCTGGAGATGGTCACCGACGAGGACCGCGACTACATGTGGGCCGAGTACGCCAAGGACCCCCGCATGAAGGCCAATATCGGCATCCGGCGCCGGCTGGCGCCGCTGCTGGAGAACGACATCGACCGGATCGAGCTGTTCACCGCGCTGCTGCTCTCCCTGCCGGGCTCCCCGGTGCTCTACTACGGCGACGAGATCGGCATGGGCGACAACATCTGGCTCGGCGACCGAGACGGGGTCCGCACCCCGATGCAGTGGTCCCCCGATCGCAACGCCGGCTTCTCCGTGGCCAACCCCGGCCGGCTCGACCGCCCCGTCGTCCAGGACCCCGTCTACGGCTACCAGGCCGTCAACGTGGAGGCGCAGCTGGAGGACCCCTCCAGCCTGCTGCGCTGGACCCAGCGGATGGTGCAGGTGCGCAAGCAGCACCCGGCGTTCGGGCTGGCTCCTTCGCCGACCTGGGTGGCTCCAACCCGTCGGTGCTCTCCTACGCCCGGGAGCACCGGCGCTCCGAGACCGGGACGAACGCCGCATCGGAGCTCGACCAGGTGACCGGAGCCAGCGACGTCATCATCTGCGTCAACAATCTCTCTCGCTTCCCGCAGCCGGTGCAGCTCGACCTGCGCCGCTTCGAGGGCATGGTCCCCGTGGAGCTGCTGGGCGGGGTGCCGTTCCCGCCGATCGGCGAGCTCCCCTACCTGCTCACCCTGGGCGGCCACGGCTTCTACTGGTTCCGTCTCACCCAGCCGGTCACCGAGCCGAAGGAGGAGGCACTGTGAGAAGCGAGCTTGCGAGCGAGCCGATGGCACCACAGCGGCCACGAGCGAAGCGAGGGGTGACGCTGTGACCTCCATAAGCCACCAGGTGATCGCGGACTACCTCACCCGCACCCGCTGGTTCAGCGGCAAGGGCCGACCGTTCGAGGTCACCTCCATCGAGACCATCGGGGAGGTCCCCGGCCGGATCGAGGACAGCCCGATCGTGCCCATCTACCTCGTCGGCGTCAGCTACGCCGACGCGGCGCCCGGCGCCGTGGCCGACACCGAGCTCTACCAGGTGCCGCTGGCGCTCTACGAGCACCCGCAGGCCCGGCTCGACCACGCCTTCGTCGGCTGGTGGGAGGACGAGCGGACCTACCCCTGGGGCAACGGCTGGGTGCACGCCTACGACGCCCTCCACGACCGGAAGGCGATGGCCTGCTGGCTGCGCTCCTTCGCCGAGCCCGACACGAGCAGCCGGATCGCCTTCCATGCGCTGCCCGGCCACGATCTCGACCTGACCGCGCACTCCACGCTGTTCTCCGGGGAGCAGTCCAACTCCTCGGTGGCCTTCGGCGAGGACGCCTACCTGAAGGTCTTCCGCAAGGTCACCCCCGGCGTCAACCCCGACATCCAGCTGCACCAGGTGCTCACCGAGACCGGCTCGGAGAACATCGCGGCGCTCTACGGCTGGGTCGACGTGCTGGTCCCCGACGACGCGCCGCCGGAGCAGCAGCAGGTGCTGCAGCTCGCCATGCTGCAGCAGTTCTTCCGCACCGCCACCGACGGCTGGGACCTCGCGCTGGCTTCCGTCCGGTCCCTGTTCGGCGACCCGGAGGTACCTGCCTCGCTCTCCGGCGGCGACTTCGCCGGCGAGGCGAGCCGGCTCGGCGAGGCGCTGGCCGAGGTGCACGGCCAGCTCGCCGAACACTTCCCCACCCAGGTGCAGGGCCCGGAGGCCACCTCGGCGCTGGCCGAGGCGCTGGCCGAGCGGCTGGAGCGGGCCGTGGCCGCCGTACCCGCCCTGGGCGCGTACGCCGGTCCGCTGGCCGACACCTTCACCCGGGTCGCCGATCTGGACTCGATCACGGTGCAGCGGGTGCACGGCGACCTCCACCTCGGCCAGACGCTGCGCACCTCGAAGGGCTGGAAGCTGGTCGACTTCGAGGGCGAGCCGGCCCGGCCGCTGGCCGAGCGGATGCTGCCCGACTCCCGCTGGCGCGACGTGGCCGGGATGCTGCGCTCCTTCGACTACGCGCCCCGCGCGATCGAGCACGGCCAGGTCGACGGCGATCCGGTCGCTCGCGAGCAGCGCCGGATCCGGGCCGAGGAGTGGGCGATCCGCAACCGCAACCACTTCCTGGTCGGCTACTCCCCCGACGGCCTCAGCGACGACGAGCGGGTGCTGCTGGACGCCTATGTCGCCGACAAGGCGGTCTACGAGGCGGTCTACGAGGCCCGCAACAGGCCCGGCTGGCTGGACATCCCGCTCGCTGCGGTAGCACGGCTGGCCGAGGACTCCGACGAAGGAGGTGGCCTGGGATGACCGGGCTCGGAGAGATCGACCTGCACCTGATCGGCGAGGGCCGCCACGAGCAGCTCTGGCGGGCGCTGGGCGCCCATGTCCGTCGTGACGACGCCGGCGCGCTGCTCGGCACCGACTTCGCGGTCTGGGCGCCCGGAGCCCGGGAGGTCCGGCTGATCGGCGACTTCAACGGCTGGAACACCGACACCCACGCCATGGCGCGGACCGGCTCGGGGGTGTGGCAGGCCTTCGTGCCCGAGGCCGGCTCCGGCGACCGCTACAAGCTCTCGATCCGCGGTGCCGACGGCCACTGGCGGGAGAAGGCCGACCCGATGGCGTTCTCGGCCGAGGTGCCGCCGCTGACCGCATCGAGGATCTTCGAGTCGACCTACGCCTGGGGCGACGCCGACTGGCTGACCGCGCGCGCCGAGGCCAATCCGGTCGAGGTGCCGATGAGCGTCTACGAGGTCCATCTGGGCTCCTGGCGCCGGGGCCGCGGGTACGCCGAGCTGGCCGAGGAGCTGACGGCGTACGTCACCGACCTGGGCTTCACCCATGTCGAGCTGATGCCGGTGATGCAGCATCCCTTCGGCGGCTCGTGGGGCTACCACGTGACGTCGTACTTCGCGCCGGACGCGCGGCTGGGCAGCCCGGACGACTTCCGGCTGCTCGTCGACCGGCTGCACCAGGCCGGCATCGGGGTGATCCTCGACTGGGTGCCCGGCCACTTCGCCACCGACGACTTCGGGCTGGTGCGCTTCGACGGCACCCCGCTCTACGAGCATCCCGACCCCCGGCGCGGCTGGCATCCCGAGTGGGGCTCGCACATCTTCGACTTCGGTCGGCCCGAGGTGCGCAACTTCCTCTACGCCAACGCGATCTACTGGGCCGAGGAGTTCCACGCCGACGGGCTGCGCGTCGACGGGGTCGCCTCCATGCTCTACCTCGACTACGCCCGCAAGGACGGCGAGTGGGTGCCCAATCGCCACGGTGGCCGGGAGAACCTGGAGGCGGTGCAGTTCCTGCAGGAGCTCAACGCCACCATCTACAAGCGGGTCCCGGGGATCACCACCATCGCCGAGGAGTCGACCTCGTGGCCAGGCGTCACCCGCCCCACCAGCGATGGCGGACTGGGCTTCGGCTTCAAGTGGAACATGGGCTGGATGCACGACACCCTCGACTACGTCCACCGCGATCCGGTGCACCGCTCCTGGCACCACACCGATCTCACCTTCGCGCTCACCTACGCCTGGTCGGAGAACTACGTGCTGCCGATCTCGCACGACGAGGTGGTGCACGGCAAGGGCTCGCTGCTGCGCAAGATGCCCGGCGACCGGTGGCAACAGCTGGCCACGCTGCGCTGCCTGCTCGCCTTCCAGTGGGCCCACCCCGGCAAGCAGCTGCTCTTCATGGGCTCGGAGTTCGCCCAGGACAACGAGTGGGCCGAGTCCGGCGAGCTCGACTGGTGGCTGCTCGACGCCCCGTGGCACGCCGGCGTCCGGGCCGCCGTCCGCGACCTCAACCACGCCTATCTCGACTCCCCGGCGCTGTGGCGCCGCGACAACTCCCCCGAGGGCTTCTCCTGGATCGACGCCGACGACGCCGCCCACAACACCTACTCCTTCCTCCGGCGCGCCCCCGGCGGCCGCGACGTGGTGTGCGTGGCCAACTTCGCGGCGGTGCCGCAGGAGGGCTACCGGCTCGGCCTGCCACACGCCGGGGAGTGGGAGGAGATCCTCAACACCGACGCGGAGAGCTACGGCGGCTCCGGGGTGGGCAATCTGGGCCGGGTCAGCGCCATCGGCACGCCGTACGGCGGTCAGCCCGCCTACGCCCTGGTCCGGGTGCCCCCCCTGGGCGCCCTCTGGCTGCGCCACGTCGCGTGATCCCCGCGCAGCGGCGGTTGGCTAGGGAACCGCTGATCTATGCGCCATCTGGCTGTGGCGGTCGGGGCCGGTCCTGATCCGGGCGCCGGGGGGACTGTGGGAGGCCCGCGGACCTGGCCCGTTCGCCCCGGGTCCGGGGCCTGTGGGCCGGTTTCGGGCAGGCCGGCGCCCGGGCCGTCACCCCATCAGAGCGACGGCCCGGGCCCGCATCAACCAGTTCGCTGAGGCGAACAACACCTTGAGGTGGTTCAAGTTCTTGCCGATGCCGCGGTAGCGGGTCTTGGTGAATGAACCGCCCTGGGCGAGTCGGAGGGTCTGAAGAGACTCACGGAAGGAAGATCGGCTCGTGCCTGCAGCGAGGAAGTATGACGAGGAGACGATGGCCAGGGCGGTGCGGATGTACCGCGACCGGATC
>NZ_JASGDQ010000013.1:0-33390 GCF_047607185.1 Nocardioides sp. | reverse complement strand
GTCAGCGCGGCATCACCATCTCGATCGCGCACGTCGAGTACCAGACCGAGGCGCGCCACTACGCGCACGTCGACTGCCCCGGTCACGCGGACTACATCAAGAACATGATCACCGGTGCCGCCCAGATGGACGGCGCAATCCTCGTGGTCGCCGCCACCGACGGCCCGATGCCGCAGACCCGCGAGCACGTGCTGCTCGCCCGCCAGGTCGGCGTACCGGCCCTGGTCGTGGCGCTCAACAAGTGCGACATGGTCGACGACGAGGAGCTCATCGAGCTCGTCGAGATGGAGGTGCGCGAGCTCCTCAACGAGTACGAGTTCCCCGGCGACGACATCCCGGTCGTGCGCGTGGCCGCCTTCCCGGCGCTCAACGGCGACGAGAAGTGGGGCAAGTCGGTCCTCGAGCTCATGCAGGCCGTGGACGACTACATCCCGACCCCCGAGCGTGACACCGAGAAGCCGTTCCTGATGCCCGTCGAGGACGTCTTCACGATCACCGGTCGTGGCACCGTCATCACCGGCCGTATCGAGCGCGGCATCGTCAAGGTCGGCGAGGAGGTCGAGATCGTCGGCATCCGCGAGACCTCGCAGAAGACCACCGTCACCGGTGTCGAGATGTTCCGCAAGCTCCTCGACGAGGGCCAGGCCGGCGAGAACGTCGGTCTGCTGCTGCGCGGCACGAAGCGCGAGGACGTGGAGCGCGGCATGGTCGTGATCAAGCCGGGCACCACCACCCCGCACACCAACTTCGAGGCCTCGGTCTACATCCTCTCGAAGGAGGAGGGCGGCCGTCACACGCCGTTCTTCAACAACTACCGTCCGCAGTTCTACTTCCGTACGACGGACGTGACCGGCGTGGTGACCCTCCCCGAGGGCACCGAGATGGTCATGCCGGGTGACAACACCGAGATGTCGGTCGAGCTCATCCAGCCCATCGCCATGGACGAGGGCCTTCGTTTCGCGATCCGTGAGGGTGGCCGCACCGTCGGCGCCGGCCGGGTCACGAAGATCACGAAGTGACCGTCTGATTCAACGACAAGGCCCCCTTGAAAGCCGGAAGGCTTTCAAGGGGGCCTTGTCGTTGAATCAGACGGTCCTCGGAATCTGATAGGAGCCGAGTCGGCACAACCGCTGCGAGCGAAGCGAGTCCAGGCGGTTGTGCCGACTCGGCGATCCCCGCAAGACCAAGCTGCCACGCAGCCGACCCACGCGCCAGCACTTCTGCCGACTCGGCGGTCCTGGGGCCGGCACTTCTGCCGACTCGGCGCTCCTGGGGCCAGCACTTCTGCCGACTCGGCGGTCCTGGGGCCAGCACTTCTGCCGACTCGCGCGGGGATGTCAGACTTGCGCCCATGCCCGAGGACAGGTCCGGCAAGCTCGCCCGCTCCCGCTCCCGTCAGGTCGCGGGCAGGTCGCCGGAGTCGCGGCCCCAGGTCAGGCTCACCGACGACGGCCGGCCGCTGCGGGAGGTGCTGTCCTACTCCCGGCGCGGCAGCCGGTTCACCGCCCGGCAGGCCGACGCCTGGGACCGGCTGGCCGCCGGGTGGGTCTTCGGGCCCGAGGACGTATCCGGTCGGTTCGACATCGCTTCCTGGTTCGGCCGCGAGGCGCCGCTCTACGTCGAGATCGGCTCCGGGGTGGGGGAGACCACCGCGTCGTACGCCGCCGCCCACCCGGAGGTCAACGTGCTCGCCTTCGAGGTCTGGCTCCCCGGGGTCGCCGACACGCTGGGACGACTGGAGGCGGTCGGCGCGACGAACGCCCGGCTGTGCACCGTCGACGCCGCCTGGTCGCTCACCGAGTTGTTCGCGCCGGCGACGATCACCGAGCTCTGGACGCTCTTCCCGGACCCGTGGCACAAGGCGCGACACCACAAGCGGCGGCTGATCAACCAGCCGTTCGTCGGGGTCGCCTCCTCCCGGCTGGTGCCCGGCGGCGGCTGGCGGCTGGCGACCGACTGGGCCGACTATGCCGAGCACATCCGCGAGGTGCTCGACGCCGAGCCCGCCCTGACCGGCGGCGCCGTCGAGCGCTGGGAGGACCGGCCGCTCACCAAGTTCGAGCGGCGCGGCCTGGCCGAGGGCCGCGAGATCACCGACCTGCTCTACCGCCGTACCTCCCGCCCCTCCAGTCACTGAAGGGGCGGGAGGTGGGAGGGTCAGCGGCTCAGTCGAGTGCGATGCTCGGGTCGACGAACTTGGTGGTGGCGATGTCGTCGGCGGTGAGGCCGTCGGGCACGTCGGCCCCCGAGTCGGCCAGCACCGACGCGAAGCTGTCGATATTGCGCTGCTGCCGGGCCATGTCGAAGCTGCCCAGCGTGCCGTCGGTCTCGTTGGAGACCAGCTCCTCGTCCTTGAACTGCTCGGCCGCGTAGTCGGCCACGCCCTGGGAGTAGACCCAGGAGCTCTGGTAGTCGTCGACGATGGCCACGATCGCCGTGTTGTAGGTCGTCGGGTCGGCCATATAGGCCTTCAGCGCCGACTGGTAGACGGGGATGAGCGCGCTCAGGCAGTCGGCCTGCGCCTCGACGTCCTCGGCGCGGACCGAGAGCGCGGAGGGGTACATCTCGTAGCCGACGTCCTTGAGCAGCTGGTAGGAGACCTGCTTGCCCCACGCCGGCGTCTCCTTCTCCAGGAGGTACGGCGTATTGGTGGCGTAGCCCTCGACGGCGATGCTCGGATCGCTGACGAAGCGGGCGTTGGTGCCGTCGTAGCTGGTGTCGAGCTCGCTCCGGTCGATGATGCCCTGGCCGACCAGCCAGTCGGGGAACGCCGTCGACTTCGCCACCAGGATCGGCACGTCGGCGGCCGCCAGGTCGGCGATGGTGTGGACGTCGGGGTAGGTCTCCGGGTCCCAGTAGAGGACGTAGGGGCTGAAGCGCTGCGTGGCGGCCACCTGAACGACCGGCTGGCTGGCCGCTGCCGCGATCGCCTGGTCGGTGGAGACGGTGCCGAGCAGGATGTCCTTGTCGACGTACATCTGCGAGGAGACGCTCTGGAAGCCGATGGCGGCGCCGCCGGAGCGGATCTGCAGGTCGACCCCGGTGTCGTTGCCCTCGCCGTCGACGAGCGAGCCGGTGACCCGCTTGGCGTCGGCATCCACCTTGTAGTCCGAGCCCAGCATCGCGAAGATGCCGGCGTAGTCGGCCTCGGGCTCCCAGTCCAGCTGGACGGTCACGGTCGCGGGGCAGACCCCGCTGAGGTCGGTGGCGGAGGCCGGTGCAGCTGCGCTCGAGGTCTCCTCGGTGTCGGAGGAGGAGCCGCCGCAGCCGGCCAGGGCCAGAGTGCCGGCTGCGGCCAGCGCGACGATCGAATGTGTCTTCTTCAACGCGAACGTTCCTTTCGGTGTCACTTAGGTGAGGTCTTGCAGGGAGCGGGAGATGCGCCGGTGCTCGGCCAGGGCGGTGTCGGCACCCGGGAGGGTCAGTCGGCCCTCGTCGACGAGGAGGCGTCCGGAGACGACGGTGGTCCAGGCCGTCGCGGGACCGCAGCGCAGCAGCGCCTCGATCGGGTCGGACCCGGTGCCGGCCAGCGCGAACGGCGACATCTCCCAGACCACCAGGTCGGCGAGGGCGCCGACCCGGAGGTGGCCGGTCTCGTCGGCCCAGCCCAGGCAGGTGGCCGAGCCGCGGGTGGCGACGTCGAGGGCGTCGCGTGCCGTCATCGCCTGCGGCCCGCCGCGGAATCTGGCCAGCAGCAGCGCGTTGCGCGCCTCCAACCACAGCGAGGCGTGGTCGGTGGAGGCCGAGCCGTCGCAGCCCAGCCCGACTGCCATGCCCAGCTCTCGCAGCCCCATCACGTCGGCGGTGCCGTGGCAGATCAGCATGTTCGAGCTCGGACAGTGCGAGGCGCCGACGCCGGCAGCGGCGAGCCGGGCCGCCTCGGCAGCGGTCGGGAAGGCGAAGTGGGCGACCCAGGTCCGCGGGCCGGCCCAGCCGACGTGCTCGAAGTGCTCGACCGGCGAGCGGCCGTAGACCTCCTGGCAGAAGGCGGCCTCGTCGACGTCCTCGGCGAGGTGGGTGTGCAGGCGTACGTCGTGCCGCTCGGCGAGCTCCGCGGTGGCGACCATCAGCCTCTCGTCGACGGTGAACGGCGAGCAGGGCGCGAGCGCGACCCGGGTCATCGCGCCGGGGCTGGGGTCGTGGTAGGCCTCGATCAGCCGCTCGGAGTCGGCCATGATGGTGTCGAAGTCCTGGACCACGGAGTCGGGTGGCAGGAAGCCGTCCTTCTCGGACTTGCTCATCGAGCCCCGGGTCGCCAGGAAGCGCATCCCGACATCGCCCGCCGCCTTGAGCTGGGCGTCGACCAGGCCGGGCCGGGGGTGCACGTAGAAGTGATCGGTCGTGGTGGTGCAGCCGCCCAGCAGCAGCTCGGCCATGCCGACCCAGGTGGCCCAGTACGTCGCCTCCTCGTCCAGGCGGGACCAGATCGGGTAGAGCGTGGTCAGCCAGTCGAACAGGCTGCCGTTGACCGCCGGGGCGTAGCTGCGGGTGAGGTTCTGGAAGATGTGGTGGTGGGTGTTGACCAGCCCCGGGGTGAGGACCCGTCCGCCGGCGTCGATCACCCGCTGCGCCGGCGGCACCGGCTCACCGGCAGCGCCCAGAGCGGCCACCCGGTCGCCGGTGATGGCCACCCAGCCGCCGGGAAGCTCGGTCTCGTGGTCGACATAGACCACACTGGTGTTGACGATCACGCTGTCATGCATCGACTTCTCTCCTGGGTGATGACGGTGACGAATCGGGAGACGAGCTGGCGGACCTGGCGTGGCCGGGCGACCGGTACGGCGTGGCCACAGGCCAGCGTCGCCACATCGGTGACGCCGACCCGGGCCGCCAGATGGCGCTGCAGCTCGAGCGGGAGCGACCGGTCCAGGGTCGCCTCGACGTAGAGGTGGGGGAGCGTCCCGACGGTGCCAGCGCTCCAGTCGGCGACGTGGCTGAGCGCGGCGGCCGCCTGTGGGACCAGCCGGCGCGAGGCGCTCACCGCCTGCTCGGCGTCGAGGTCGTGGAAGAAGACCGCTGCGGCTGCCTCGGGTGGCACCGTCGTACCGCCTGGGCTCGGCTCCAGGTAGCGGCCGATGCCGACGGTGAGGTCCAGGCCGATCTCGGCACAGGCCGCCGCCAGGTCGGCGCCCGCCGGCAGCACGATCCCGGCCAGCGAGACCAGGCCGCGCACGGTCTCGGGCCGGCGGTGTGCGGCGGTCATCGCCAGTGCGGCGGCGCCCGAGTGCGCGACCAGGATCGCCGCGGTGTCCTCGGCGTCGAGCGCGGCGAGGATCCGGTCGACCAGGTCCGCGTCGGTGTCACGCGGCGAGGTGCGCAGGTCGACGGCCGTGATGCCGCGACGACCTGCCCAGGCCGAGCGGAGGCCGTCCCAGACCCAGGGACCGGCCCACGCGCCGTGGAGCAGCAGGACCCGCACCTCAGCGGTCCTCGCCGCCGGCAGCGAGGACGCGGTCGCGCTCACTGCCGGCCCGGGTGTTGACCTGGCCGCCGCGGGAGCCGGCGAGCTTGATCGCGATGTGCTCACCGATCGAGATCGGCTCGTAGAGCGGCGTCTCGCCGGGGGCCAGGCAGCTCGGCAGCGCCTCGATCACGGTGTCGTAGGAGCCCTCGAAGAAGAACGCCGCCGAGCGGCGCCGCTGGATCCGGCCCTCCACCACCGGCGGGTTGACCCGGTGCAGCGTCGACATCCACCTCTCGTTGGTCCAGCGAGACAGGGTGTCGCCGAGGTTGACCAGGAGCGCCCCCGGGTCGGGCTGGACGTCGTGCCAGCCACCGTCGGAGCCCAGCACCTGCAGGCCCGCGACCCGGTCGGCCCACAGCACCGTCACGATGTCGAAGTCGGTGTGCTCGCCCATGCCGCGCAGCTCGCCGTCGAGGGAGACCTCGCTCTCGGGCAGGGCGTAGTTGTTCAGCCGGAGCATACTCATCGGGTCGAGCGCCCGCTCCGCGAAGAAGCCCGACGGCAGGCTGAGCGCGTCCTCGAAGACCCGGCACAGCGTCTCGGCGACCCGGCGGGCCTCCGCATAGTAGGCGCCGACCCGCGCCCGGAAGCCGGGCACCTCGGGCCACAGGTTCGCCGGGTAGCTGCCGGCCGGATGCCGGGCGACGGTCTCGGCGGCGTACTCCTCGCCCACGTTGAACGCCTCGAAGAAGTCGTTCATCCGGTTGGCGGCCTCGATCCCCAGCGACAGGCTGAGCGACTCGCTGCGCGGCGGCGAGTAGCCGCGGTTGGTGTCCACCTCCGGCCGGTACCGCTTCTTCTCGGCCAGCGGCAGCGCGAAGAAGTCGTCCAATGCGGTGGCGAGAGCGGCGATGGTCTCCTCGGGTACGCCGTGCCCGACGATCTGCATGAAGCCGACCGTGCGGCAGGCCTGGTCCAGGGCCTCGGCCACCTGGCCGCGGTGCTCGGGCGGCTCGCCGGTGACATAGGCGGAGATGTCGACGGTGGGCACGTGGAAGCTCGTCATCGGGTGCTCCTTCGGGGCAGGACTGACCAAGGACTGGGGGATCGGGCGGTGAGTGGTGTGGCGGGGAGGGGCTCACTCGCGAGGGCGGTGCGAGGGGTGCCACTTCCCGACCGCGAGGCGGGCGAGGGTGGTGAACGCCCCGAAGACGGCGATGCCCAGCAGCGAGGCGAGGATGATGGCGGCGTAGAGGTCCGCGGACTGCAGCCGCGAGGTGTAGAGCGTGACCAGGGTGCCGATGCCGGGGGCGCCCTGGGCGAAGAACATGTCGCCGACGACGGCGCCGATCACCGCCAGGCCGCTGGAGGTGCGCAGGCCGACGAAGATGGCGGGGAGGGCGGCCGGCAGCATCAGCAGTCGCAGCCGCTGCCATCGGGTGGCGCGCCGGATCGTGAAGAAGTCGTGCATCCCCTTCTCGACCGACTGCAGCCCGAAGAGGGTGTTCGAGATCATCGGGAAGAGCGCGAAGATGACCACGATGACGGTGCGGCTGGTGGTCCCGAAGCCGAACCAGAGACCCATCAGCGGGACCAGCGCCAGCACCGGGATGGTCTGCAGCAGTACGGCGTAGGGGTAGATCATGCTCTCCAGGAAGCGTGACTGGCTCATCACGATCGCGACCAGGATCCCGACGGCGGCCGAGATCGCCAGGCCGAGGAGCGCCACCCTGGTGGTCAGCCAGAGCGCGCCGAGCAGCCGGTCGAGGTGATCGGGCTTGAGCAGCGAGTCGGTGAGCACGCTCAGCGGCGAGGGGAGCAGGAAGCTGCGATCGCCCATCCGCAGGCTGACCAGCTGCCAGACCACGACGCCCAGGCACAGCGCGATGACGAAGGGGCCGACCCGGCCGATCAGGCCACCGGCGAGGGAGGAGGTCGAGCCGACCGGCCTGGCCTGGTAGCGGACGGTCCCGGGCGTCGGCACGCCGACCTCGCCGCGTTGTTCCATGGTGGTCATGCCTGCTGTCCCTCGGCCAGCGCCCGCGAGACCCGGGCGGAGAGCTCGGCGAATGCCGGTGTGTAGCGGAAGCTGTGGTCGCGCGGCCGTGGTGCGTCGACCTCGATGTCGGCGACGATCCGGCCCGGCCGGGCGCTCATCACGATCACTCGGGTGCTGAGGTAGACCGCCTCGGTGACCGAGTGGGTGATGAAGACCGCCGCCGCGTTGCGGGCGGCCACGACGCGCTGCAGCTCGTCTTGGAGGGTGAGCCGGGTGATCTCGTCGAGGGCGCCGAACGGCTCGTCGAAGAGCAGCAGGCCCGGGTCGGTCACCAGCGCGCGGGCGATCGCCACCCGCATCCTCATGCCGCCGGAGAGCCGTACCGGGAGCTGGTCGGCGAAGTCGGCGAGGCCGACGGTCGCGATGGCCGCCTCGGCCCGTTGCCGGCGTCGGCCACGCGGCACACCGGCCAGCGCGTCGGCCAGCTCGACGTTGCGGTGCACCGAGCGCCAGGGCAGCAGGTTCGCGTCCTGGAACACCACCCCCGGCAGGGCATCGGGCACCTCGACGTACCCGCTCGTGGGATGGGTGAGGCCGGCGGCGAGCTGGAGCAGCGTGCTCTTGCCGCAGCCGGAGGGGCCGACGACGCTCACGAACTCGCCGGGCCGGACGGTCAGCGAGAGGTCGGTGAGGGCCACCACCCCGTTGGGGAACTCCTTGCCGACCGCGTCGAAGACGACCGGTGCCACGTCCGTGCTGATCACGGACAAGGACGCTAGTGACGGCTCGTCACCGGGGCGTGAGCGTCGGGATATATCTCGCGCCGGTCCTGTTACGCCTCCGAAATACCGGCTCAGTCGAAGAGGTGCTCGCCTTGGGTCAAGGGGTCCTCCTCCCAATCGTCGGTTAACCGACGAGGCGGGCGAAGATGACCACGTTCTGCAGTGACGGTTCGCCTTCGGGGCGTTGCAGACAGGTGACCACGACCAGTCGGCGAGGACGGTTGACCCAGACCTGGCGCGCCCTGGGCAGTTCGGTCTTGGTGATCTCCCGCGACCCGGTGACCCGGTAACGCAGGTCTCCGACGGTGATCAGCGCCCCTCGGGTGATGGCCGCGCGCCGGGCGTCGATGTCGATCAGATAATTGCCGGGTCCGGTCGCGCCGTCGCGCAGCGAGTGAGTGGCGACGTAGACCGTGCCGTCAGCGGCCGCGTCGAGGCCGACGCCGATATTGCGCACCCAATAGACCGAGGTGAGCCCGGGTGGAGTGATGATCGAGTCGACCATGCTCATTTCGCCGAGCGGGACGTCGAGACCAACCGAGGGTGCCTTGAAGCGGAGGCCGTTGTCCTCCACAACGTCCATCTTCTTCAACGTCTCGGCGTCCGGCACAGTGCCCGGGTCCAACTGGACGAGGTTGCCGTTGAGGTCCGCCAGGCCCTCAGGAGTCCGAGTCGCGACCCAGATGGCAGCCCCGATCAACCCGATGCCGATCACGCCGATCAGGAGCCCCACGAATCGGACTCCTGATCGGCGCGATCGGTCCTGCTCAGGCAGTGTTGGTGCCGTTCCCTCGGCGGTAGATCAGGAATCCAGCGCACAGGAGGAGGAATCCGAATCCGCCGAGTCCACCAACCAGCCAACCGGTCGCGTTGTCGACACGCTCACCACCGGTCTGCACCGAGCTGCCGGACACCTCGGTCGCGACCTTCACCTTGGACCTGTCGGACTTCACCGAGCCGCCCGTCGGGTCGTCGCCGGTGGCGACAGCCGTGTTGGTGATGGCTCCCGCAGCGACGTCGGCCTTGGTGACGGTGTACGTCGCCTTGCAGACCACCGTAGCCCCAGCCGCCAGGGTGTCCTTCGGACAACGGATCTTGGAGAGCTTGCCGGTGCCAGAGAAAGCACCCTCGTCGATCTCGATGTCGTCGATCGTCACGTTGCCGGTGTTGGTCACTGTGAAGATATAGGTGATCTTCTGGCCGACCTTGGTGATCTCGGCAACGCTAGCCGTCTTCACCAGCGACAGTCCCGGGCTCTGGGTGGCCGTGACCGCAACCTCGTCCTCGGTGGAGGTGAGGTCGTTCCCAGCCAGGCAGCCGCAGACCCCAGTGGCAACAGCCGCATTGGTGATCTCACCGGCATCGAGGTCGGCCTGAGTCACCGTGTAGGTGGCCGTGCAGGTCGTCGTCGCTCCCGGCGCCAACGTGGTCGCCTCACAGGTGATCGTCGACAACTTCCCGGTGCCCGAGAAGTCAGTCTCCTCGATCTCCAGATCGTTGACCGTCACGTTGCCGATATTGGTCACCGTGAACGTGTAGGTGATCTTCTGGCCAACCTCGGTGACCTCGGCCAGGTCAGCAGACTTGACCAACACCAGATCGGTGTTCTGGTCGGAAGTCACGGTCGCCTCGGAACCATTCGAGGTCACTGGCTGCTCGTCCACATCGGTGCCGGTCGCAGTCGCAGCGTTGCTGATCTCACCGGCATCGAGGTCGGCCTGGGTCATCTCATAGGTGGCCGTGCAGACCGCCACCGCGCTCGGAGCCAACTCGGTGGCGTCGCAGCTGATCTCCGAGAGTTCACCGCTGCCCGAGAACGAGGTTTCACTGATCGCGATATCGGTGATCGGCACGTTTCCGGTGTTGGTCACCGTGAACGTGTAGGTGATCGTCTCCCCAGCCTCGGTCGCCGCTGCAACGTCAGCCGTCTTGACCAGCGACAACGACGGCTCGTGGAGTGCCTCGACCGTGGTGGTGGACGCATCCGACTCGACCGGGACACCATCGGGAACCCCGTCACCGTCCTCGTCCTCACCACCGGGAGCGGTACCGGTCGCAGTCGCAGCGTTGCTGATCTCACCAGCGTTGATATCGGCCTGAGCCACCGTGTACGTCGCAGTGCAGACCGTGGTCTGCTTCGGCGTCAACGTCGTGGCCTCACAGCTAATCGCCGACAACTCACCGGTGCCAGAGAAGCTGGTCTCGTTGATGGCGATGTCCGTGACCGTCACGTTCCCGGTGTTGGTCACCGTGAATGTGTAGGTGATCGTGTCAGCGGCAGCATCCACGGTGTCCACGTCAGAGGACTTCACCACAGTCAGTGACGGTTCCTGGCTCACCTCGACGGTGGCTGTGTTGGACTCCTCGGAGGTCACCTCGTCACCGTTGGAGTCGGTCCCGGTCGCGGTCGCAGAGTTGGTGATCGTCCCGGCATCGATGTCGGCCTGGGTCACCTCATAGGTCGCCGTACAGTCCACCGATGCCTTCGGGGCAAGAGTGGTCGGGTCACAGGCGATCGCCGACAACTCACCGGTGCCAGAGAAGCTGGTCTCGTCGACCACGATGTCCGTGACCGTCACATTCCCGGTGTTGGTCACCGTGAATGTGTAGGTGATCGTGTCAGCGGCAGCATCCACCGTGGACACGTCAGCAGACTTCACCACCGACAACGACGCGGTCTGGTCCACCTCGACCGTTGCCCCATCTTGGGCGGTGACCGGGTCATCGTTGGGGTCGGTCCCGGTCGCGGTCGCGGAGTTGGTGATGTCGTCACCAGCATCGATGTCGTCCTGGGTCACCTCATAGGTGGCCGTGCATTCGACAGACTCGGTCGGCGCCAGCGTGGCCGGGATAGTCGGCTCACACTCAAGTTCCGACAAGGTGCCGGTCCCGGAGAAGTCACCCTCGTCAACCTCCACACCAGTGATTGTGGTGTTGCCGGTGTTGGTCACCGTGAACGTATAGGTGATCTCATCGCCCGCCGCATCCACCTCAGACACATCCGCCGTCTTCACCATGTCCAGGCCAGGCGTCTGATCGACCGTCACAGTCGCGTCAGCCTCCGCGGAGGCGACCTCACCGCCGCTCGGGTTCAGACCGGAAGCCACCGCGGTGTTGGTGATCGCGGTGCCGGCATCGATATCAGCCTGCGTCACCGTGTAGTTCGCCGTGCAGTCGGTGGAAGAGCCCGGGGCCAACTCGGTCTCATCGCACGCGATGTCCGACAGCGTGTCCGTGCCGGAGAACTCGGACTCGTCGATCGCGAGATCCGAGACAGTGGTATTGCCGGTGTTGGTCACCGTGAACGTATACGTGATCACATCACCAGCCTCATCCACGCTCTGGACGCTGGGGGTCTTGCTCATCGCCAGGCTGTTGGTCTGCGCCGCCGCGATCTCCGCCACGGACTCATCCGAGACGATCTTGTCGCCGCTCGGATCGACACCGGACGCGGTAGCGGCATTGGTGATCGCACCCGCGTCGATGTCGGCCTGCATCACCGTGTAGGTCGCCGTACAGGTCACCGACGTATCAGGCAGCAACGTCGTAGGGTCACACGCGATCTCCGACAACGTGCCCGAACCGGTGAACGAGGTCTCGTCGATCGCCACGTCGGCGATCGTGGTGTTGCCCGTGTTGGTCACCTCGAACGAATACGTGATCATGTCGCCGACTGCCGACACCTCGGCCACATTCGCAGACTTCACCACCGACAGAGACGAATCCTGGACAACGGCGACCTCGGCCTCGCCCTCATTCGAGGTGATGGGGACATCGCCGGGAGCAGTGCCCGTCGCGGTCGCGGTGTTGACGATGGCGGCACCCGCGTCGATGTCGGCCTGAGTCACCTCGTAGCTCGCCGTGCACGTCGTCGATGCGGGGGGAGCCAACGACGCGGCCTCACACGTGACCGCCGACAGGTCATCACTCCCGGAGAAATCGCCCTCCACGATCGCGATATCGGTGATCGTGGTGTTGCCGGTATTGGTCACCGTGAACGTATAGGCGATCACGTCACCGGCGTCATCGACCGACGCCACACCCGCAGACTTGACCAGCGACAGGGACGACGTCTGGGCGACATCGACGGTGAACTCGGACTCATCCGACGTCACGTCGTTACCGCTGGGGTCGCTGCCGGTCGCGGTCGCGGCGTTCGTGACCTCACCGGCATCGACATCGGCCTGGGTCACCGCGTACGTCGCCGTACACGTCGCAACGCCATCCGGAACCAACGTGGTCTCATTGCACTCGATGTCGGACAGCTCGCCCGTACCCGAGAACGCGGTCTCATCGATCGCGATGTCGGTGATCGTGGTGTTGCCGGTATTGGTCACCGTGAACGTATAGGCGATCACGTCACCGGCGGCATCCACCGAAGCCACATCAGCAGACTTCACGACCGACAGGGACGACGCGGACAGCGAGGTGACGGCGCACGGCACACCCGTCGCCTCGTCGAGGCCGTCGTCCGTGCGCGGATCGCACGTCGGCGTGTCCTCGTCGACGTCGGTGGGGCCGAAGGCGACGTTGACGAGCGCCGCGTCGCCCGCCCCTTCCTCGTAGGTCACGGTGTACGTGATCACGACCGACTGACCCGACACGAGGGCGCCCGTCCACACGATACGCTCACCGTCGAGGGTCGGCGCATCGCCGGTGCTGGCCGTGAGCGAGCCCTCATCGAGGATTGCGTCGTCGAGCACGCCGCTCAGATCGTCGACGACGATCGCTGGCGAGGCGGTCGTGTACGCGCCCGAGCCCGTGTTGGTGGCCGTGACGGTGTACGTCACGGTCGTGCCGTCGGCGGACAGGCTCGTCACGTCGGACTGCTTCTCGATCCTCAGGCTCGGCACCGAGAACGACGTCGACGCGCAATACAGATTGGTGTCGCTGTCGTAGCCGTCTTCGTCGCACGTCGGCGTGTCGACGTCGTCGGCATCCTCTCCTGGCGGGATCCCGAAGGCGACGTTGCGGCCCGCGCCGTCGTCTCCGACGCCGGTGACCGTCACCGAGTAGGTCAGCTTGACCGACTTACCCGCCGCCAAGGGGCCCGTCCACGTCAGGCGCGGCTCCGAATACGAGATCGTGCCGTCGGCGGAATCGGCCTGGGCGTCGCCGTTGTAGTCGGCGACGTCGAGCACGCCCGTCAGGTCGTCCACGAGCACCGCGGGGTCGTCCGCGGTGAAGTCGGCGTCGCCGATGTTCGTCGCGGTCACGGTGTACTCGACGGTGTCGCCGACCGAGGCGGAGGCGTCGTTTTCATCGGCGGACGAGGTCTTCGCGACCTGCAGGCACATCCCGGGGGTGACGAGGGTGGCCGCTTCGCGGTCGGCCTCGACATACGTCCAGTCGTCGATGTACTTGTTGTTGCCCCACGAGTTGGTCGCGTACGACCATCCGTGCACACCGCCCGTGCTGGACACCCCCGCGGTGCCATCGGTGACCGACGTCGTGTTGCTGCGAGAGGAGGTGTTGGTGTCGTCCCAGTAGATGACGTCGGTGTCCGTGGAGGGGCCGTTCTGGCGGATCAGCTCGATCGCGCGCGCCTCGACGTCGGTCTGCACCACGTGCACCTCGCCGATCCGGTCGACGTAGACGCGGGCGCTCAGTTGCGTGCACGGCGCGATCGTGTTGCCTTCGCCGTCGAGTCCGTCGAACTCGTACTCAACCGGCTCGCCAGCGGCGCCGAGCTCGATGATGCGGTCGACGGTGTCGTCGTAGTCGCCGTCGTTGTTGACGTCGAGCTGCAGGCTGTATCCGCCGAAGAAGTTGTCGCCGAGGTCGTAGGAGAACACGCCCGCTGCGGATACCGCCGAGGTCGGCGTGTACGTGAAGTCCGTGGCCGACAGCGTGTCGGGGTCGACCGGCTCAGGTTTGATCACCTGGGTGACGGTGGCCGACGCGGTCGAGTCCCACACGGAGGCGCTCACCGGGAGGTCGGTGTTCGGCTCCTCGAAGAAGACGCGGTAGGGCGCGGCGCAGGGCACCGTTGGCGGGCCGGTCGGGTTGGTGTTCGCATCCAGCGACTGGTAGGAGGGCGTGCACTGGTCTTCGGTGGCCACGCCCGCGCTCGTCAGTCCGACCGGCAGACCGAGGGAGGTCGCGGTGACCGTCGAGTTGACCCCGTTGTAGTTGCTCAAGGTCAGCGCGTACTGGTAGCCGCTGTCGTTGAGCAGCCAGAAACTGAGCTCCTTCAGGTAGCTGGTTCCGCCGCTCTGGCTGATGTTGTAGGCCTCCGTCCACACCCGCCCGGAGATCTCGCTGACCCCCGTCGCCACGGTCTGGCTACGAGGATTGGTGCCGCCCGTGAATCCCGGATCGCCGTCGTACACCGCGAACGACCAGGTCTGGGCGGTGCTGCTTTCGCTGTTGGTGCTGCCGCCGGTCTGCACGACCCACACGCCTGCCGTCGCCGCCGTCACCTGGATCGGCGTGGAGATCGTGGCGCTGCTGGCCGAGGCCGGTCCGATGACGGTGCCGTTGGGAGCGGTGATCGTCGTGGAGCCGGTGCTGCCCCAGAAGTGGAGCCACTCCCCCTCGGCCGCGTAGGCGTGGTAGGCATTGCTGCCCTGCATAGCGTAATTGGTCGTGTTCGGCGAGACGTTGTCCTCGACGCGCACGGCGTAGGCAGAGCCCGCCCCGGCGGCAACGAGCAGGAGGGTGACGATCAGGGTGGTCGCGAGAAGACGCGGGCGCAGGGGGCTTCGGCGATCGGACACAGGCTTCCTCGGTCGTCGGTGGGGGACGGCCGAGGATCTACACCGCCGACCTGAGAACTGATCCTATCGGGATATCGGCTTGGTATGTCATGGCCGACGTATCTCCGCTTCTTTGAGCGCGAAGCGCAAGGAGGCTACTAGTGACGGCCTCCGAAATACCGGCTCAGCCGAAGAGGTGCTCGACCCGTGCCAGCGTGCCGATGACCGAGAAGAGGCTGCGGTAGTGGTCCTCCATGTCGGCGACCAGCCGGTCGATGTCGCGCTCCAGGAAGGCGTCCATGAGCTCGCGGTGGTCGCGCTGGAACCGCACCCGGCCGTCGGCGTCGTTGTGCTGCATGGGCTGGCCGGTCTCGGCGAGGTTCCAGATGGTGTCCAGCACATTGCTCAAGCGGTGCATCCCCGACGGGTCCACGAGCGCGAAGTGGAAGTCCTTCGACGCTCGCTGATAGGCCTCCAAGTCGCCCCGCGCCAAGGCGACCGCCGACGCGTCGTAGGTCGCCAGCAGCCGCTGGTCGTCCGCCGAGGTGGCCATCGCGACCGACTGGGGCAGCGCGGCGAGCTCGAGCGCCCGGCAGACGACGTAGAGCTCCTCGAGCTCGGTCAGGCTCAGCTGCGCGACGGCGTACCCGCCCCGGCGGCGATGGGTCACCAGACCCTCGCCGACCAGGGTCTTGAGCGACTCCCGCACCGGGATCGGACTCACCTCGAAGAACTGGGCGACCTCGTCGATGGAGATGACCGAGCCCGGCACGACCGCGCCGCCGGTGATGGCCCGGCGCAGCTCGGCGAGGATCTCGGTCTGGCCGCGTCCGCGCACCTGCCCGTCGAGCTGGCGGACGAAGTGGCTCGGCGAGCTGGCCATGGCGCGATTCTCCTCCGACGCGCTCTGAGCGGTCAGCAGCCGGGATTGACCGGGGCGGTGCCGACGCTGGCCAGCGGCTGGGCGTTGGCCAACTGGCGGACCTTGGCCTTGGCCTTGGTGGTCCGCTTCATCGGCCAGTAGCGGACCCAGTCCTGCTGGGTCCAGGTCTCAGCCATCGCCGCGCCCGGGGTGCCGATCAGCGAGAGCCGCAGGTGCAGCCTGCGGCCGGCGAGCAGGCCGTCGCGGGGCTGCTTGCGGACGATCTTGCCGTCGACGAAGAACGAGATGCTCTTCTTGGTGACCTCGACGGCCCAGACCCGCCAGGCGGAGGTGGCGATGCTCTGGTCGCCCACCCAGTTGTCGACATCGCTGATCGGGCCCCTCGGGCTGATGGTGTCGGAGAGCACTCGGCCGGGCGTCGTCACGCCGATCGTCGCGACGCCGGGCTGGGCCGGGTTGTAGGCGGCCAGGGTGATGGACTCGGGGGCGCAGCGCCCTGCCGGCGTACCGTCCGGGACGAGCTCCAGCTTGACCGAGAAGTCCGTCGGATCGACATCGGACTTGTCCCGGGTGGCCAGACTGCGGAAGCGGGTCTCCCAACGGCCCTTCTTGAAGCTCTGGTTCCAGTCGTTGACGACGTCGCCGGTCAGCGAGTGGATCTCCTGGGTGCCGTGGCCGACGGCGCCGACGACCCAGCGCTCCGTCTGCCCGGCGAGGCTGAACACGCCGGGGACGCTGTCGCCGTCCTCGGTGCGGAACTCGTAGCGCAGCCTGGCGGGATACCAGCCGTACGTCGAGCCGGCATGGATCAGCTCGAACTTGGTGCAGCCGGTGGCACGCCCGCAGGCGGCGGCCGCGGCGTCGTGCGCGGGCATGAACAGCGCGGCCACCAGGCCGAGGACGACCAGACGGGGGGCAGCGCGGAATCTCACGCGGTCACCGTAGAGGCTCGGCATCGTCGTGTCAGCGGGTCGCGCGAGCCGGCGTCGTCGAGGGCGAGGTCGGCTGCTGCTCGACCGGCGGGCAGGCGTCCCTGTTGGTCTTCAGATCGGTCTTCGGCGCCGCCACCGACTTGCTGTTCGGCTTGGCCAGCGTCCAGTAGCGCGCCCAGTCGAGCTGGATCCGGAACTTCTCCTGCACCTTGCCCGGCGCGGTGGGGATCAACCGGACCTGGAACTTGAACTTCTTGCCCGACAGCGCCTTGTCGCGCGGCTCGTTGGCGACCACCTGGGCGTCGACGAACCACAGCACACGCTCCTTGGTCACCTCCACCGCGAAGACGTGCCACTCGTCGTTGGTGATGGAGCGGGACAGCTTCTTCTCCATGGTGAAGCGGTTGTCCGGCAGCGTGTTGATGTCGAGTTGGGCGGTGCTCGGCTCGGTCGGCGACCAGTGCAGCAGGTGGATGTCCTGGGCGCCGCAGAAGTACTGCTTCTTGCTCACCGGGGTCAACGCGACCTCGACCATCCAGGGGTTGCCGCCCGACGACTCCGGCGCCATCCGCATCCGGGTCTCCCAGCGGCCCTTGTCGTAGTAGTGGCTGCGGCCGGTCCAGGTCGAGGTGACCGGCTTCGTGTGCTTGCCCTTGTTGGCCACCAGGGTCAACATGCCGTTCTGCTGATACTGCTTGGAGTTGCCCTTGGACTTCTCCCACTCCTTGGGCTCGGTGCGGCCACCTTTGAACTCGTAGCGGTGCTTGACGGGGTACCAGTCGTAGGAGGCCCCGGCCGAGACCAGTTCGAACGAGGTGCAGCCGGAGGGTCGGCCGCAGGGGTAGGCCTGCGCGCTGGGCAGAGCCGGCGTCAGCAGGGTCAGCAGGGTCCCGAGGGCGGCCACCAGGGCCAGGCGCTTCTTGTACGGCATCTGGGCACCCTAACCTGAATCCCGCGGTCGGCGGGATATCGCCGGATCGAGGCAGAAAACACCGGGGCGAGGTGTTCTCCGGCCATGGGAAGGTGTGCGCATGGCTGAGCCTGTGACTGCCGTGACGCCTGTGACGAGGCGCCGTCTCCACCGGGCGTGGCCGGTCGCCGTCGTCACGATGGCGGCGCTCGTCGCCGCGGCGGGCTTCCGCTCCTCGACGGGCGCGCTGCTGGAGCCGCTCGAGACGGACTTCGGCTGGAGCCGCGCCACGACCTCCGGCGCGGTCTCGCTCAACCTGATCGTCTACGGCCTCACCGCGCCCTTCGCCGCCGCACTGATGGAGCGCTTCGGCGTACGCCGGGTGGTGGCGGCCTCACTCGGGCTGACCGCGCTCGGCTCCGGGCTGACCCTGGTGATGACCGCCGCCTGGCAGCTGTGGCTGCTGTGGGGCTTCGCGGTCGGCATCGGCACCGGCTCGCTGGCGCTCGTCTTCGGCGCGATCGTGGCCAACCGCTGGTTCGTGCGGCATCGCGGCGTCGTGGTCGGGGTCTTCTCCGCCGCCTCCTCGACCGGGCAGCTGGTCTTCCTGCCGCTGATCGCCCATCTCGCCGACGGCCCCGGCTGGCGGTGGGCGGCGAGCCTGGTCGCCGGGTTCGCGCTGCTGCTCGCCCCGGCCGTCTGGCTGGTGATGCGCGACAGCCCCGCCGAGGCCGGCACGACGCCGTACGGCGCCCCGGCGGACTGGGTGCCGGCACCCGCGGTCGCCACCACCAACGCCGCCCGGCTCGCGCTCCGCACGCTGGCCGAGAGCTCGCGATCGGGCAGGTTCTGGATCCTGTTCGCGACGTTCTGGATCTGCGGCTGGTCCACCAACGGCCTGATCGGCACCCACTTCATCCCGGCCGCCCACGACCACGGCCTGCCGGAGACGACCTCGGCCAGCCTGCTGGCGCTCATCGGCGTCTTCGACATCGTCGGCACCATCGCCAGCGGCTGGCTCACCGACCGGGTCGATCCCCGCAAGCTGCTGTTCTGCTACTACTTCCTGCGCGGCCTCTCGCTGCTGTGGGTCGACATGCTGCTCGGCCCCTCGCTCCACCCCAGCCTGTTCCTGTTCGTGCTCTTCTACGGCCTCGACTGGGTGGCCACCGTGCCGCCGACGGTGGCGCTGTGCCGCCAGCACTTCGGCGTCGAGCGGGCCGGCGTCGTCTTCGGCTGGGTCTTCGCCGCGCACATGGTCGGCGCCGGCATCGCGGCCTCCTATGCCGGCTGGATCCGGCAGTCGACCGGCGACTACCTGCTCGCCTGGATCACCGCCGGCGTGCTCTGTGTCCTCGCCGCCGGCGCCTGCCTGCTCATCCCGCGCGGGGCTGTCCGGCTCAGCCGAGCAGCGCGCTGACGGCCTCGGCGAACACCGAGGTATGGAGGTCGACGTCGGCGGCGGTGTGGAACGGGCTGAACAGCGCCATGTTGTGGAACGGCGTGAGCAGGATGCCCCGGTTGAGCGCCCACAGGTGGAAGTACGCCTCCAGTTCCTCGTCGCCGGCGGCGGCCGCCTCGGCGCCGGTGCGCGGCGGCGGGCAGAACCAGTACTCCGCGCGAGCGCCGAGCCGCTGCACCGTCCAAGGCAGCGAGTGCTGCTCGAACACCTCCGCGACCCCGTCGGTGAACCGCTCGGCGAGCGGCACCGCAATGGCGAAGTCCTCCTCGCGCAGCGCGGTAGACAGGGTGGCGCGGGTGGCGGCCAGCGCCAGCGCGTTGCCGGTCAGCGTGCCGCCTACGCCGGCGACGTCGATCTCGTGGCCGAGCATCGGTCCGGTCAGCGCCTCGGCGACCGATGCCGTCATGCCGTAGGCGGCCACCGGGACGCCACCGCCGATCGCCTTGCCGACGACCAGGAGATCGGGCTCCAGACCCCAGGCCGCGCTCGCGCCGCCGGGTCCCGCGCACATGGTGTGGGTCTCGTCGATCACCAGCAGTACGCCGTGCTCCCGGGTGACGGCGCGGACCCCCTCGAGATAGCCGGGCGCCGGCAGCACGATGCCGATATTGGTCAGCGCCGGCTCCATCAGCAGGCAGGCGACGTCGCCGAGCGCCAGCCGCCGGTCGAGCGCGTCGAGGTCGTTGAACGGCACCACGGCGGTGGTCAGCGCGACGTCGACCTGCGGTCCGAGCGCGCCGGGCCGGGCGATCACCTCGCCGGTCGAGGAGAGCACGGCCAGGGTCTCGTCGACGGTGCCGTGGTAGCACCAGTCCATCACCGCGATCCGCGGCCGGCCGGTCAGCGCCCGCGCGAACCGCAGCACGAACCGATTGGCGTCGGTCGCCGACATCGCCAGCTGCCAGCACGGCAGCCCGAAGCGGCGGGCCAACTCCTCGGCGACCCAGGTCGCGTCGGTCGAGGGCAGCATGGTGGTGAGGCCGGTCGTCGCCCGTGCCGCGATCGCCTCGGCCACTGCGGGCAGCGCGTGGCCGGTCATCGCGCCGGTGTCGCCGAGGCAGAGGTCGACGTACTCGATGCCGTCGACGTCGGTGAACCGGGCGCCCCGCGCCTCGGCGAACGTCAGCGGGAAGGCACCCGGCCACCGCGTCATCCACGGCATGGGTACGCCGGCCAGCAGCGAGCCGCGAGCGGCGGTCGCCAGCTCCGCCGATCTCGGGTGGGTGGCGAGGAAGCGCTCCTCCTCGGCGGCTCGCAGCGCCGCCAGCCGGTCACGGTCGATCACCCGCCTGAGCCTAGTGGTCGTCGCTGCGCGCACCTGGATCCACGCATACCCCCCACGAACTTCCAGAGACGACCACTAGGACCCGGATCGCCCGACCCGCCATCTTCTGGCTCCTCGGCAGGATTTGGCGTCGGTCCGGATCTCTGACAAGATTCTCGGGTTGCTCCGGCGGGCTGCCGGGGTGCGGCACATCTTGACTACTGAATCGCGTCTCCCAGTTCCTCACGACTGGTCGTGCTCGGTGGTCGGCATGTGCCGACACCGCACCTGGAGGCCCGATTCGGCCCGGCTGAGAAGCCGGGCATCAATCAAACCGAGCAGGCGAGGATCCCGCCGATGGCGGGTGTGACGTGTGGAAATCATGCGACACGCCCGACCGCGGGGGTCGGAGACTGCACAGAGAAGGACGAGAGAGACAGATGGCGGGACAGAAGATCCGCATCAGGCTCAAGGCCTATGACCACGAGGTGATCGACACCTCGGCGCGCAAGATCGTTGACACGGTCACCCGCACGGGTGCCCGCGTGGCGGGCCCCGTGCCGCTGCCGACGGAGAAGAACGTCTTCGTCGTCATCCGCTCGCCCCACAAGTACAAGGACTCTCGCGAGCACTTCGAGATGCGCACCCACAAGCGTCTCATCGACATCATCGACCCGACTCCGAAGACCGTCGACTCGCTGATGCGGCTCGACCTGCCTGCCGGCGTCGACATCGAGATCAAGCTCTGAGGCAGGTGAGAAGACAATGACCTTCGAGCGCAACGTGAAGGGTCTGCTCGGCACCAAGCTCGGCATGACCCAGGTCTGGGACGAGAGCAACCGCGTCGTCCCGGTGACCGTGGTCGCCGCGTCGACCAATGTCATCACGCAGATCCGCCAGCCCGAGACCGACGGCTACAACGCCATCCAGGTCGGCTTCGGCGAGATCGCGGGCCGCAAGGTGACCAAGCCGCTCGCCGGCCAGTTCGTCAAGGCCGGCACCACGCCCCGCAGGCACCTGGTCGAGATCCGCACCGCCGACGCGTCGTCGTACACCGTGGGCCAGGAGCTCCCGGTCGACACCTTCGCCGCCGGCGACGTGATCGACGTGACCGGCACCAGCAAGGGCAAGGGCTTCGCCGGCACCATGAAGCGCCACGGCTTCGCCGGTGTCTCCGCCTCGCACGGTGCCCACCGCAACCACCGCAAGCCGGGCTCCATCGGCGCCTGCGCCACCCCGGGCCGCGTCTTCAAGGGCGTCCGCATGGCCGGTCACATGGGCACCGACACCGTCACCACCCAGAACCTCACCGTGCACGCGGTCGACGTCGAGAAGGGCCTGATCCTGCTCAAGGGCGCCGTTCCCGGCCCCAAGGGCGGTCTGCTCGTCCTCCGCTCGGCCGCCAAGAAGGAGGCCTGACCCTCATGGCTCTCAAGACTGTCAAGGTCGAGCTGCCGGCCGAGATCTTCGACGCGAAGGTCAACGTCCCGCTGATCCACCAGGTCGTCGTGGCCCAGCTCGCCGCCGCTCGCCAGGGCACCCACGCCACCAAGACCCGGGGCATGGTCTCCGGCGGTGGCAAGAAGCCCTACAAGCAGAAGGGCACCGGTCGCGCCCGCCAGGGCTCGACCCGCGCCCCGCAGTTCGCCGGCGGTGGCACCGTCCACGGCCCGCAGCCGCGGGACTACAGCCAGCGCACCCCCAAGAAGATGAAGGCCGCCGCGCTGCGCGGTGCCCTCTCCGACCGGGCCCGCAACGACCGCGTCCACGTGGTCGAGTCCTTCGGTCTGGACAAGCCCTCCACCAAGGCGGCGCTGGCCAGCCTGCGCGAGCTGACCGACCGCACCAAGTTCCTCGTCGTGCTCGACCGCGTCGACACCACCACCTGGCTGTCGCTGCGCAACGCCCCCGAGGTCCACATCGTCGCCGTCGACCAGCTCAACACCTACGACGTGCTCGCCTCGGACGACGTCGTCTTCACCAAGGCCGCCTTCGACGCCTTCGTGGGGGCTCCCGCCAGCGACAAGGAGGAGACCAAGTGAGCAACCTGCACAAGGACCCTCGCGACATCCTGCTCGCGCCGGTCGTCTCCGAGAAGAGCTACAACCTGCTCGACCAGAACAAGTACACCTTCCTGGTGCACCCCAGCGCCAACAAGACCGAGATCAAGATCGCGGTCGAGAAGGTGTTCAACGTCAAGGTCACCTCGGTCAACACGCTCAACCGCCCCGGCAAGACCCGCCGCACCCGCGACGGCCTCGGCAAGCGCAAGGACACCAAGCGCGCCATCGTCAGCCTGGCGGAGGGTCACCGCATCGACATCTTCGGAGGTCCGGTCTCCTGACCGGGTCTGTTAAGGACTGATCGAATATGGCTATTCGCAAGTACAAGCCGACCACACCGGGTCGCCGTGGCGCCTCGGTGGCCGACTTCGTCGAGATCACCCGGACCACCCCGGAGAAGTCGCTGACGCGCCCGCTGCCCAAGAAGGGCGGCCGCAACAACCAGGGCCGGATCACCACCCGGCACCAGGGTGGCGGCCACAAGCGCGCCTACCGCATCATCGACTTCAAGCGCTACGACAAGGACGGAGTGCCGGCCAAGGTCGCTCACATCGAGTACGACCCCAACCGCACCGCCCGGATCGCGCTGCTCCACTACGCCGACGGCGAGAAGCGCTACATCGTGGCGCCGAAGGACCTGGCCCAGGGGATGACCGTGGAGTCCGGCCCGACCGCCGACATCAAGGTGGGCAACAACCTGCCGCTGCGCAACATCCCGGTCGGCACCACGATCCA
Source organism: Nocardioides sp. (assembly GCF_047607185.1). GTDB lineage: Bacteria > Actinomycetota > Actinomycetes > Propionibacteriales > Nocardioidaceae > Nocardioides. The sequence goes on along the minus strand of NZ_JASGDQ010000013.1, from coordinate 10,258 downwards.
CAACGTGGAGCTGCGTCCGGGCGGCGGCGCCAAGATCGCCCGCTCGGCCGGCAACAGCGCCCAGCTCGTCGCCCGCGAGGGCAGCCGGGCCACGCTGCGGATGCCCTCGGGCGAGATGCGCTACGTCGACGTACGCTGCCGCGCCACCGTTGGCGAGGTCGGCAACGCCGAGCAGTCCAATATCAACTGGGGCAAGGCCGGCCGGATGCGCTGGAAGGGCGTCCGCCCGACCGTCCGCGGTGTCGTCATGAACCCCGTCGACCACCCGCACGGCGGTGGTGAGGGCAAGACCTCCGGTGGTCGCCACCCGGTCTCGCCGTGGGGCAAGCCCGAGGGCCGCACGCGCAAGCGCAAGGCCAGCGACGCCGCCATCATCCGTCGCCGCAAGTCCGGCAAGAACAAGCGCTGACCAGGAGATAGACACAGATGCCTCGCAGCCTGAAGAAGGGTCCCTTCGTCGACGACCACCTGCAGAAGAAGGTGGACGCCGAGAACGAGAAGGGCACGCACAACGTCATCAAGACCTGGTCGCGCCGCTCGATGATCGTGCCGAGCATGATCGGTCACACGATCGCCGTGCACGACGGTCGCAAGCATGTCCCGGTCTTCGTGTCCGACTCGATGGTCGGCCACAAGCTGGGCGAGTTCGCCCCGACCCGCACCTACAAGGGTCACGTGAAGGAAGACCGGAAGGGACGTCGTCGATGACCACCACTGACCGCCGGCGCGTCAGCGCCCGCCGCGAGTCGCTGCTCGGCGACCAGCCGGGCTCCTTCGCGAGTGCCCGCTACGTGCGGATCACCCCGCTGAAGGCCCGCCGGGTCGTCGACCTGGTTCGTGGCCTGCCCGTGGACGAGGCGCTGTCCCTGCTGGCCTTCGCGCCGCAGGCCGCCTCCGAGACCGTCTACAAGGTGCTGGAGAGCGCCATCGCCAACGCCGAGACCACCGAGGGTCTCGACCGTGGCGACCTGGTCGTCTCCGTCGCGCAGGTGGACGAGGGCCCGACCATGAAGCGCTGGCGTCCGCGTGCCCAGGGCCGCGCGACCCGTATCAACAAGCGCACCAGCCACATCACGCTGGCCGTCCAGCCGGCGGCTGTGGTCGAGGGGAAGAAGAAGTAATGGGACAGAAGATCAACCCGAACGGCTTCCGCCTGGGCATCTCCACCGACCACAAGAGCCGGTGGTACGCCGACAAGCTCTACAAGTCGTACGTCGGCGAGGACGTCGCCATCCGCAAGCTGCTGAGCAAGGGCATGGAGCGCGCCGGCATCGCCAAGGTGGAGATCGAGCGCACCCGTGACCGGGTCCGCGTCGACATCCACACCGCCCGCCCCGGCATCGTCATCGGCCGCCGCGGCGCCGAGGCCGACCGGCTGCGCACCGAGCTCGAGAAGCTCACCGGCAAGCAGGTCCAGCTCAACATCCTCGAGGTGAAGAACCCCGAGGTCGACGCTCAGCTGGTGGCTCAGGGCGTCGCCGAGCAGCTCTCCGGCCGGGTGCAGTTCCGCCGCGCCATGCGCAAGGCGATGCAGACCACGATGCGCTCCGGTGCCAAGGGCATCCGGATCCAGTGCTCCGGCCGCCTCAACGGCGCCGAGATGTCGCGCACCGAGTTCTACCGCGAGGGCCGCGTCCCGCTGCACACCCTGCGCGCCGACATCGACTACGGCTTCTACGAGGCCCGCACCACCTTCGGCCGCATCGGCGTCAAGGTCTGGATCTACAAGGGCGAGGTCGCCGGCACCCGTGCCGAGCGCCAGGCCCAGCAGGCCGCCCGCGCCGGCGTCCCCGGCCGCGGCGGTCGTTCCGGTGGCCGTGGCGAGCGCGGCGGCGACCGGCCGAGCCGTGGCTCGCGCGGCAACCGCGGCGGCGAGGCCGCTACCACCGTCGAGGCGCCGGCCGAGGCTGTCGCCACCGCGACCGAGACCCAGGAGGGCTGAGCCCATGTTGATGCCCCGTCGCGTCAAGCACAGGAAGCAGCACCACCCGAAGCGGACCGGCTCCGCCAAGGGCGGCACCTCGCTCGCCTTCGGCGAGTTCGGCATCCAGGCGATCGAGGGTCACTACGTGACCAACCGGCAGATCGAGTCGGCTCGTATCGCGATGACCCGCCACATCAAGCGTGGCGGCAAGGTCTGGATCAACATCTACCCCGACCGCCCGCTGACCAAGAAGCCCGCCGAGACCCGGATGGGCTCCGGCAAGGGCTCCCCGGAGTGGTGGGTCGCCAACGTCAAGCCCGGCCGGGTCATGTTCGAGCTCTCCGGTGTCCCGGAGGACGTGGCCCGCGAGGCGATGCGCCGCGCGATCCACAAGCTCCCCATGAAGTGCCGTTTCATCACGCGAGAGGCTGGTGAGTTCTGATGAGCAACGCCGTGAAGGCGCACGAGCTCGACGAGCTCAACGACATCGACCTCGCCGCGAAGCTGCGCGAGGCCAAGGAGGAGCTGTTCAACCTCCGGTTCCAGGCGGCCACCGGCCAGCTGGAGAGCCACGGCCGGCTCCGCACCGTCAAGAAGGACATCGCCCGGATCTACACCGTGGTGCGTGAGCGCGAGCTCGGCATCCGGGTCGCCCCGGGCGCTGAGAACGAGGAGGCCTGAAGATGGCTGAGTCCACCACCGCGCAGACCACCGAGCGCAACCGGCGCAAGGTCCGCGAGGGCCTCGTCGTCAGCGACAAGATGGAGAAGACCATCGTCGTCGAGGTCGAGGACCGCGTGAAGCACCCGCTCTACGGCAAGGTCATGCGCCGTACCAGCAAGCTGAAGGCTCACGACGAGCAGAACACCGCCGGCATCGGCGACCGCGTCCTGGTCATGGAGACCCGGCCGCTGTCCGCGACCAAGCGGTGGCGCCTCGTCGAGATCCTCGAAAAGGCGAAGTAAGCGCCGTTTTGGCGAACGGATGCGATGCCGGGGACACTGGAGTGTTCCCGGCATTCGTCCGGTGACAACCCATGAAGGTTCGGCAAGGCTCACACGCCCTGGATGCGTGGGAGAACCGGCTCGACAAGGAGTAATCAATGATCCAGCAGGAGTCGCGACTCAAGGTCGCCGACAACACGGGTGCCAAGGAGATTCTCTGCATCCGCGTGCTCGGTGGCTCTGGTCGTCGCTACGCCGGCATCGGCGACGTCATCGTCGCCACCGTCAAGGACGCGATCCCCGGTGGCAACGTGAAGAAGGGTGACGTCGTCAAGGCCGTCGTCGTGCGCACCGTCAAGGAGCGCCGTCGTCCCGACGGTTCCTACATCCGCTTCGACGAGAACGCCGCTGTCATCCTCCGGGCCGACGGCGAGCCGCGAGGCACCCGCATCTTCGGCCCCGTCGGCCGCGAGCTGCGCGACAAGAAGTTCATGAAGATCATCTCGCTGGCGCCGGAGGTGCTGTGATGACCACGTCGAAGAAGAGCTTCAACATCAAGAAGGGCGACGAGGTCCTCGTCATCGCCGGCAAGGACAAGGGCGCCCAGGGCAAGGTCATCGGCGTGCTGCGCGACGAGGACCGGGTCATCGTCGAGGGCGTCAACCGCGTCAAGAAGCACACCAAGGTCCAGGACCAGGGCGGCCGTGCCGGCACCACCGGCGGCATCATCACCACCGAGGCCCCGATCCACGTGTCCAACGTGATGCTGCTCGAGGACGGCAAGCCGGTCCGTGTCGGCTTCCGCCGCGACACCGTCACCAAGCGCCGGCCCGACGGCTCGACCTACGAGGCCGAGCGCAGCGTGCGCGTCTCGCGCAAGTCCGGCAAGGAGATCTGAGCATGACCACCGCCACCCAGCCGCGTCTCAAGGCCCGCTACGCCGCGGAGATCGCCCCGGCCCTGCGCGAGCAGTTCGACATCCAGAACGTCATGCAGGTCCCCGGCCTGGTCAAGATCGTGGTCAACATGGGCGTCGGCGAGGCCGCTCGCGACTCCAAGCTGATCGAGGGCGCGGTCCGCGACCTCACCGTGATCACCGGCCAGAAGCCGCTGGTGACCAAGGCCCGCAAGTCGATCGCCCAGTTCAAGCTGCGCGAGGGTATGCCGATCGGCGCCCACACCACGCTGCGCGGCGACCGGATGTGGGAGTTCCTCGACCGGCTGCTGTCGCTCGCGCTGCCGCGCATCCGTGACTTCCGCGGTCTCAACCCCAACCAGTTCGACGGTCACGGCAACTACACCTTCGGTCTCACCGAGCAGGTCATGTTCCACGAGATCGACCAGGACAAGATCGACCGGACCCGCGGTATGGACATCACCGTGGTGACGACGGCGACCAACGACGACCAGGGCCGCGCGCTGCTCAAGGCGCTCGGGTTCCCGTTCAAGGAGAACTGACATGGCGAAGACCGCGCTCAAGGTCAAGGCCGCGCGCAAGCCGAAGTACGCCGTCCGCGCCTACACCCGCTGCCAGCGGTGTGGCCGCCCGAAGGCCGTCTTCCGCAAGTTCGGCCTGTGCCGTATCTGCCTGCGGGAGATGGCCCACCGTGGCGAGCTCCCCGGCGTGACCAAGTCGAGCTGGTGACCACCAGCCACTGACCGTTGAAGGTCGCGGACGTCGTACGACGCCGCGAAACCGCTTCGAGAAAGAACACCTCATATGACGATGACTGACCCGATCGCAGACATGCTCACCCGTCTGCGCAACGCCAACCAGGCGTACCACGACGCGGTGTCGATGCCCTACAGCAAGATCAAGGCTGGTGTCGCGGAGATCCTCAGGCAGGAGGGCTATATCGCCTCCTACGACGTCGCGGACAATGTCGACGCCAACGGCGAGCCCGCGGTCGGCAAGACGCTGACCATCACTCTCAAGTACGGCCGCAACCGCGAGCGCTCGCTCGCCGGCGTGCGCCGCATCAGCAAGCCCGGTCTGCGGGTCTACGCCAAGCACTCGGGTCTCCCCAGGGTGCTCGGCGGCCTCGGCGTCGCGATCATCTCGACGTCCCAGGGCCTGCTGACCGACCGTCAGGCCAACCAGAAGGGCGTGGGTGGGGAAGTCCTCGCCTACGTCTGGTGATCGGGAAGGAGTAGAGAACATGTCGCGCATTGGCAAGCTCCCCGTCCCGGTCCCGGGCAATGTGGACGTGCAGATCGACGGCCAGACCGTGATCGTCAAGGGCCCCAAGGGCACCCTGTCGCACACCGTCGCCGAGCCGATCACCGTCGAGAAGGGCGAGGGCGTCCTGGACGTCAAGCGTCCCGACGACGAGCGGCTGTCCAAGTCGCTGCACGGCCTGTCCCGCACGCTGATCAACAACATGGTCGTAGGCGTGACCGAGGGCTACGAGAAGAAGCTCGAGATCGTCGGCGTCGGCTACCGGGTGCTGTCGAAGGGCCCGACCCAGCTGGAGTTCCAGCTCGGCTACAGCCACTCGATCGTCTTCGACGCCCCCGAGGGCATCAGCTTCACCGTCGAGGGCCCGACCAAGCTCGGCGTCGTCGGCATCGACAAGCAGCAGGTCGGCGAGGTCGCCGCCAACATCCGCAAGCTGCGCAAGCCCGAGCCCTACAAGGGCAAGGGCGTCCGCTACGCCGGCGAGAACGTCCGCCGCAAGGTCGGAAAGGCTGGTAAGTGACGATGGCCATCTCGCTGTCCAACAACAAGCACACCGCTGGTCGGGTCAAGTCCCGCCTCAAGCGTCAGCTCCGCGGCCGCAAGAAGATCAGCGGCACCCCCGAGCGCCCGCGCCTGGTCGTCACTCGGTCGACCAAGCACATCACCGCCCAGGTCGTCGACGACACCGTCGGCAAGACCCTGGTCTCCGCCTCCACCCTGGAGGCCGACCTGCGCGCCGGTGATGGTGCCAAGGTCGACAAGGCGAAGGCGGTGGGCCAGCTCGTCGCCGAGCGCGCCAAGGCTGCCGGGATCGAGGGCGTGGTCTTCGACCGCGCCGGCAACAAGTACACCGGTCGCATCGCGGCCCTGGCTGACGGCGCCCGCGAGGGCGGCCTGCAGTTCTGACCGCAACGAAGAGCGAGGAAGAGGAATCATGAGCGGAGCCCAGCGCGGTTCGCGTGGTGGCGAGCGCCGCGGTCGTGACAACGACCGTCGTGGCCAGGCCGCCGAGAAGAACGCCTACATCGAGCGCGTCGTTGCGATCAACCGTGTCGCCAAGGTCGTGAAGGGTGGTCGTCGCTTCAGCTTCACCGCCCTGGTGATCGTCGGTGACGGTGACGGTCTCGTCGGCGTCGGCTATGGCAAGGCCAAGGAGGTGCCGGCGGCGATCGCCAAGGGTGTCGAGGAGGCGAAGAAGCACTTCTTCCGCGTCCCCCGCATCCAGGGCACGATCCCGCACCCGGTGCAGGGCGAGAAGGCCGCCGGCGTGGTGCTGCTGCGCCCGGCCGCTCCCGGTACCGGCGTCATCGCCGGTGGCCCGGTGCGCGCCGTCCTGGAGTGCGCCGGCATCCACGACGTGCTGAGCAAGTCGCTCGGCTCGTCCAACCAGATCAACATCGTCCACGCGACGGTCGAGGCGCTGCGCCTGCTGGAGCAGCCCGAGTCGGTGGCGGCCCGCCGTGGCCTCCCCGTCGAGCATGTCGCTCCGGCCGCTCTGCTGAAGGCGCGCGAGGAGGAGAAGGCCGCCCCGGCGACCGCTCCCGCGGAGGTGTCGGCCTGATGGCACAGCTCAAGGTCAAGCAGAACAAGGGCCGCGTCGGCCTGAAGCAGAACCAGCGCGAGACCCTGCGCACGCTCGGTCTCAAGCGGATCGGCGACGTGGTCGTCAAGGAGGACCGTCCCGAGATTCGCGGGATGATCCGCACCGTCCGTCACCTGGTGACGGTCGAGGAGGTCGACTGACATGGTGCTGAAACTGCACAACCTCGCTCCGGCTCCGGGCGCCAAGAAGGCCAAGGTCCGCGTCGGTCGCGGCGAGGCCTCGAAGGGCAAGACCGCCGGTCGCGGCACCAAGGGCACCAAGGCCCGCTACCAGGTGCCGGTCGGCTTCGAGGGTGGCCAGATGCCGATTCACATGCGGCTGCCGAAGCTCAAGGGCTTCAAGAACCCCTTCAAGGTCGAGTTCCAGGTCGTCAACGTCGCCGCTCTCGGCGAGGCGTTCCCCGAGGGTGGCGCCGTCACCGTCGCCGACCTGGTCGCCAAGGGCCTGGTCCGCAAGGGCCAGCCGGTGAAGGTCCTCGGCAACGGCAGCCTCTCGGTCAAGGTCGACGTCACCGCCGACGCGTTCTCGGGCTCCGCCAAGGAGAAGATCGAGGCCGCCGGCGGCACGGCGACCATCGGCTGAGCGACGTAGCGAACAAACGGGAGAGCGGTCGGTCTCGTCTTCCTTGCCGTTCGGCGCACGGAGTGCGCCGCGCAGAGGGCAAGGCGACAGACCGGCCGCTTCTCGCACTTTCCGTGCCTGTTAGGCTTCGGCGGGTTTCCCAGGCCGGTCAAAGACCGGTCACAGGACACCTCGACCGAGTTGTGTGAAGAAGAGGAAATCTCGTGCTTGGCGCGTTCCTGAACGCCTTCCGGACCCCGGACCTGCGGCGCAAGCTGCTGTTCGTCCTGGCGATCATCGTGGTCTTCCGGGCGGGCTCACAGCTGCCCGCACCCGGCGTCAACGTCGCCAACGTGCAGGACTGCATCAACCTCACCAAGGAGGGGTCGGGCGCCGGCCTCTACAACCTGGTCAACCTGTTCTCCGGCGGCGCGCTGCTGCAGCTGACCGTGTTCGCGCTGGGCATCATGCCCTACATCACCGCGAGCATCATCCTGCAACTGCTCGTCGTGGTGATCCCACGACTGGAGGCCCTCAAGAACGAGGGTCAGTCCGGTCAGACCAAGATCACCCAGTACACCCGCTATCTCACCCTCGGCCTGGCGCTGCTGCAGGCCACCGGCATCGTCGCCCTGGCCCGCTCGGGCAACCTGCTCAACTGCAGCCAGGACCTGCTCCACGACAACGGCACCGGCACCTTCCTGGTGCTGGTCGTGACGATGACCGCCGGCACCGCCGTCATCATGTGGCTCGGCGAGCTCATCACCGAGCGCGGCATCGGCAACGGCATGTCGATCCTGATCTTCACCCAGGTCATCGCGACCTTCCCGGCCACCATGTGGGCGGTCAAGGACCAGCACGGTCCGTGGACCTTCGGCATCGTCATCGTCATCGGACTGGCGATCATGGCGGCGGTCATCTTCATCGAGCAGGCCCAGCGCCGCATCCCGGTGCAATATGCCCGGCGGATGGTCGGCCGGAAGATGTTCGGTGGCTCCTCGACGTACATCCCGCTCAAGGTCAACCAGGCGGGCGTCATCCCGGTCATCTTCGCGAGCTCGCTGCTCTACCTGCCGGCGATGGCGGCGCAGTTCCAGTCGAACTCGGCCAACCCGCCGGGCTGGGTCGACTGGGTCAACACCTACTTCGTGCGTGGTGACCACCCGCTCTACATGGCGGCGTACTTCGCCCTCATCGTCTTCTTCACGTATTTCTACGTCTCCATCACCTTCAACCCCAAGGAGGTGGCAGACAACATGAAGAAGTACGGCGGCTTCATCCCCGGGATCCGGGCGGGCAAGCCGACCGAGGACTACCTGTCCTACGTCCTGTCCCGCATCACACTGCCGGGCTCGCTCTACCTTGGTCTGATCGCGCTCATCCCGCTGATCGCCCTCGTGCTCATCGACGCGAACAACAACTTCCCGTTCGGCGGCACCTCCATCCTGATCATGGTCGGCGTCGCGCTCGACACCGTGAAGCAGATCGAGAGCCAGCTCCAGCAGCGCAACTACGAAGGATTCCTGCGCTAATGAGGTCGATCATCATGGGGCCGCCTGGGGCTGGCAAGGGCACCCAGGCCCGGTTCGTCTCCGAGCGGTTCGGCATCCCGGCGATCTCGACCGGCGACATCTTCCGCGCCAACGTCTCCCAGGGCACGCCGCTCGGGGTCGAGGCGAAGCGATATATGGACGCCGGCGACTACGTCCCCGACTCCATCACCAACGACATGGTCCGCCACCGGCTCGCCGAGCCAGACTGCGCCTCGGGCTTCCTGCTCGACGGCTATCCGCGCACCCTGGCTCAGGTCGAGGTCCTCGACGACATTCTGGCCGAGTCGAGCACCGCGCTCGACGCAGTGCTCTCGCTGGTCGTCGACCGCGACGAGGTGGTGACCCGGCTGCTGCAGCGCGCCCGGACCGAGGGTCGCTCCGACGACACCGAAGAGGTCATCCGCCACCGGCAGGAGCTCTACGCCGAGCAGACCGCGCCGCTCATCGACGCCTACAAGCAGCGTGGCCTGGTGGTCGAGGTCGACGGCCTCGGCGAGGTCGGCGAGGTGGCCGAGCGCATCGCCGCCGCCCTCTCCGACCTCTAGCGGACGGCGTGCTGATGGGGCTGTTGGGCCGCCGGGTCCAGCTCAAGACCCCCGAGCAGCTGGACCTAATGCGCCGGGCCGGCCTGGTGGTCGGCGAGACGCTCGAGGTGCTTCGCGCCGCGGTGCGGCCCGGAGTCACGCCGCGAGAGCTCGACGCCCTGGCGGAGCAGACCATCCGAGAGCGCGGCGCGGTGCCGTCCTTCCTCGGCTACTACGGCTTCCCGGCGACGATCTGCGCCTCGGTGAACGAGGCCGTCGTACACGGCATCCCCAGCGAGGTGCCGCTGCAGCCCGGCGACCTGATCTCGATCGACTGCGGCGCGATTCTCGACGGCTGGCACGGCGATGCCGCTATCACGGTGGCGCTGGAGCCGGTGACCGCGGAGATCGCCGAGCTGGTCCGGGTCACCGAGGGGTCGATGTGGGCGGGCATCGCCGCGAACCGGGTCGGCGGCCGGGTCTCCGACATCGGGCACGCGGTGGAGGCCTACATCCGGGCGCAGCCGGGCGGTGAGCGCTACGGCATCGTCGAGGACTACTTCGGGCACGGCATCGGCACCGAGATGCACATGGAGCCCGACGTCCCCAACTTCGGCCGGCCGGGCCACGGCGCCAGACTGCAGCGCGGCATGGCGCTCGCCATCGAGCCGATGGTCACCCTGGGCAGCAAGCAACTCGTCGAGCTCGACGACGAGTGGACGGCCGTGACCACCGACGGATCCTGGGCCGCCCACTTCGAGCACACCACCGCGCTGACCCCCGACGGCGTGTGGGTGCTCACCGCCCTCGACGGCGGCAAGGCAAAGCTGGCCGACCTTAGCGGCACCCCCACCTGACCGCGAGTCGGCAGAAGTGCTGGTCTGAGAAGGCTCGAGTCGGCAGAAGTGCTGGTCTGAAACCGGCCGAGTCGGCAGAAGTGCGGGTCAGGCACCTGCACTTCTGCCGACTC
>NZ_JASGDQ010000012.1:0-39009 GCF_047607185.1 Nocardioides sp. | reverse complement strand
GACGAGCCCGCGCTCGACCGATCCGATCGGCCGCGCCGGCGCCGCCTTCATCTTCGGCGCCCGGCCGACGACGCTCGCCGCCGGCTCGACCGCCGTCGGGGCGATCATGCTCGCGCCGCTGCTGCTGACCGGCGGCCCGCTGCTGCCCGCTACCGCCGCCGTCGCCGGCTGGGTGCTCTACCTCGGCGTCGGCACCATGGCGCTCGCCTATCTCGCCCTCTACGCCGGCCTGCGGACGGTGCCCGCCAGCACCGCGACGGTCGCGTCGCTGCTGGAGCCGGTCACCGCCGCGCTGCTGGCCTGGCTGGTGCTCGGCGAGCACCTCTCGGCGGCCGGCGTCGTCGGCACGCTGCTGGTCCTGGCCGCCGTCGCCGGGCTGGCGCGGACGGGTCAGGAGATGGTGGTCAGCAGCTGAGTGGCGCGGGTGAGGACGACGTAGAGGGTGGCCCGGCCGGTGGCCGACTCGTCCTCGATCTCCTGCGGCCGCACCACCACGATCGCGTCGAACTCCAGGCCCTTGGTGTCGAGGCCGGTGAGCACCACGACCCGGTCCTCCCCGGAGGGGGTGGTGGACGCGTCGCCGGCGGCGGCGCGCGCGGAGGGCGCGTCGGCAGCCAGCTCCGGCCAGGCGGCGAGCCAGGAGTTGACCTCGGCGCGGCGGGCGACGGGTACGACGACGCCGACGGTGCCGGCGACCTCGCCGGCGAGCCTGACCACCTCGGCCCGGGTGGCCGCCTCGAGATCGGCGACGTCGGTCAGCACCACCGGGGGGATGCCGGTCGAGCGGACCGCCGTGGGGAGGTCGGCGTCGAGGCCGACCCGCTGGGCGTAGTCGGCGGCGAACTCGTAGATCTCCGCGCTGTTGCGGTAGTTGGTGGCGAGGTGGAACTCGTGGACGGGCTTGCCGGCCAGCGCCTCGGCACGGGCCTCGGCGGCCTCGGCCGGCACCGGCCACGAGGACTGGGCCGGGTCGCCGACGATGGTCCACGACGCCGTACGTCCCCGACGGCCGACCATCCGCCATTGCATCGGGGTGAGGTCCTGCGCCTCGTCGACAAGCACATGGGCGTAGCCGTCGTCCTCGATGCGGTGGGTGGGCGGCCGCCAGCCGGGGCCGGCGGCGAACTCGCGGTCGGCGGCGGTGAGCAGCTCGGCGACGTTGATGCCGAGTTCGGGGTCGACGTCGCGCTCGTCGGCCGGCGTCTCGGGGACGTCGCCGAGCGCGTAGCGCAGCTCGTCGAGCAGCGGCACGTCCTCGACGGTCAGCTCCTCGCTCCAGGACTTGGCGAGCAGCCGCTGGTCCTCGGCGCTGAGCACGCCCTCGGCGACCCGGGCCAGGAACTCCGGGTCGCGCAGCCAGCCGAGCACCGTCCGCGCGTCGAGCGGCGGCCACCAGGCCGCGGCGAAGTCGAGGAACCGGTCGTCGCCGAGCAGCTCGTCATCGAACGCCTCGCGACCGCGCTCCCGACCCCGCTCGCCGCGAACCTGCCGCCACAGCGCGTCGAGCAGCGTCTGGGCGACCCGGGGCAGCTGCCGGTTGCGGCGGCCCTGGCCCATCAGCTGGCGGCGCAGCTGACCGAGCCGGCCACGGTCGAGGAACAACACGTCGTCGCGGTAGAAGACGCGGAACTCGCTCGGGGAACCGGGCGCCTGCTGCCGGGCGGTACGGCGCAGCAGCTCCGCCATCCGCGCCGAGCCCTTGACGGCGGCGACCGCCGGGTCGTCGTGGCGGGCCGCCCGGACGCCGTCGACGACCTCGCCGAGGGAGCGCAGCGCGACTGCGGTCTCGCCGAGGCTGGGCAGCACCCGGGCGATATAGCTCATGAAGACGCCGGAGGGGCCGACCACCAGCACGCCACCGGTCTCGTAGCGACGGCGGTCGGTGTAGAGCAGGTAGGCGGCGCGGTGCAGCGCCACCACGGTCTTGCCGACGCCGGGGCCGCCGGAGATCGCCACCACGCCCTTGCCGGGGGCGCGGATCGCCTTGTCCTGCTCGGCCTGGATGGTGGCGACGATGGAGTGCATCCGCCGGTCGCGGGCGCGGCTGAGCTGGGCCATCAGGGCGCCCTCGCCGACGATGGGCAGGTCGGTCTCGACGCTGTCGTCGAGCAGCTCGTCCTCGACGCCGAGGACCGCCCTGCCGCGGGACCGCAGCACCCGTCGTCGTACGACGTTCTGGGGCTCGGCCGCGGTCGCCTGGTAGAACACCGCCGCGGCGGGGGCGCGCCAGTCGATCAGCAGCGAGTCGCGGTTGGCGTCGCGCAGCCCGATGCGGCCGATATAGCGCGGCTCGTCGTCGACGTCAGGACGCAGGTCGAGCCGGCCGAAGACGAGGCCCTCGTGGGCGGCGTCGAGCTGGGCGATCCGCTTGGCGGCCTGGAAGACCATCGCGTCACGCTCGACGAGGCCGCCCTCGTGGCCGAGCCCGCCTCGCGCATGGCCCTCGCGGGCGAGCTGTCGGGCCGACGTGGCCGACGCCTCGAGCTGCACGTAGACGCGGTCCACGAACTCCTGCTCGCGCGCGATCTCCGCTGTTGCCAGATCCTCGCTCAACGCCTGTCCCCTGGGTGGTGCCGGTGTCCTTGCCGCCGACGCGGCGAGTCGACAAGCCTACCCCGCTCACGTGACGCCGAGGTATGTCGTCTCGGTCACCTCGCGGGACGAGGTCGGTCGGCGAGCAGGTCGCCTACCTCTTGGCGAGGAAGGCGAGCATCGCCTCGCGGGCCTGGTCGCTGCCGAAGAGCCGGGCACTCAGGGTGGCCATCTCCTCGCCGTGGGCGTCGATCCGGTCGAGCAGCGCCGCGTTCATCAGCGCCTTGGTCTCGCGCAACCCCTGCGGCACGCCCAGGAGCAGCTGCGCCACCACCGCCTCGACCTCGGTGTCCAGCCGGTCGGCGGGGACGGCGGTGGTCACCAGGCCGAGGTCGCGGGCCTCGTCGCCGGTGAAGACCCGGCCGGTGAGGAAGGTGGAGGCCGCGGCTCGGCTGGTGAGTCGCGGCAACACGGTCAGCGAGATGGCCGCCGGGGCGAGGCCGAGCCGCACCTCGGTCAGCGCGAAGCTGGCGTCCTCGGCGGCGACCACGATGTCGCTGGCGGCGACCAGACCGATGCCGCCCGCCCGGACCGCGCCGGCCAGCCGGGTCACCACCGGCTTCGGGTGCGCGACGATCGCCCGCTGCAGCGCCACGATCACCCGGGCGCCCTGGTCCATCGGCACGGTCGCGGCCTCGGACAGGTCGGCGCCGGAGCAGAACACCGTGCCGGCCGCCTGCAGCAACACGATCCTCGCAGCGTCGTCGGCCGCGGCGCGCTCCAGGGCGGCCAGCAGTTCGGTGGTGAGCTGCTGTGAGAGCGCGTTGCGGTTGTGGGGCGAGTCGAGCGTGATCGTGGCGACCCCATCGACGACGTCGTAGTGCACCAGCTCGGTCATAACGCTCATCCTGCCTCAGGAGGTGTTTCAGACGTCATGCGGATGGAGCCGACGGTTGCTCCCTCCGCATGACGTTGCGGCGAGTCAGAAGCGGCCGTCGTACTCCTGCGACGGCGGCTCGTGGGGGTTCGGCGGCTCCGGCGGCACCTGCTTCCTGGGCCGCTTCGTCTTACGTGCCCAGGAGGGGTCCATGACGATCTCGTGGGTGTCGCCGTCGCGGCCGTCGAAGGTGACGGCGACGGTCTGGAAGCCCTTGTGGCGGTTCATCAGCGCGTACGACGCATAGGCCCGGCGGTCGGCGTCGGTGAGGTCGACCGCGTCGGTGAACGGGGTCAGCAGCGCACGCGGCCAGAGGTGCCGCGCCAGCACCACGTTGACCTCCATGCTCAGCACGCCCATCACCGCGGCGAGGTAGATGAACGCGATCAGGCCGAGGACGGTGGCGAAGGTCTGGTTCATCAGGCTGTCGGCACCGTTGATGACGCGCGTGACATAGACCGCGCCGCCGTACTGCAGGACCTGCCACAGGACCGCCAGCACGAAGGCGCCGGGGGCCGCGCTGCGCAGCGGGTGGTCGCGGGTGGTGCCGAAGCGCAGCAGTACGGTGAACATCGCGCCGACGATGAGGACCGTGACCGCCACGATGACCCAGCGCAGGCCGTCGTGGATGCCGTGCCCGAAGACCTGGGTGTTCGCGCCGAGCGTCGAGACGATCGAGACCGCGAGCACCGCGACGCCGGCGGTGGCGAGCAGCACCAGGCTGCGGAACCGCAGCAGGAACGGATTGGGGCGGCTGTTGCGCGGCACCGACCAGGCGGTGTTGAGGGTGTTCTGGATGGCCTGGCCCAGCCCCATCGCGCCATAGAGCGCGACCAGCGACCCGATGACCACACCGCCCGTGGAGCCCCGGAGCCCACCCTCCTGGGCAAGCTGCTCGCCGATGATCGGGAACTGGCTCAGCGCCGAGTCGAGCAGCTGCTCCTGCAACTCCTCGCGGCCCTCCAGGAAGAAGCCGAGGATCGAGGAGCCCAGCAGCATCAGCGGGAAGATCGCCACGAAGGCGTAGTAAGTCATGATCGCGGCGAGGTAGTTGCCCTGGTCGTCGAAGAACTTGTAGACGACGGCGAGCGGGAACCCCGCCGGCGGGAACCGGCGCTGGCCCCGGTCGAGCGCACTGACGACCCCCACGGGGCGCAAGGCTATCCGGCTCGTGGCGGTGGATCGGGGAGCGTCGCCGTCCTCGGCGTCGTCGCGCTGCTCGACCGAGGCGAAGAAGGAGTCGAGGTCGACGTGGATGATGGGATCTGATTGGTACTCCTTCCCCATGAAGGCGGTGATCGGCTCCGGCGGACGCGTAAGTGACGCCCGGCGGTCGGACGGCTCGGCTGGCCGACCTACCCGCCTCCTAGTGTCGCGCGAGGAGCGCGCTGATCACCAGCACCACCGGCAGCGCCAGGATCGTGCTGACGAAGACCGCGTCGCGGGCCAGCAGCACGCCGCGGTCGTAGCGGACCGCCGTCACGAAGATGTTCTGCGCGGTCGGCAGCGCGGAGAGCACCGTCACCGCCAGCAGCGGGTCCCCCGTCATGCCGAGCAGGTAGCGCCCGATGAGATAGGCGGCGAGGGGCTGGAGCACCATCTTGAGCCCGACGGCGGTGCCGAGCTGGGCGGCCGGCGCGCCCCGGCCGGGCAGCGGGCCGAGCCGCAGCGAGATGCCGTAGGCGAGCAACATGCCGGGGACCGCCATCCCGCCGAGCAGCGCCAGCGGGTCGGCGACGACGGTCGGCAGCTCGAAGCCGGTCAGTGCCATCACCAGGCCGAGTACGGAGCCGATCGTCATCGGGTTGCGGACCGGCCGCGAGAGCGCCGCCCTGACCGTGAGCCGCTCGTGGGCCACCGCGGCGTCGAGCAGGGTCAGCCCGACCGGCTGCAGCACGACCAGCTGCAGCAGCAGGGTGGGCACCACCAGGGAGGCGTCGCCGAGCACGTAGACGGCGATGGGGATGCCGAGGTTGGCCGCGTTGACATAGCTGGCGGCGTAGACACTGATGACCGCCTCGCCCAGGGCGAGTCGCCGCGCCCGCGCGGCCAGGGCGGCCAGCGCGCCCGAGACGACCACCGCGCCGCCGGTCGCGATCAGGTTGCGGGAGAACAGCTCGTGCACATTGCTGCCCGACAGCATGGTGACCAGCAGCGCCGGGCTGGCGACGTAGAAGGTGATCACCGCGAGGGTGCGCTGGCCGCCGGCGTCGACCAGGCCGACATGGGCGAGCAGGATGCCCACGCCGATAAGGATCGAGATCGTCGCGAAGCCGGCGAAGATCCCTCCCACGGGCCACGACCCTAGACGACCCCGTTGCTCAGTAGGACTTGGGCAGCCCCAGGGAGTGCATCGCGACGAAGTTGAGGATCATCTCCCGGCTGACCGGCGCGATCCGGCCCAGTCTCGCGGCGACCAGCTGGTTGGCCAGGCCGTACTCCACGGTGAGGCCGTTGCCGCCGTGGGTGTGCACCGCGGCGTCGGTGGCGTTGCAGGCGATCTCGCCGCCGGCGTACTTCGCCATGTTGGCGTACTCGCCCGCCGCGAAGTCGTCGCCGGCGTCGTAGAGCGCCGCCGCCTTCTGCCACAGCAGCCGGGCCTGCTCGAGCTCGATCTTGACCTTGGCCAGCGGGTGCGCGATGCCCTGGTGGGCGCCGATCGGCTGGTCCTTCCAGACGGCGCGGGTCTTGGCGTAGTCGACCGCCTTGGCCAGCGCATAGCGGGCCATGCCGCAGGAGAGCGCGGCACCCATGATCCGCTCGGGGTTGAGGCCGGCGAAGAGCTGCCAGAGGCCGCCATCCTCGTCGCCGACCCGGGCGTCGGCCGGGACCCGGACGTCGTCGAGGAAGAGCGTGAACTGCTTCTCCGGCGCCTGCCAGGCCATCGGGATGACCTGCTTGTCGAACCCGTCGGCGTCGGTGGGGACCACGAAGAGGGCGGGCTTGAGCTTGCCGGTCTTGGTGTCCTCGGTGCGGCTGACGATCAGGACGTGAGAGGCCTCGTCGACGCCGGAGATGAACTGCTTCTGGCCGCGGAGCACCCAGTGGTCGCCGTCTCTCCCTCCCGATGTGCGCTGTGCCGTGGTGGTGATCTGGTGGGAGTTGGAGCCGGCGTCGGCCTCGGTGATGCCGAAGGCCATCAGCAGGGTGCCGTCGGCGATGCCGGGCAGCCACCGCCGCTTCTGCTCCTCGGTGCCGCAGCGGCTGATGATGCTGCCGCAGATGGCCGGGCTGACGACCATCATCAGCAGCGGGGCGCCCTGCGCGGCGGCCTCCTCCAGTACGGCGGCCAGGTCGGCCATGCCCCCGCCCCCGCCGCCGTACTCCTCGGCGATATTGACGCCGAGGAAGCCGCCTCGGCCCATCTCCAGCCACAGCTCGGTGGTCTTGCCGCCGCTCGCGGCCTGCTCGGCGATGTAGTCGTGGCCGTACTTGCCGGCCAGCCGGGCGACCGACTCGCGCAGCGCGACGCGCTCCTCCGGCTCGGTGAACATCATGCTTCCTCCACGTGGGCAAGCACCGCGCCGGCGGCGACCTGCGCCCCGGCCTCGACGGTGAACTCGACGGCGCCCGCGGCGGGCGCGACGACGGTGTGCTGCATCTTCATCGCCTCGAGGACGAGTACGCCGTCCCCGGCGGCCACCTGCTGGCCGAGCTCGGCGAGCAGCCTCACCACGGTGCCGGGCATCGGCGCGACCAGGCTGCCGGGGCTCACCTGGGTGGCGGGGTCGGTGAACCGCGGTCGCCGCACCAGTGCGGTGTGGCCGTGCACCGAGTCCACGTCGACGTCATCCGGTCGGGTCGCTCCGACCGCCACCTCGTAGGACGTCCTGAGGCCATCGACCTCGAGAACCACCCGCTCGGGGCTTACCGCCACCACGGTGAGCCCGTCGACGCGATAGCCGTCGCGGCCGCCGTACCACTCGACCACGCTGCCGTCGGTGAACTCGGTGCGCTGCGGCTGGCTGACGACATTGCGCCAGCCCACCGGGATCCGCTGCTGCACCGCTCTCCTGGCTCGGCCGCTCTCTGCCAGCGCCAGCGCCGCGGCGACGGCGGCGTGCGGGTCGCCCGCCGGCTCGGTCGGCGGGTGCTCGACGAGGAAGGCGGTGGAGACCCGCTCGGCCAGGAAGTCCTCGGACTCCAGGATCTGGACGAGCTGGTCGCGGTTGGTCCGCACCCCGTGGATGCGGGCACGCCGCAGCGCGTCGGCCAGCTTGCCGGCGGCCTCCCGCCGGGTCGGCGCCCAGGCGATCACCTTGGCGATCATGGCGTCGTAGAACGTGCTGATCTCGCTGCCCGCCTGGTAGCCCGCCTCGACCCGGACCTCCCCTCGGCCCGGGAAATCGCCCAGCTCGAGCCTGGTGAGCCGGCCCGACTGCGGGGCGTAGCCGGCGGCCGGGTCCTCGGCGTAGAGCCGGACCTCGACGGCATGGCCGTCGGGCTCGCCGGTCCAGCCGACGAGCCCGTCGGCGGTGGCCGCCCGGAGCTGGAGCTCGACCAGGTCGACTCCGAAGACCTCCTCCGTGACCGGGTGCTCGACCTGCAGCCGGGTGTTCATCTCCAGGAACCAGAACCGCCCGGTGGCCTCGTCGTAGAGGAACTCCACCGTGCCGGCGCCGCGGTAGTCGATCACCTCGGCGGCCCTGGCCGCCGCCTCGTGCAGGGCCGCGCGGACGTCGTCGGGCAGCCCCGGAGCGGGCGCCTCCTCGACCACCTTCTGGTGACGCCGCTGGATCGAGCAGTCGCGGTCGCCGTAGACCGTGGTGCCCACCACCTGCACCTCGACGTGGCGGCCGCGCTCGACGTACGGCTCGACGAAGACGGTGCCGTCGCCGAAGGCGCTCTCCGCCTCGGCGGCGGCAGCGGCGATCTCCGCGTCGAGGTCGGCCAGCGCGCGGACGACCCGCATACCCCGGCCGCCACCACCGGCGGAGGCCTTCACCAGCAGCGGCAGGTCGGCCTCGGTCGGCGCCGCGGCCGCCTCCAACACCGGCACGCCGGCGGCCTTCATGATGGCCTTCGCGCCGACCTTGGCGCCCATCTGCTCGATGGACTCCGGCGTCGGGCCCACCCAGGTCAGCCCGGCGTCGAGGACAGCGCGAGCGAAGTCGGCGCTCTCGGAGAGGAAGCCGTAGCCGGGGTGGATGGCGTCGGCGCCCGCCCGGCGCGCGGCGGCGATGATCAGGTCGCCGCGCAGATAGGTCTCGGCCGGGCTGTTGCCGGGGAGGTGTACGGCGAGATCGGCCTCGCGCACGAACGGCAGGTCGGCGTCGGCGGTGGAGTGCACCGCGACCGTGGCGATGCCGAGCCGGCGGCAGGTCCGGAAGACCCGCGAGGCGATCTCGGCGCGGTTGGCGACCAGCAGGCGCCTCATGCCCGGAACACCCCGAAGTTCATGGCGCCCTCGATCGGCCCGGTGGCGATGGCGGAGAGACAGATGCCCAGCACGGTGCGGGTGTCGCGGGGGTCGATCACGCCGTCGTCGTACCCCAGGCCGGAGAGGAAGAAGGGCAGCGACTGCTCCTCGATCATCGACTCGACCAGCTCCTTCATCGGCGCGAAGCCCGCCGCGTCGAAGGGCTGCCCCTTCGACTCCGCCGACTGACGCGCGACGATCTCCATCACGCCGGCGAGCTGCTGCGGCCCCATCACCGCGGACTTGGCCGAGGGCCAGGTGAACAGGAACCGGGGGTCGTAGGCGCGGCCGTTCATGCCGTAGTTGCCGGCGCCGTACGACGCCCCCATGATCACGGTCAGGTGCGGCACCTTCGAGTTGGAGACGGCGTTGATCATCATCGCGCCGTGCTTGATGATGCCGCCCTGCTCGTAGTCGGTGCCGACCATGTAGCCGGTGGTGTTGTGCAGGAAGAGCAACGGGGTGTCCTTCTGGTTGGCCAGCTGCACGAACTGCGCCGCCTTCTGGGCCTCCTCGCTCATCAGGACGCCGCGGGCGTTGGCGAGGATGCCGATCTGGTAGCCGTGCAGGCTGGCCCAGCCGGTGCACAGCGAGGGGCCGTAGAGCGGCTTGAACTCGTCGAAGGCGACCTCGTTGCCCGGGCCGGCGCCGTCGACGATGCGCAGGATCGCCTGCCGCGGGTCGAACGGCTCGCGCAGGTCGGTCGGGATCAGGTCGAGCAGGCCCTCGGGGTCGAGGTCGGGCTCGACGTACGTCGTGGCGGGGACCGGGCCGCGCTTGCGCCAGTTGAGCCGCGCCACCACCCGTCGGGCCAGCCGGATCGCGTCGTGCTCGTCGACGGCCAGGAAGTCGCTGGACCCGGAGACCCGGGAGTGCATCTCGGCGCCGCCGAGCGACTCGTCGTCGGCCTCCTCGCCGGTCGCCATCCTCACCAGCGGCGGGCCGGCGAGGAAGACCTTGGCCTGCTCCTTGACCATGATCACGTAGTCGCTCATGCCCGGGACGTAGGCACCGCCGGCGGTGGCGTTGCCGAAGACCACCGAGATGGTGGGCTGCTTGCGGGCCGAGGCGCGGGTGAGGTCGCGGAAGCCCTGGCCGCCCGGGATGAAGATGTCCTTCTGGGTGGGCAGGTCGGCGCCGCCGGACTCGGTCAGGTTGATCGTCGGCAGGCCGTTGCGCTCGGCGATCTCGGCGGCGCGGAAGGACTTCTTCAGCGAGTAGGGGTTGAGCGCGCCGCCCTTCACCGTCGGGTCGTTGGCGACGATCAGGCACTCCACGCCCTCGACCACGCCGATGCCGGTGACCAGCGAACCGCCGACGGCGAACTCGCTGCCCCAGCCGATCAGCGGCTGCAGCTCCAGGAAGGCGCTGCCCTCGTCGAGCAGCAGCTCGATCCGCTCGCGGGCGGTGAGCTTGCCCCGGGCCCGGTGGCGGGCGACGTACTTCTCGCCGCCGCCGGCCACCGCCTTGGCCTGCTCCTCGTGGAGGTCGTCGAGCTTCGCCAGCATGGCCTGTCTGTTCATCCGGCGTACCCCAACAGGGTCGCGGCCAGGTCGGTCATCACCTCGGTGGCTCCTCCTCCGATCGGCAGGATGCGGGCGTCGCGGTAGTGCCGCTCCACCTCGGTCCCGTGCAGGTAGCCGGTGCCGCCGTGCAGCTGGACGGCCTGGTCGACGACATAGGTGGCGCACTCGACGGCGGTCTGCTTGGCGAGCGCGGCGCCGGCGATCGCCGCCGCGGTGGCGATCTCGCCGCCGTCGACATAGCGCTGGCTGACCGCGCGGGCGTAGGTGCGGGCCACCTCGACCTGGCGGTGCATCTCGACCAGCCTGTGGCGGACCACCTGCCGGCTCGCCAACGGCTGCCCGAAGGTGTCGCGCTCCTTGGCGTAGGCGGCGGTGAGGGCCAGGCTGCGGGCGGCGATGCCGTAGGCCTGCACCGCCAGCGCGATCCGCTCGGTCACGAACGCCTCGGCGAGATAGCCGAAGCCGGCGTTCTCCTCGCCCACCAGGTGATCGACCGGGACCCGGGCGTCGACGAAGGCGAGCTCGGCGGTGTCGGAACAGTGCCAACCCATCTTCCGCAAGCTCCTGGTGACGGTGAAGCCCGGGGTGTCCTTGTCGATCACCAGCAGGCTGAGGCCCCTGCTGCCGTCGCCGCCGGTCCGGACGGCGGTCGTCACGAAGTCGGCGCGCACGCCGGAGGTGATGAAGGTCTTGGCGCCGTTGACGACGTAGTGGTCGCCGTCCCTGGTCGCCACGGTCCGCAGCCTGGCGACGTCGGAGCCGCCGCCAGGCTCGGTGATGGCCAGGCTGCCGATCCTCTCTCCCGCCAGGGTGGGCCTCACGTAGGCGTCGATGAGCGCCGGTGAGCCGTGCCTGGCGAGGTGCGGGAGCGCGATGCCGCTGGTGAAGAGCGCCGCGAGCAGCCCCGACGAGGCGCCCTCGGCCAACATGCCTTCTGTCATGTCGACGACGTCGAGCAGGGTGCCGCCCTCGCCGCCCACCTCCTCGGGGAAGCCCAGGCCGAGCAGCCCCTGCCCCGCCGCCTTCGCGTGCAGCTCCCGCGGCACCTCGCCGGCGTCCTCCCACTCCTGCAGATGGGGGAAGACCTCGCGGCGGGTGAACTCCGCGCCCAGCTCGTGCAGGTCGCTCACTGGCGCCGCCCTCGCTTCGCTCGTAGCCGCCGTGACGCCACCGGCTCGTTCACAGCAACTCCTCCGGAATATCGACATAACGACTTCTGACCCACTCGCCCAGTGCCTTGGCCTGCGGGTCGAACCTGCGGCCCTCCGCGACCCCCGCCCCCAGCAGGCCATGGATGACGACGTTGACCCCGCGCAAGTTGGCCAGCGGGTGGATGTCCACCTCCAGGCCCTCCGCCTCGGGGACCAACTGCCTGACCCGCTCGCGGGTGAGGTAGTCGATGAGCCAGTCCACCGCCGCGTCCGGCCGGCCCCGCGGCACCCACAGCCCCAGGTTGGCGTCGCCGCCCTTGTCTCCGGACCTGGCAAACACCACCTCGCCGAGCGGGCGCAAACTGACACTCAAATCCCGGTGACCGGGCTCAAACTGACCTTCCAACTGCGCTGAGCGGTCGCAAACTGACATTGCGGGCGATGTCAGTTTGCGGCTGGTCACCGGGATTTCGGCGTCAGTTTGAGTCTGCTCACGGGGTGGGGTCGGGTCGGGGACGACCTCGCGGGTGCCGTCGGGGAGGACGACCAGGTGCTGGACAGCGGCGCGCTCGACGTACTCCGCGCGGTAGACGCCATAGGGGGAGGGCCGGGAGGGCGGGGCGGTGACGTGGAAGCCGGGGTACGACGCCAGCGCCAGCCCGATCAGCGGCTCGGTAAACCTCTTGCCCACCGCGTCGGGGTCGGCCGACCAGGCGGTGAGCCGCAGCAGCACGCTGGCGCCCTCCTCGGTGGCTGAGTCCGGCTCCGGCAGACGGTACGACGACCAGGCGTGCTCGACGCCGGCCAGGCTCGGCTCGACCTGCGCCCGCAGCCAGTCGGCCTTCTCCTCGATGTCGAGCCCGGTCAGCACGAACTCGGCGGAGTTCCGCATACCCCCAAGCTCGTTGACGGCGACCTTCAGCGTGGCCGGTGGCGGGCCGCCGCGCACTCCGGTCACCCCCACCCGGTCCTCGCCAGCGTCGGCGAGCTCGATCGAGGCGAGGTCGGTGGTGACGTCGGGGTTGAGATAGTCGGTGCCCTGGATCTCGTACATCAGCTGCGCGGTGACCGTGTCGACGGTGACAGCCCCGCCGGTGCCCCGGTGCTTGGTGATCACCGACGAGCCGTCGGCAGCGATCTCGGCGACGGGGAAGCCCAGCGGCTTGGACCGGTCGATGGTCGCGAAGCCGCTGAAGTTGCCGCCGGTGGCCTGGGTGCCGCACTCGATCACGTGCCCGGCGACGACCGCGCCGGCGAGCCGGTCCCAGTCGTCGACCGCCCAGCCGAAGTGGGCCGCCGCCGGACCCACGACCAGGGAGGCGTCGGTGACCCGGCCGGTGACGACCACGTCGGCGCCGGCGGCGAGGGCCCGGGCGATGCCCCAGCCGCCGAGATAGGCGTTGGCGGTGAGCGCGCCGGCAAGCTCGGGCAGAGTCTCGACCTTGTCGCCCTCGACGTAGGCGATCTTGGCCTCCGGCGCGATCTCGGCCAGTCGCGCGGCCAGCCCGGCGGGGTTGAGGCCGCCGGCGTTGCTGACGATCTTGACGCCCTTTTCGAGAGCCAGCCCCAGGCAGTCCTCGGCCTGTTGCACGAACGTCCTGGCGTAGCCGGCGGCGGGGTCCTTCATCGCGTCGCGGCCAAGGATGAGCATGGTCAGCTCGGCGAGGTAGTCACCGGTGAGCACGTCGAGCGGGCCGCCCTCCAGCATCTCCCGCATCGCGGAGAGCCGGTCGCCGTAGAAGCCCGAGCAGTTGCCGATCCGGATCATGCCCGCGACCGACCTCCACCCGGCTGCCCGGCGAAGGCCTGTGCGATCGTCAGCCACCGCTCGGCATCGGCTCCCACCGCGACCAGGTCGGTGTCGTCGCGGTGGACTCGTTGGGTGACCAGCCGGGCGAAGTCCCAGGCGCTGCCGGTCACCGACTGGGCGGCCTCGGCCGGGCCGGCCTCGAACAGCGCGCCGCTGGGCAGGATGAGCGAGACCCGGAACTCCTCGGCCGGGGCCTCGAGGCCATGGGCAGCGAAGGCGAAGCCCCTGGTGCGGATACCGAGGTGGCAGACGTGGCGGACCCGGTCGGACCGCTCCGGCTCGATGCCCAGCGCGTCGTAGACGTCGAGGCCGTGCGCCCAGGTCTCCATGAAGCGGGCGGTCGCCATCGACGCCGGCGACATCGGCGGGCCGAACCAGGGCAGCCTGCCGTCCGCCTCCCGCAGCGCGGCGGCGAGGGCGGTGCGCCCGGCGTCCCAGCGGGCCAGCAGCTCGGCGGGCGGAGCGGCGGCCACGGCGGCGGCGCTGGCGTCGACGAAGTGCGCCGGGTCGGCAAGCGCCGCGGCCACCAGCGCATCCCAGCCAGCCGGATCGCCCTTCGCCCAGGCGGCGGCCGCGAGCGACGCCTCGTCGGTCCAGGCCAAGTGGCCGATCTGGGTCGCGATGTCCCAGCCCTGCGCCGGGGTCGGCGAGCGCCAGCCGGCGTCGTCCAGCGGCGCGACCGCCGCCCGCAGCGCGTCGCTCTCGGTGGCCAGGTCGGCCAGCAGTTCCTCCAGCATCGTCACAGCTGCTCCTCCAGCACCATCGCCCAGCGGTCGAGGATGTGCTCGCGCCGCTTGCTGTCGTCCGAGATCGTCGAGGCCAGCCCCAGGCCGCGCACCAGGTCGAGGGTGGCCTGCACCAGCTCCCGTACGCCGTCCCGGGACTCGTCGGCGCCCAGCAGCTCGACGGTCAGCCGATGGGTCTCGCGGCCCACCCTCTGCTCCAGCGGCTCGACCAACGCCAGCAGGTCGGGATCGGTACGGGCGGCGACCCACAGCTCCAGCGCGGCGGTGAAGACCGGCGAGGTGAAGTGGTCGGCGAGCATACCGAGCACCGACCGGGTCCGGTTGGCGGTGGCCGGCAGCGTGGCGACCGCCTCGGCGAGGAACTCACCGCGCATCCGCGTCAGGTGCTCGACGGCCGCGAAGACCAGGTCGTTCTTGGTCGGGAAGTGGTGCAGCTGGGCACCCCGGCTCACCCCGGCCCGCTCGGAGACGAGTGTGGTCGTCGTACCCGCGAAGCCACGCTCCACCAACAGCTCGACGGTCGCCTCCAGCAGTCGCGCCCGCATCGCACGGGTGCGCTCCTCCTGCGGGACGCGGACGGGGGTCACTCGGCCACTGTGGCACCGTCACTAACAAACAGTCAAGAATGATTGTTTATCGAGCACCCCGGAATGGTCCGTTCGGATGGTTTCAACCCCGACGCCGTCGGGCAGAGTTCAGCCATGTCCGGCTACAACCCCTACGGCGGCGTGCCGAGCTACGGCTCCCCGCAGCCCGCCTCCTACAACTACGCCTCCTGGATCGCGCGGGTCGCCGCCTCGATCGTCGACATGGTCGTCACCGTGGTTGCGGCGATCCCGTTCATCATCGGCACCGTGATGATCGCCGCGTCCACCGAGAGCCACACCGACGCCCAGGGCTACACCGTGGTCGACAGCGGGCCTAGCGCCGCGGGGATCGTGGTCACCGGGCTCGGCGTGTTGTTCTACATCGGCTTCGCGATCTGGAACATCATCTTCCGGCAGGGCACGACCGGCGCCAGCCTCGGCAAGAGCGCCCTCGGGCTGCGGCTGGTCCGCGAGACCACCGGCCAGCCGCTCGGCGCCGGGCTGTGCTTCGTGCGGCAGATCGCGCACATCCTCGACGGCATCTGCTACATCGGCTACCTGTGGCCGCTGTGGGACGCGAAGCGGCAGACCTTCGCCGACAAGGTGATCGGCTCGGTGGTCCACGTGCCGAGCAACCAGGAGATCTACGGTCGCTGATCGCTAGCCCGCGACGGTCATCACCACGCGAGCCCTGCTGACCGGCTCGACCCAGCCGTCGCGGGCCTGCATCAGCCGGAGCAGCGACCAGCCGACGAACGGCGCGGCCGCCATGATCGACAGCGGCCAGGCGGGCACATGGGAGAGCCCGGAGAAGACCAGGGACGTCAACGTGGTGGTGAGCGCGAGCTTCGCGGAGTAGCCGACCATCGCCACCGGTGGGGCGGGGGTGGCGCGGGCGGAGCGCAGGTCCACCGGATAGGGGTTGCGCGAGGACCATCGCAGCGCGGTGCTGACCACCTGCAGCACCACCACGACCAGCGTGCAGGCCAGTGCCGCCACCTCGGCCGCCGTCGGGGTACCGGCTCGCATCGCCGCGAGCAGCAGCGTGACCAGCGCCGCCACCAGCAGGAACTCGAACAGCACCCAGGCCCGGGCCGCGAAGACCAGTCCGGGCGCGACCGGCAGCGACTCCCGCCAGAGCACGCCGCGTACGTCGAGGCACCAGGCGTTGACGCCGAAGAGCAGGGCGCCGCCCGAGGCGACCAGGCCCGGCAGGATCGTCATCTGGCTCCACGGCAGCGCGCCGGCCAGCGAGACCAGGCCGGGGCCGATGGCGAGCACCGCGAGGCCGCGGCGCATCGGTACCGAGCGCCACACGCTGCCTCGGTCCAGTCGTAGCAGCGCGCCGAGGTCGGTACGGCTGAGCGGGCGGGCACGGTAGCGACCGCTCTCCACTCGCAGCTCATCGCGCGGCTGTCGGCGGGCGGCGAGATGGGCCGGCACGGCGCCGAGCACGACCGCGCCGACGAAGAGCGCGACCAGGACGGCGATGGTGAGCAGCCAGCGCGGTCCGAAGTCGCTCACCAGGCCGGCGACGATCCAGGTGGTCGGCAACGAGTCGAGGAAGCCCGCCAGGTGGCCGGTGAGCTGCAGCGCCGCCGCGGCAGCGAGGAGCAGCCCGCCCACGGCGCGCACCACGAGCACGCCGTACGGCAGCCGGCGGACGCCCTCCATCGTCCAGGCGATCACCTGGCCGAGCGCGGTGGCGGCGAGGATCCACAGTGCCGTGCCGATCGCCAACGGCAGGAACAGTCGTGGGCCGGTGCCGTAGGAGCCGCTGCCGAGAAGCAGCCATGACTGCAGCATCCAGGCGATGTTGAGCGGCGCCAGCAGCAGCGCGCCGAGGTGGTCGGTGGTGGGACTGACGGGGTAACCCACCAACTGCTCGCGTGAGACCAGTTCGCGGCCGCCGCCCGAGGCGATGGCCGAACCGAGCGCGAGCAGCAGGAAGCCGGCATACGCCGAGGGCTGCAGGATCAGCGCGTCCAGCGCATGATCGGAGTCGCCCGCGCCAGGGATGAAGGCCGGGATCAGCACGGCAGCCAGAGTGATCGCGCCGAAGATCGCCAGCGCGAGCCAGAGTCGGCGCCGTCGTACCGTGCCGGCGCGGAAGCGCAGCAGGTGGCCGACGTCCTGGACCGCCCACAGCTCGCGGCGGAGGAGGGAAGGCTCAGTCGAGGAGGCCGCGGTAGGCACGTGCGCCCTCCTCGCCCGCCATCTCGCCGGCGCTCACCATCGCCACCTTGGCGCCGCCGCGCAGCACCAGCACCTCGGTGCACGCCTCGATGGCGAGCTCGCGCAGGTGAGTGGAGACCAGCACGCAGGCGCCGCGCGCCCGGGCGTCGCTGACCACCTCCAGGGTCGCCTCGACGCCGATCGGGTCGACGCCGTCGAACGGCTCGTCGAGCAGGAGCACGGCGGGGTCGTGGAACGCGGCGAGCACGACCGAGAGCCGGCGGCCCATGCCGTGACTGAAGCCGCTGGTGACCCGGTGGGCCACGTCGCCAAGCTCGAACCGCTCCAGCAGCTCGCGGGCCCGCTGCTCCCAGCCCGTCGGCATCCGGCGCAGTCGCGCCGAGAGCTGCAGGTGCTCCCACGGCGTCGCGCGCGGCACCAGGCCGCCGACATCGGGGCAGTAGCCCACCGCCCGCTTGACCGCCATCGGGTCGGCGCGCACGTCGTACCCCGCGACCAGGGCCTGGCCCTGGGTCGGCGGGACCACCCCGGCGAGGACCCGCATGGTGGTCGACTTGCCGGCGCCGTTCCTGCCCAGCAAAGCGGTGCTCTGGCCGGCGGCTGCCGCCAGGTCGACTCCCGCAACGGCCTCGACCTCGCCGAACCGGACGTGCAGGCCACGCACCTCGACGGCCAGCCCTGGGACTCCCCCACTCACCGCCCCATCGTGCCAAGAACAGCGCCCGGCGTCCGGCGAACAGTCCCAAACTGACACCCAAAACCCGGTGAGCAGGCGCAAACTGACACGCGAGAGCGGGTGAGCAGGCGCAAACTGACGCTGGGCCGAGGCGCCGGCTTGCGACCGCCTGCCAGCACGGGCCGTCAAGCGACGTCCGGTCGCGCGCCGGCATGTCAGTTTGCGCCTGCTCACCACGTTGTCACTGTCAGTTTGCGACCGCTCACCGCCAGATTGACGTCAGTTTGCGACTGCTCACGGGGGGTGGGGGGTGGTCAGGCCGGGAGGGACTCCCCCTTCGCTGCCAGCTCACGGAGGTACGACGTCGGGCGGAGCTGCTCGCCGTACTTGTCGGCCAGCTCGTCGGCCCGGGCCAGGAAGGCGTCGATGCCGTAGGAGCCGTCGGGGGCGTCGAAGCCGGTGATGTAGCGCGCCGCACCGCCGGTCATCGGCGGGAAGCCGATGCCGAAGATCGAGCCGATGTTGGCGTGCGCCGCCGAAGTGACGACACCCTCCTCGAAGCACCTCGCGGTCTCGATCGCCTCACGGACCATCAGCCGGTCCTTGATGTCGCGCAGCGAGATCTGCTCCTGCGCCACCGGGAACAGCTCGGCCAGCCCCGCCCAGATCGAGCCGCGCCTGCCGTCGGCGTAGTCGTAGAAGCCGGCGCCCTTGAGACGGCCGCTGCGACCGGCCTCGATGAGCGGGTCGCAGACCTTCTCGGTCACGGTGAGCTCGGTCGCCCCCAGCGCCTCCCGGGTGGTCTTCGCGATCTTGACCATCAGCTCGAGGTTGAGCTCGTCGGCCAGCTGCAGCACGCCCGTGGGGTAGCCGGCCTGGGTGGTGGCCCGGTCGAGCGTGTACGGCGCCACGCCCTCGGCCAGCATCGCCAGCCCCTCCTCGATCATCGTGCCGATGACTCGCGAGGTGTAGAAGCCCCGCGAGTCGTGGGCGATCATCGGGGTCTTCTTGATGACCTGGACGACGTCGTAGGCCTTGGCCAGGGTCTCCTCGGAGGTGTCGGCGCCGTTGATGATCTCGACCAGCGGCATCTTGTCGACGGGCGAGAAGAAGTGCAGCCCGATGAACCGACCGGCCGCGTCGGTGCCGTCGAGGCCCTTGGCGAGTTCGGTGATCGGCAGCGTCGAGGTGTTGGAGCACAGCAGCGCACCCTCGGCCAGGAACGGCGTGATCTCGTTGAAGACCCGCTGCTTGAGTGCGACGTCCTCGAAGACCGCCTCGACGACCATGTCGGCGCCCCGCGCGTCGGCGGCCTCGGCGGTTGCGGTGATCCGGCCCAGGATCTCCTCGGCCTTCTCCTGGGTGATCTTGCCGCGCTCGACGCCCTTGGCGTTGAGGCCGGCGGTGTAGGCCTTGCCCTTCTCGGCGGCCTCCGCCGTCACGTCCTTGAGTACGACGTCCACACCGGCACGGGCGAGCACGTAGGCGATCCCGGCGCCCATCATGCCCGCGCCGAGCACGACCGCCTTGCGCGGCGTGTACTTCTCCACGCCGGCCGGCCGCGCGCGACCTGCGTTGATCGAGCCGAGGTCGAAGAAGAACGCCTGGATCATGTTCTTGGCCTGCTGGCTGGTGACCAGGTCGACGAAGTAGCGCGACTCGATGCGGCTGGCGGTCTCGAAGTCGACCTGGGCGCCCTCGACGGCAGCGGAGAGGATCGCCTTGGGAGCGTGGTAGTCGGCCTGCTTCATCTGCTTGCGCACCAGCGGCGCGAATGCCGGCAGGAAGGCCGCCAATGACGGCGAGGACGGGGTGCCCCCGGGGATCTTGTAGCCGGGCCTGTCCCACGGCTGGGTGCTGCTCTCCGGGTTGGCCCGCAGCCACGCCTTGGCCGCCGGGACGAGCTCCTCCGGGGTCGCGACGAGCTCGTCGACGAGGCCCTTCTCCAACGCCTGCGCCGGCTTGAACCTGGCGCCGGTGCCGAGGATGTCCATCAGCGCGGTCATCAGGCCGAACATCCGGACGGTGCGGGTGACGCCACCGCCGCCGGGCAGCAGGCCGAGGGTCACCTCGGGCAGCCCGATCTCGTAGCGGCCCTCGACCGCGATGCGGTGGTTGGCGGTCAGCGCGATCTCCAGGCCACCGCCGAGCGCGGCCCCGTTGACGGCCGCCACGATCGGCTTCGGGAAGAGCTCCAGCCGACGCAGGATCGCCTTGATGCCCTCGACCTCGGCGAAGATCTCGGCGACGTTCTCCTTGCGTAGCGGCAGCATCCGGTTGAGGTCGCCGCCGGCGAAGAAGGTCTTCTTCGCCGAGGTGATGACGACGCCGGTCACGCTCTGCTCGTCCTGGGCGAGCTCGGCGTAGAGCCGGTCGACGGCGGCGGCCATGCCGGTGACATAGGCCTCGTTCATGGTGTTGGCCGACTGACTCGGGTCGTCGAGGGTCAGCGTGGCGATGCCGTCGGCGTCGACGTCGTACTTAACTGCGGATTCAGTCATTGGAATTCCTTGTCTCAGACGATCTCGACGATGGTGGCGATACCCATGCCGGCGCCGACGCAGAGCGTGGCGAGGCCGCGGCGCTGGCCCCGGCGCTCGAGCTCGTCGACGAGCGTGCCGAGGATGATCGCGCCGGTGGCACCGAGCGGGTGGCCCATGGCGATGGCGCCGCCGTTGACGTTGGTGACCTCGGCGGTGATGCCCATGTCCTTCATGAAGCGCAGCGCGACGGCGGCGAACGCCTCGTTGATCTCCCACAGGTCGATGTCGGCGGCGGTCAGGCCGGCCTTGGCGAGGGCCTTGCGGGCGGCGGGGGCGGGTCCGGTGAGCATGATCGTCGGCTCGGAGCCGATGACGGCGGTGGACACGATCCTGGCGCGCGGGGTGAGCCCGTAGTCCTGACCGACCTGCTCGTTGCCGATCAGCACGATCGCGGCGCCGTCGACGATGCCGGAGGAGTTGCCGGCGTGGTGGACGTGGTCGATCCTCTCCAGCCAGGTGTACTTCGCGAGCGCCACCTCGTCGAAGCCGGCGTCGCGGCCCTGGTCGACGAACGACGGCTTCAGGCCGGCGAGCGACTCGACGGTGGTGCCGGGCCGGATCAGCTCGTCCTTGGCGAGGACCAGATTGCCGCTGCGGCCGTAGACCGGGACGACGGCATTGTCGTAGAGCCCGTTGGCCCAGGCCTTGTCGGCGCGGGCGTGGGACTCGGCGGCCAGCGCGTCGACGTCCTCGCGGCTGAAGCCCTCGATGGTGGCGATCAGGTCGGCGCCGATGCCCTGCGGCACGAAGTTGGTCGTGAGCGAGGTGGCCGGGTCCATCGCCCAGGCACCGCCGTCGGAGCCGATCGGGACCCGGCTCATCGACTCCACGCCGCCGGCGATGATCAGGTCCTCCCAGCCGGAGCGCACCCGCGCGGCGGCCTGGTTGACGGCCTCCAGCCCGGAGGCGCAGAACCGGTTGAGCTGGACGCCGGCGACGGTCTCGGGCAGGCCGGAGGTCAGCGCGGCGACCCGGGCGATGTCCATGCCTTGGTCGCCGATCGGCGAGACCACACCGAGGACGATGTCGTCGACTCGGCCGGTGTCGAGGGTGGGGTTGCGCTTCTGCGCCTCGTCGAGCAGGCCGGTGACCAAGTCGATCGGCTTGACCTCGTAGAGGGCGCCGCTCTTCTTGCCGCGCCCGCGCGGGGTGCGCAGGTGGTCGTAGATGAATGCTTCGGGCATGTGAGTCCCCTTGAAGGATCGCTCGGAGGATGGGTGGTGTCAGCCACTCACGATTGTGACAGCAATACTGTCACGGTCAAGGAGACGGTACGACGCCAACCACCCTCAGTGCGCGGCGGCGGCCGGCTCGGAGCGGTAGCGAGCGGGGCGGCCGTCGATGCCCATCGCCCGCCACAGCCGGCGCGCCACCGGGCCGCGCAGGCCGAGGTCGTCGAAGAGCATCCGCACGTCGGCGAAGAGGTCGCGGAGGAACTTGCCGGCCTCGGGGTTGTCCCACCAGATCTCGCGCGCCACCTCCTCGGGGATGCCCATGGCCTCGATCGCCTCGGCGCTGGGCCGCATGATGACGTCGCACAGCAGCCGCATCACCAGCGGCGTCGCCAGCCCCAGCAGGGCGCGCTGCCGGCCGGACAGGTGGGGCGTGTGCTGGGTGAGGTACTGATGAGCGAAGCCGATATGGCGGGCCTCCTCGGCGACGTGGATGGAGATGATCCGCCGCAGCATCGGGTGGAGGTTGCCGTTCGCTCGGAGCAACCGCTTCTGCAGGTGGTCGATCGGCTCCTCGCCGGCGAGCACACCCATCCAGAAGCCGGCGGGCGCCCAGTAGCCCAGCATCGCGACGAGCGGGATCAGCCGCCGGAACCAGGTCGGCGCGCCGGCCACGTCGGTGCCCGTCCGGTTGACGAACTCCTGGAACATCTGGGTGTGGTGGCACTCCTCGGTCGCCTCGTGCGTGGAGTAGCGGAACTCCGGGTTGCCGTTGCGGCGCTTGAGGTTGTCGAACATGATCCCGCTGATCAGCAGCTGCTCGAACTGCAGGCCGACCTTGCAGATCAGCGCCCAGCGGTAGATGCCGACCTCGATCTGACGGTCCCGGGGCAGCGTGCGATACCAGGGGTGGGCGCCGAGG
The DNA here is from genome assembly GCF_047607185.1 of Nocardioides sp. Lineage (GTDB taxonomy): Bacteria > Actinomycetota > Actinomycetes > Propionibacteriales > Nocardioidaceae > Nocardioides. Next base: position 16,792 of record NZ_JASGDQ010000012.1, on the reverse strand, counting down.
TTGTCCTCCGGCCCGAGGATCCAGCGCTCGTCGTTCCGGTCGACCACGAAGTCGGGGTCGTCCCAGTCGATGTCCTTGAACGCGTCGAAGTGGTGGTCGACGGAGGCCACGGACAGGGTGCGCAGGGTGTCGTAGTAGCCCTGTCGTCCCTGCGACACGTAGTCGGGTCGCTCGCTGGTCACCGTCATCGCTGCCCACCTTGTTTGGGTACTTGTTGTACCCGTCCATGTAACCACGACCGCCCGGGCGGTACAAGGTGTACCCCGTACGGCGACGCCTCCGCGACGGGTACGGCGGTAGCGTGACCGTCGTGGCGACGGCGAAGCGGACCGACACCACCGCGGCGCGGCGGTCCGGTGGCGGCTCCAGCCCCGCCCGGCGCGAGCGACTGGTGCTCGCCGCGGTGGCCGAGATCGACGCCAATGGGCCCGAGCCGGCGGTGGCCGCCATCGCCGAGCGGGCCGGGGTGCCGCGGCCGCACGTGTACCGGATCTTCGCCAGCCGCGACGAGCTCGACGAGGCGGTGGTCGCCTACACCGCGGCCGAGCTGCTCGACCGGCTCACCCCGCCGCCCGGCAGCCAGGGTGCCGTGAACGAGATGGTCCACGACCGGATCGCCAGCGCGGTGGGCTGGGCCGCCGAGCATCCCAACCTCTACCGCTTCCTGGCGCTGCGAACGCAGACCCTCACCATGCAGAACGCCCGGGCCGGCCTGCTCGGCGCGATCGTGGACACCGTCGTCGGCCTGGTCGGCGAGGACGCGCTCGACCGCGGCCTGCTGGAGCGAGTGCTGGCCGGACTGATCGCGATGGTGGACACCGGCATCGTCTGGTGGCTGGAGCACGCCGACGAGACCCGCGAGGAGGTCATCGTCCGGCTCACCCGGCAGGCCCAGGCGGTGCTGCTCGACCTGGTGGCACAGCTCGGCCTGCCGCTGCAGCCGGACACGGAACTGTCGATCCGGCTCCTATCGGAACGCTGACAGTAGTACTGTCAGGGTCGTCGTACGACCCGCCGAGGAGCCACCATGCCCACCAAACCGTCCATCTACGAGGCCGAGCACGAGGACTTCCGTGCCACCTGCCGCGCCTTCATCGAGAAGGAGGTCGTGCCCTTCCACGACCAGTGGGAGGAGGCCGGCATCGTGCCGCGCGAGCTCTGGACCAAGGCCGGAGACGCCGGGCTGCTCTGCTTCGACGTCGAGGAGGAGTACGGCGGCCCGGGCATCAAGGACTTCCGGTTCAACGCGGTCTTCCACGAGGAACTGACCCGGGTCGGCGCGAGCGGACCGGGCTTCTTCGTCCACACCGACATCATCGTCCCCTATATCAGCCACCTCGGGACGCCGGAGCAGAAGGCGCGGTGGCTGCCCGGCTGCGTGTCCGGCGAGACCATCACCGCGATCGCGATGACCGAGCCGGGCGCCGGCTCCGACCTGCAGGGCGTGCGCACCACCGCCGTGGACCAGGGCGACCACTACCTCCTCAACGGCACCAAGACGTTCATCTCCAACGGCATCAACGCCGACCTGGTCATCGTGGTCTGCAAGACCAACCCCGAGGCGGGCGCGCACGGCGTCTCACTGCTGGTCGTAGAGCGGGGCATGGCGGGCTTCGAGCGCGGCCGCAATCTGGACAAGATGGGCATGAAGGCGCAGGACACCGCCGAGCTCTCCTTCACCGATGTGAGGGTGCCGAAGGAGAACCTGCTGGGCGAGGAGGGCTCCGGCTTCGTCTCGCTGATGACGCTGCTGCCGCAGGAGCGGATCTCGGTCGCCTCGATCGCCGTCGGCGCGCTCGAGCACGTGCTCGACCTGTGCCTGGACTACGCCCGCGAGCGGGAGGCGTTCGGCCGGCCGATCGGCCGGTTCCAGCACAACTCCTTCCTGCTCGCCGAGATGGCCACCGAGGCCTATCTCGCCCGACTGTTCGTCAACGACGCCATCACCCAGCTCAACGCCGGCACTGCCGACACCGTGCTCGCCTCGATGGCGAAGTGGTGGACCACCGAGCTGCAGAAGAGGTTCGTCGACCAGGGCGTCCAGCTCCACGGCGGCTACGGCTACATGATGGAGTACCCCATCGCGAAGGCGTACGTCGACAGCCGGATCCAGACCATCTACGGCGGCACCACCGAGGTCCAGAAGCTCATCATCAGCCGCTTCCTCGGCCTCTGAGAACCTTCCGAGCGCCGGCTCCGAGCTCGACAGGTTAGAAACGACTCCATGGAGCTCTCCCTGGCTCGGCCGAAGCGATGGACGCTCCTCGGGCTTGTCTGCCTGGGAGTCGTTTCAGCCGGCGCAGTCGGCGTGGCCGCGAGCAGAAGCGCCGCTTCCCGGGACACGGAGGCAGTGACCGATGTCGTCGAGGGCGCGCTCATGGCACGGCAACAGATCGGTGCCGTGGACGCCCTCTTCAAAGAGCCCACGAAAAACGCCGAGGAGCGAGACGCGGGCGTCTATGAGATAGCTACCCATCCGGCGCTCGCCTACCTGCCCGAGGAGTTGGTTTCATCGACTCTGTCTCTGGGCGAGGATCGGTTGCGGAAATACTTCACCGGCGAGGAGTTGGCCGACGAGTTGAAGGTGAACGAGCGCATGGCCGACTCCTACACCCCGATGATCTCGGACTCGCCGGTGAAGTTAGGTCAAACGGACACCGACAGTTACGTGATCGACGGTGGCGCGGACCAGTTCTCCTACACCTCGGTGGAGATCGAGGACAATGCCGCCTCGGTGGCCGGAAGCGCGCGGATCTGGCTCAGCGGGGCGATGATCGACTCCGATGCGGGACAGGTTCAACTCGTCAATCCCAGCAATCTGATCGACTTCACGGCACACCTCGTTGCGACTGACGGTTCTGACTGGAAGATCGACAAGTTCTCATGGTCTTTCGCTCCTGGAAGTGAGCCGTAGGCTACGGAGAATTGCGCCCCGGGCGTCAGCCCGACTACGCCGGCAACGAGGTCCCCCTGGTCAAGCGCTGACCCACCGGCCTCAGTCGGCGTGACATCGCCGTAACACGAGCCGCCTAGCGTCCGTGGCCATGCCACGGCCCACGTTCGACTGGAGCACGGTCCGCGAGCGCTCGGCCTTCCACGGCCTGGACCGCCGAGCGGTCACCGGGACCGACCTGATCGCCCACTCGATCGCCGTCGTCTGCCCCTCGGCGAGCGCGCTGGGGGTGGCCTTCGGCCTGCCCTTCCTGGTCGGCCCCGGCGCGTGGCTCAGCGTGGTCATCGGCGTCGGCATCTCGTTGCTGCTCGCTGCCGCCTTCAGCGAGTTCGCCTCCCGCTTCACCGCCTCGGGCTCGCTCTACACCTATGTCGCCAAGGGCCTCGGCCCGGCGGCCGCGCTGGTCGTCGGGGGCGCGCTGGTGCTCGGCTACCTGACCTTGGTGGTGTCCTGCCTGGTCGTCGCCGGACGTCGTACGTCGACGGGCGTCGAGACCATGACGGGGTCGGCGCCACCCACGATGCTGCTGTGGCTGGTCTTCGCCGGCGGCGCGCTGGCCTGCCTGGCGATCCTCTATGCCGGGGTCCGGTGGTCGACCCGGGTCGCACTGGCCACCGAGAGCGTGGTGCTCACGCTGCTGCTGGTCATCCTGGTGACCCTCTCCATCCGGCACGGCCTGCCCGGGCTCGGCGCCCTCTCGCTGGAGGGCGCGAGCTGGAGCCGGATCCTGGTCGGCGCGGCCAGCGTCATGACGATCACCATGGGCTTCGAGTCCGCCGCCACCCTCGCCGTCGAGGCCGAGCGCCCCTACCTGACCGTGCCCCGCTCGATGCGGGTCAGCGTCACCCTCACCGGCGTGCTGTTCCTGCTCGGCGTGCTGGTCTCCTCGGCGACCGACGGCACCGCTCACGGCCATTGGTTCTTCCCCGGGCAGGAGCAGTCGGTGGTCGACGGCCTGGCCCGGCTGGTGACCGCCGCCGCCGAGCTGGCCTGTGCGCTGGGTGCCTGGGTCGCGGTGAGCCGGCTGCTCTTCTGCTTCGCCCGCGAGGGGCTGCTGCCGGCCGCCCTCGGCAGGACGGTACGACGCACCGGCAGCCCGTTCCTGGCGGCACTGGTCTGCGCCCCGTTCGTGGCGGTGGTGCCGCTGGCGGCCTGGCTGCGTGGTGGCGACCCGACCCGGATCTCCGGTGACCTGCTGGTCTCGGCGACCCTGATGCTCTTCGTCGGCTATGCCCTGGCCTGCGTCGCGGTGGTGCCCTTCCTCGGCAGACTCGGCGAGCTGCGCGGCCGCGATGTGATCGTCGCGGCGACGGCGGTCCTCGGCGTGGTCACCATGACGGTCATCGAGGTCCGCGAGGACCTGCTCGAGGGCAGCGTTGCCAGCATGGTGGTCCTGGCCGGCGTGGTGGCGGCCGGCCTGGGCTGGCTGGTGCTGCTGCGTCGTACCTCCCCCGGCACGGTGGCCCGGATCGGCACCCACGAGGGCCCGCTGCGCGCCGACGTACTGCTCCCCGAGGAACCGGTGGCGTGGCGGCCTCGATGAGCGAACCAGACGGCTACCTCGCCCGCCAGCCGGCCGCTGTCGACAGCGCGTTCGCGGTGCTGGAGGCAGTCGCCGAGCACGGCCCGGGCATCACCGGGCGGCAGCTGGTCGAGCGGCTGTCGATGTCGAAGGCGACCGTCTACCGGATCCTCAAGCATCTGGTGGAGCAGGAGTATCTCGTGCGTACCCCCGACCTGAAGGGCTTCATGCTCGGCCGGCGGGTGCTGGCGCTGGCCCGCTCCCCCGAGCAGTCGGGGTGCTCGGCCGGGTGAGTCTCAGTTGGCGTCGGCAGATCTTCACTCCTGACGGCTCGCCGGGCGAGCTGCCCGAAACAGAACGTTCCTAGCGTCGTCGCCGCCGTGACTCCACCGTCCGGCCGACCAGTCAGGAGAGAACGTCGTGCGCCAACACCTACCCGGTGCCGCACGGTCCCTGACCGGGGCAACCCGCCTCCTCATCGCGGCAGCCGTCGCCGCGGTGATCGTGGCGACAGCCCTGGTCCTGGGCCTGCTTCACACCACCCCCATCGCCGCCGAGGAGTCGGCGGCCGCCACAACCGACACCCTCGCGGAGTTGCCCTCGGCGAAGCCGGCCGAGCTCGGCCAGCCCCGCGACCCGCTCAGCATCGAGGAGTACGGCTATGCCGAGGCGCTCGCCAAGGCGGCGCTGCCCGCCGACGCCACCGACGTGGCCGGCGCCTCCGGTGGTGAGCTGCTCTCCATCGACCTCGCCTCGATGGACGCCACCACCACCGACCGGCTCGTCGCGGTCACCTACTACGACTACACCGCCGGCGAGACCGTCGTGGTGACCGTCGACCTGTACGCCGGCACCACCACCGGCACCGCGACCTCGGCCAAGCTCCAGCCGCCGCCTTCCCCGGCCGAGACCTACGCCGCCACCGACCTGCTGATCCACGCCCAGCAGGGCAAGCGGCTGGCCACCGAGTACGCCGCCATCACCGGCACCCCCATCTCCGCCGAGGCGGTGACCGCGACCGCCGGCTCCTACTACGACACGCTGCCGACCAAGGTCGACGACGACTGCGGCGAGCACCGCTGCGTCGAGCTGCAGCTGCAGGAGCCGAGCGGCAAGTACCTCTCGAGCATCGACTACGTCGTCGACCTCACCACCAAGTCGGTGATCGTGCTCAACGACCGCACCGCGGTCAGCACGCTGTCCGGCGGAAAGGAGAACTGACGATGCGCCTCCTCACCCACACCGTCACCCGCGCCCGCCGGGCCGCGGCCGCAACCCTGGCCGCCGCCATCCTCGGCGCCGGTCTTGCGGTCCTCGGCAGCACGGCCGCGCCTGCCTCGGCCGCCCCGGTGGCGGCACCGACCGCCTGCTCGACCCAGGGCACCATCAGCAAGACGCTGAAGAACGGCACCAGCTGGTCCATGTGCTGGAATATCGACAGCAAGAAGGGCATCGTCCTGGAGGGCGTCTACGTCAAGGGCCCGAAGGACGAGGGCTACTCCCGGGTGCTCGACTCGATCGCGCTGGCCCAGCTCAACGTGCCCTACGACAGCGGCGAGAACGTCTGGAACGACATCACGTCGTACGGCTTCGGCAACCAGTACCTCCAGAAGCTCGACCCCTCCGAATGCCCGGACGGCGAGCTGATCGACGTCGACCAGGTCTGGCTGCAGCGCTCGGGCACCAACAACCGCTATGTCGCCCGCACCATCCCCGCGATCTGCGTGCAGGAGGTCGCCACCGGGCTGTCCTACCGCTCGCACGAGCAGGACTGGGGCTCGATCGACGACGAGCTGCTCTTCACCGAGCAGGGCACCGACCTGGTGGTCTCGACGGTGTCGAAGGTGGACTGGTACGAGTACCAGACGCAGTACCGCTTCACCGACACCGGCAGCATCATCTCCCGGCTGGGCGCCACCGGTGACATCTCACCGGAGGACTTCGCCGATGCGACGTACGGCTGGCCGGTCGGCGCCGGCGAGACCGACCTGGCGACCGGCCACCACCACAGCGCGTTCTGGAGAGTGGACTTCGGCATCGACGGGGCCAGCCAGCAGAGCGCCCGCTACTTCGACAGCGAGGTCACCGGCACCGGCCTGAAAGGCCCGACGCTCGCCACCACGGTCACCGACGTCACGACCGAGGCGAACCTGGCGATGACGAAGCGCCGGGTCTACAACGTCTACGCGCCCACCAGCCTCAACGCCGACCAGCACGCGCGCGGCTACGACATCGAGTTCGAGGAGAACAACCCCTACGAGGGGATCGCCGAGACCACGCCGGAGCTGACCTTCACGCAGTACAACTCCACCGAGGAGTTCGCCAGCAACAACCAGAACCCCTCCGCGGCGCTGCAGTCGGTGCTCGACTACGCCAACGGCCAGACCATCACCAGCCCGGTGGCCTGGGTCAACGTCGGCTTCCATCACCAGGTCCGCGACGAGGACCAGAGCCCGATGCCGATCCACTGGCAGGGCTTCAAGCTGGTGGCCCGCGACTTCTGGGCACAGAACCCGTTGACGCCCACGGCCCGCGACTGCGTCAACGGCAACCCCGGCGGCCAGGTCGACTCCACCAACGCCTGCGGCCACGCCACCGGCACCTCGCTGAGCCTGTCCGGCGAGAGCCAGCAGTACGGCGGCACACCGGTCACGGCGAGCGTCACCGTCGCTCAGCTGGCCGAGGAGGGCGAGGTGCCTGCCGGCTCGGTCTCGATCGTCTCCGGCGCGGACCTGGTGGTCTCCGGGGTGCCGCTGGTCGACGGCACGGCCAGCTTCGAGCTGCCGGCCACGCTGGCGGCGGGCAGCCATCAGCTCGTCGCGGTCTTCGCCCCGGCGTCCGACACCGAGTGGCTGACCTCCTCCTCGGCGGCCGCGCCGTTCACCGTCACGGGGACGACGACGGCCGAGGTCACCGAGACCACCGGCACGGCGAGCGCACCGGCCGTCACCACCACCGCCTTCACCTACAAGAAGAAGGCGATCACGAAGGGCGTCAAGGGCCGGGTGCTGGTGACAGTGACCGGTAGCGACACCGGCACGGTGGCCGCCTATCAGGGCAGCAAGGTGCTCGGCACCGCCACCCTGGCCGGCGGCAAGGCGACGATCGTGCTGCCGAAGTTGAAGGTCGGCAAGCACAAGATCACCGTCCAGTTCGCCGCGACCGAGACGGCCTCGGCCAGCACCTCGTCGGTGAAGGTCCTCACGGTGAGGAAGAAGTAGATGACCGGCGGCACCGATCCGGCCTCCCGCTCCCCCCGTGGGGGCCGGGTCGGTGCCGCACGGCTGCTCTGCCTGCTCCTGGTCGCCGCCCTGCTCGGGGCCGCGGTGACCTGGTGGGCCGGGCGGCACTGGACCCGGGTCGAGGTGGTCTCGGCCTCGATGTCGCCCACGCTGCGGGTGGGCGAGCGGGCCTGGGTCGACACCCGGTACGCCGGCGGGCGCGGCGTCGCTGCCGGCGACGTCGTGGTCTTCCGGGACCCCGGCGGGTTCACCGACCACCCCGGCAGCCTGGTCACCAAGCGGGTGATCGCCCTCGGCGGCCAGTCGTTGTCGTGCTGCGACGGGTCCGGTGCACTGCTGCGCGACGGCCGCCGTCTCGACGAGCCCTACCTGCCGGCCGGCGTCGTACCGAGCGGGCTGGCCTTCGACGTCACCGTCCCGGCCGGCTCGTTGTGGCTGATGGGCGACAACCGGCCCGCCTCGCTCGACTCCCGCCAGGCCGGCCCGGTCCCCGCCACGGCCGTGCTCGGCCGGATCAGGTCGGCCGGCCGGTGAGGGCGAGAGCGACGCGGCCAGCGGCCAGCGCGGCGTGAGGTCGCTCGGAGTTCAGCGCCCCGAGCTGAACGAGGCGGCGCTGTGCCCGCGACCGGACTGACTGCGACCGGACTGGCCCGAGCGCGAGCGGCTCCGGCGGCCACCGGAGCGCTGGCTCTTCGACGGCTGCCCGCTCGACTCGGCCTGACGCTGCTGACCCTGACGCTGCTGACCCTGACGCTGGCCCTCGGCCGGCTGGCCGGCCTGCCGCTTGCGAGCCCGGCTGCCGGGGCGGCTCTTGCGCGTGCTGATCCGCTCGCCGGTGGGCTGGCGAGCCGGCTGGACCACCTCGGCCACGAAGCCGCCCGGCAACGTCCGCTCACCGGGAGCGAGCTCGACCAGGACCGGGTGACGGGGGCCGTCGACCCGGGTGATCGTCGGCCTGATGCCGGCCGCCCGGGTCAGGTCGCGGACGTCCTTGACCTGGTCATCGGTCATCAGCGTGACGACGGTGCCGGCGGCACCGGCGCGGGCGGTGCGGCCGGAGCGGTGCAGGTAGGCCTTGTGCTCGGCCGGCGGGTCGGCGTGGACTACCAGGGTCACGTCGTCGACGTGGATGCCGCGGGCGGCGATGTCGGTGGCGACCAGGGTGGTCGCCTTGCCGGCGTGGAAGGCGTCCATATTGCGGGTCCGAGCGCCCTGGGAGAGGTTGCCGTGCAGCTCGACCGCGGGCACGCCGACCTTGTTGAGCTGGCGGGCCAACGCCTTGGCGCCGTGCTTGGTGCGGGTGAAGACGACGGTGCGGCCGGGCGCGGAGACCAGGTCGGTGAGCACCGGCACCCGCTGGTCGCGGGCCAGGTGCAGCACGTGGTGGTCCATGGTGGCGACCGGCGACTGCGCCGAGTCGGCCTCGTGGGTCACCGGGTTGGTCAGGAACTGCTTGACCAGCACGTTGACGCCGTTGTCGAGCGTGGCGCTGAAGAGCAGCCGCTGACCGGCCTTGGGAGTGCGGGCCAGTAGTCGCTTGACGCCGGGCAGGAAGCCGAGGTCGGCCATGTGATCGGCCTCGTCGAGGATGGTGATCTCGACGGCCGAGAGATCGGCGTGACCCTGCCCGATGAGGTCCTCCAGCCGGCCGGGACAGGCGAGCACGATGTCGGCGCCGGTGCGCAGCCCGGCGACCTGGGGGATCTGGCCGACCCCGCCGAAGATGGTCTGGACGGTGAGGCCGGCGGCGCGGGCCAGCGGGTCGAGGGACTCCTTGATCTGGCCGACCAGCTCACGGGTCGGGGCCAGCACGAGGGCACGGGGCTTGCGGGCGGCAGCAGGGCGGCCGCCGGCCAGCCGGGCGACCAGCGGGAGGAGGAAGGCATAGGTCTTCCCGGATCCAGTGCGGCCGCGGCCGAGCACGTCACGGCCGGCGAGGCTGTCGGGCAGCGTCGCCGCCTGGATCGGGGTGGGGGTGGTGATGCCGCGCTCGCGCAGGACGGTGGCGAGGTCGGCGGGCACGCCGAGATCGGCGAAGGTCTTCGTAGACAAGAGGTGCTCTCACATCTGGCATGTCTCGCCAGGACCGCCCGGCCGAGCCGGACGGGGCCGGATGTTCCGGCCTCGGGCCAGGTCGCGAAGACCTGGCGATGAGGTGCGGCCACGAGGCAAGACTGGGCGGGCCGCTGCGTCAAGACTACGGGCTCACGTCGTCGTACGACGATTCCTCGCCGCCGAGAGGTCCCTATCGGCCCCTCGAGAAGTCCCGATCCGCCCCTCGAGAAGTCCCTATCGGCCCCTCGAGAAGTCCCGAAAGGCGAGCGAGTCTCATTTGAAGTCATCGGATCGTGACCCCTGACTCGCCAAGGTCACCTGGACGAAACGTCGGAGCCCGAGGTCGGAAACGGCACCCACCTAGCGTCATCACGCTCGCCGGCAACCCAGGGCGGCGACACCACCAGGATGCAGGAGAACCAGTGAGACAACCTCTCTCCGTGCGCCGGCTCCGGCTGGCGCTCGTGCCGCTCATCGCCGCGTTGGCGGTGCCGCTGGCACCCACCGACCCAGCGGCGCACGCGGTGGTCCCGACGGGAGCCACCACGACCCAGCTGCCCGATCCGATGGAGCGCGGCACCGCCGGGTTCTCGGTGATCCAGGAGGTCAAGCTCGGCCTCGCCGCCCTCCAAGAGCCCAACTCCGCCGGCGCCGCCCCCGACGCCGGCACCTCGCAGGCTGCCGAAGAGCTGGAGATCCGCGGCCAGCTCTACATGCCCCAGACCCGCACCGACCCCTCGCCGCTGCTGCTGCTGGTGCACGGAAACCACAGCTCCTGTGACGCCGGCCAGGACAGCACCACCGCGACCTGCACCACCTACAAGCGCAACGAGGCCGGCTATGCCTACCTGGCCGAGAACCTCGCCACCTGGGGCTACACCACCTTCTCGCTGTCACAGGACCAGCTGATGATGCGGCAGGACAGCGCCAAGGGGAAGGGTATGCACCAGCGCCGCAAGCTGATCGCCGCGGCCCTCGACGCGCTCAGCGCCGCCAACGAGGAGGGCGGCCTGGCAGACGACGAGCACACCACCATCGGCACCACCCTGGTCGGCAAGCTGGACATGACCCGGATCGGCCTGATGGGCCACTCCCGCGGCGGCGACGCCGTCACCAGCTTCGTCGACTACAACCGGATCCGCACCGACGGCCCCCGCTACCCGTTGCGTGGCGTCATCTCGCTGGCGCCTGTCGACTACGAGCGCAAGGCGCCCTCCGGCGTGCCCTATATGACCATCCTGCCGTTCTGTGACGGCGACGTGTCTAACTTGCAGGGGGCCCGGTTCTACGAGCGCAGCCAGTATGTCGACGCCGACAACCCGTTCCCGCGGATCCAGTCCTCGCAACTGGGTGCGATCCACAACTGGTACAACACCGTGTGGTTCGCCGACGGCCAGGACGGCGGCACCGTCGCCGACGCCGCCTGCGGCAACTCCGAGCCGACCAACAGCGACAACGTCCAGCCGCACAACCTGCGCCTGTCCGGTGCCGCGGACTACGACGACCCGGACCAGACCTACACCCTGGACAACTCCGACACCTACAACCCCGAGGTGAACACCAAGATCTCGGGGGACGTCGCCCGGATGGGAGACCAGGAGAAGATCGGGCTGGCGACCATGGCCGCCTTCTTCCGCCGCTATGTCGGCGGCGAGGGCGCCTTCGAGCCCTACATGACCGGTGAGCTCTCCGACACCGAGTCCCACCTGCAGATCCCCGAATCGGCCTGCCCCACCAGCGAGTCCGGCACCCGGATCGACTGTGCGGAGCGGGTCTCGACCAGCTACTTCCCCGGCTCGGAGGAGCGCGTGGACGTGATCCGGCCCGAGGTGGAGAACCCACTCACCCTCAACGCGCTCGGCGGCTCGCTGTCCGGCAGCGGCTTCGCCTATCCCTATGTCGACAACGGCGGGGTCGACCTGCCGGCAGAGACCAAGGGCGGCTACGACTGGTGTAACCCCGAGCCCGACGACTTCGCACCCGCCCAGCTCGGCAAGAGCACCCAGCCCACCGCCGCTAAGGCCTGCCCGCTGCCGGGCAAGGCCGAGCTCGGCGGCCAGAACGGCACCCGGGAGAACTCGCCGGTCAACCATTCCTATGGCCGTCAGCTCGCGCTGGCCTGGGAAGAGGGACAGACCGCCGAGCTCACGGCACAGATTCCCGCCGCCGACAAGGACATGAGCTCCCTGAAGGCGCTGGCGATGGGCGCGGACGTCAACTTCTTCGACCTCCGCAACCCGGGCGCGGACGCCGACCGGCTCGACGAGGCGGGCGACCAGCTGCCCGTCTCCTACGACCCGGAGACGACCACCCAGGACTTCATCATCGCGCTGACCGACACCGCCGGTCACGAGGCGACCGTGCATGCCGGGGACGAGCGCTGGGGCAACGCCCTGCACATGTCGACCGGCACCCAGACGACGCGGACCCACATCGTGCTCGACCAGATCCGCGTCCCGCTCAGCGAGTTCTCGGCCCAGGGCGTGGACCTCAGCTCGCTGGCCTCGGTGCAACTGCGCTTCGGCGAGGAGGGTACGCCGTCCTCGGGCTCGATCCAGCTGGCCGACGTGCGGTTCCAGGAGTCGACCAGCGACGACCTGATCCTCTCCGACGGCTACCAGGCGAACGGCGCTGGCTTCGGCGCGGTCACCTCCGGGCCCGATCCGGCCGAGGTGTTGGCCTCCTACGACAACACCGCGGGCAACGTGAAGCTCAACGACCAGGTCGGCGACGCCTACGACAACACCACCTGGGTAGTCGACGACGACAAGGAGCAGTGCCCCAACGCCAACTTCACCTCGGTCCAGAAGGCCGTCGACTATGCCTCGCCGTGGGACACCATCGTGGTGTGCGACGGCGTCTACGAGGAGTCCTCGACGCCGGTCTACCACGCCTCGAACCCGGTAGCGACCGGGGCCATGAACGGCCTGACGATCACCAAGCCGCTCAAAATCAAGGGGGCGGGGGCCGACAAGGTCACCATCATGCCGGACCAGTCGCTCGACACCCTCGCCGGCGTGGAGCCCTACCTGCGTGACGGCGGCGGCAATGTCATCACCGTCTCGCGGCAGTCGCTGGGGTCCACCGACACCAACGAGATGTTCGTCGACATCTCAGGTGTCACGGTGACGGCGGGCGAGACCTACGCCGAGGCAGGCATCGCCTTCTTCGGCGCGGCCGGACGGGTCTCCGAGAGCGTCGTCGGCCCGATGAAGGTCGCGCAGACCGCCGACGAACTGGAGGAGAGCCCGCACGGCTGGGGCATCGTCAAGACCGGTCTGATCCAGGGCTCCGGCACCGGCACCGTGGAGAGCGAGGTCACCGTCACCGACAGCGTCGTGAAGGGCTACCAGTCCGGCGGCATCCTGTTCGACGGCGCCCGCGGCACCGACGGCTCCACCGACAACGCGGTGCGCACCGGCATCATCCAGAACGGCTACGTCACCGACACGGTCGTCAAGGGCAAGCCCAACAGCCTCTACGCCCAGACCGGCATCGCCTTCACCGGCGGCATGACCGGTTTCGTGAACGACAGCAGGATCACCGGCAACTACTACAAGGCCGACCCCTCGCTGTCCTACGGCATCCTGCTGACCGACGCCGGCACGGAGACGACCGGGGCGCTGACCGCTTCGGGCGACGTCCTCACCGGCAACGGGTTCGCCGCCTACAACGCCAACGCCGACAACTCCGCGGTCCGCTCGGACGCACCGTTCGTGGTCACCGGCAGCTACCTGGGCACCGGCACACCGGTCTCCGGCGGCCCCGCCGACCCCGACACCGGACTCGAGGCGATCTCCGGCGACGGTTCGGTGACGATCCAGAGCCAGGTCGCCTCGGAGCCGACGACCGTGCCCACCACCGTCGGCACGGTCACCGACAACGCTCCGACGGCGGCGGTGATCGACCCCGGCACCGGCACGCAGGTGAGCGTCGGCCAGTCGATCAGCCCGCTGATCGGGGCGCGGGACGACTTCGCGGTCGCCGCCGCCGAGCTGCTGGTGGACGGGTCGTCGGTCGGCTCGGACGTCTCGGCGCCGTACTCCTTCTCGTGGACGCCGAGCGCGGAGTACGCCGGCAAGTCGGTCACCCTCAGTGCGATCGTGACCGACTCCGCCGGTCAGCGGACGACCTCGGCGACGGTGACCGTCTCGGTGGCGGCGCTGTCGGCGGCCTCGTCGTCGGCGACCCTGACGGTCGGCAAGGTGTCGAAGAAGCCGAAGAAGGCCGCCGTGGTGCTGACCGTCACGGTCAACCCCGCCGGCGTGCTGAGCGCCACCGGCAAGAAGGTCCGCACCGTCACCACCACCGCCGGACCCGGCACCGTCAAGCTGCGGGTCAAGCTCAAGCGGGCCGCCCGCAAGGCCCTCAACCGCAAGCACAAGGTCAAGGTGCCGATCACCCTCACCTTCACCAGCACCACCGGTGAGGTGGTCACGACCACCAAGAAGATCGTGATCAAGAAGAAGAAGTAGCCCCCTCAGCGGGCTGGGCTCGACCGAGCCCAGCCCGCTGCCCGTCTCGGCCGGTCGCGCAGGTGTCTCGACGTTGCGGCACCCTCCGCGCCCGGCAGTCATGAAGAGCAAGCCACGAGAAGAGAGCAACACGTGAGACGAATCAAGACCCGCGCCCTCGGTGCGACGGTCGCCCTGACCCTCGGCGCCGGCGGACTCGCCCTGACCGGGTCGCCCACCGCGACGGCGGCCGCCGACCCCACCGGCGCCCTGTTCCTGGAGCCCTACTACACCGAGGGCGACCTGACCGGCGACAGCCAGATCACCCAGGCCGACCTCGACCTGCTGGCCGCTGCCATCGGCCGGACCAGCGCCGACGCCGGCTGGGCCGACGTCTCGGCCGCCGACCTCGACGGCGACAGCACCATCTCGGTCGGCGACCTGGCCGACCTGGCCCAGCGGGTCATCTACGACGACGGCACGTTCGAGCTGATCGAGGCCGGTGCGCTGGAGATGCAGAAGGCGATGAACGCCGGTGTCATCACCTCGGTGCAGCTCACTCAGGACTACCTCGACCGGATCGCCGCCTACGACAAGACCGTGGTCGACCAGTCCACTGGTGGCCGGGCGCTCAACTCGATCATCTCGACCAGCGACGTGGCCCTCGAAGCCGCTGCCGAGAGCGACGCCGCCCGGGCCGCCAACGGTGGGCCTCGCAGCATGCTGGACGGCATCCCGGTGCTGCTCAAGGACAACTACGACACCGAGGACATGCCGACCTCGGCCGGCTGCGGCTGCTGGGTCGACAACCAGACGACCGACGACGCCACGATGACCGCGGGCCTGCGCGAGGCCGGCGCCATCATCCTCGGCAAGGCCAGCATGGACGAGTTCGCCTACGGCTTCACCTCCCAGTTCAGCGCGCTCTCGGAGGCCGGCCAGAGCCTGTACGTCGCCAGCCCCTACAACACCGCCAATACCGCCGGCGGCTCCAGCGGCGGCACCGGTGCCGCGATCTCCGCCAACCTCGGCGGCATCGGCTTCGGCACCGACACCGGTGGCTCCATCCGGGTGCCGTCGAGCTACAACCAACTGGTCGGCCTGCGTCCGACCGTCGGCCTGACCAGCCGCGAGGGCATCATCCCGCTGGCGCTGAGCCAGGACACCGGCGGCCCGATGGCGCGCTCGGTCAGCGACATCGCGATCGCCCTGGACGCGGTCGCGGGCACCGACGACGCCGACTCGGCGACAGCCGAGACCGACGGCTACCTGCCGGAGTCCTACACCAGCTACCTGGACCCCGACGCGCTGGCGGGCAAGCACTTCGCCTATCTCACCTCGATGGTGCCCCCGGCCTCGGGCACCGACGCCCAGCAGGCCGCGCGCCGGATCTTCCTCGACGCCGTCGCCGACCTCGAGGCCGCCGGCGCGACGGTCGAGGAGATCGACCCCACCACGCTGTCCGCCGACCCGGACACCGGCATCACCGCCACCCAGATCCTCGCCGAGAGCAGCGGCAGCACCAACGAGTTCAAGCACGACCTCAACCTCTACATCGAGAGCCACCTCGACTCCGACGTGGAGTACCGCTCGTTGTCCGAGATCCTCGCCTCGGGCCGCTACACGCCGTCGTACGCGAGCGTCTATGCCGCGCGGGACGCCATCACCCAGGAGACGTACGACGCCTGGATCGGCACCGAGGACGCGCCCGGGACGCACACCACGGTGCTGCGCAACGGCCAGGCGTACATCACCGACCTCCTCGACACCGAGGACCTCGACGCGCTGATCTATCCGACCGGCCTGCCGTACAGCAGCTATGCCCAGAACATGCGGCTCAGCCCTAACACTGGTATGCCCGCGATCACCGTGCCGATGGGTCAGACCACCGCCGACGAGACGCTGCCGGGTGCGGGCGTCAACCTGGAGTTCCTCGGCCGCGACTACGCCGAGGGCGACCTGCTCGCCATCGCCTACTCCTTCGAGCAGGAGACCCAGCACCGCACCACGCCGGCGCTCTACCCGGCGCTGGACGGCGACGTCGTGGCCGGTCCGGGCACCGACACCGACGCCCCGGGCAACGGCGCGGTGAGCGTCACCGGCCCGAGCACAACGCCCGCCGCCGGCGAGACCTTCACGGTGACGGTCAGCCAGTCCGCCGCCGATCTCTACGCCTACCGGCTCTCGCTCGGCTTCGACCCCTCGGCGGTGGAACTGGTCTCCACCGGCCCGGCGGGAACCACCGGAACCAGCTACACCACCAGCAGCACCGGCAGCGTCACGGTGACCCACACCAAGCTGGGCAGTTCCCCGGCGGCGGAGGGCGAGACCACCTTGACGACGCTGACGTTCAAGGCGCTCAAGGCCGGTAGCGCGAGCGTCACGGTCACCGGCCTGACCACGGTGAACTCGGCCGGCGTGCCGACGACCGTTGCGATCGCCTCGGACGCTGCCGAGCCGGCGACCCTGACGGTCGGCAAGGTGTCGAAGAAGCCGAAGAAGGCCGCCGTGGTGCTGACCGTCACGGTCAACCCCGCCGGCGTGCTGAGCGCCACCGGCAAGAAGG